>CAIYGQ010000338.1 GCA_903925745.1 uncultured Actinomycetes bacterium | reverse complement strand
TCGGGCCACGGTAGGGTGGCCGGACGGGACGTGGCGCAGCCTGGGAGCGCACCGGCTTTGGGTGCCGGGGGTCGCGAGTTCGAATCTCGCCGTCCCGACCACCAGGCCGAAGACCAGCAGGCCGAAGAGCAGCAGGCCGACCACGGGGCGCCCCGGCGATGCGCCCGGCGCCACCTCGCGTCAGGTCGAGGTGATCCGGCGGGCGGCGGCCCGCAGCTCGTCGCGGAACTGCGGCGCGGCGATCCGGACCAGCGCCTCGGCCCGCTCCGAGAGGGTGCGGCCCTCGAGCTCGGCGACCCCGTGCTCGGTCACGACCTTGTCGACCACGTTCTTGTGGGCGGTCACCACCGCACCGGGGCTGAGCTCCGGGACGATGCGGGAGACGGTTCCGTCGAGCGCAGTCGAGTGGGTGACGATGAAGCTCTGCCCGTCCTCGGCGAGCTGGGCCCCCCGGAGGAAGTCGGCCTGCCCGCCGGTGGACGAGACGTAGTGGTGTCCCAGCGACTCGGAGGCGCACTGGCCGAGCAGGTCCACCTGCATCGTGGCGTTCACGGCGTGCAGCCGCCGCTGGGTTCCGATGACGCGTGGGTGGTTCGTGTGGTCGACCGGGCGGAAGTCGACGACGTCGTGCTCGCCCAGCCACCGGTACAGGTCGTTGGAGCCGAACGAGGTCGTGGTCACGATCGTCGGCTCGCCCTCGGCTCCGCTGAGCCGGACGGCGCCCGAGTCCACCAGGCCTGCGAGCGCGTCGCCGAACAGCTCGGTGTGGATGCGCAGGTCGTGGTGGTCGGCCAGCAGCCCGGCCACGACGTTCGGGACGGCTCCCACGCCGATCTGGAGGGTCGCACCGTCGGGGATCCGTTCGGCGACCAGCCCGGCGATCGCTCGGTCGACGTCGTCGGGCGGGCGGCTGGGGACCTCGACCAGGTCGGTGGCCGCCTCGAACCATCCGGCGCAGTCCGAGAGGGCGATCCGGTGGGACCCCGAGGTCCGGGGCATGTTCGGGTTCACCTCGACGACGACCGGGGCGTCACCGAGCAGGGCCGCCGCGTAGTCGGCGGTCACCCCCATGGAGACGATCCCCATCCCGTCGGGGGGTGACGCGGCCACGACGACCAGCGGGCGACGACAGCGGCGACGCAGCAGGGTCGGCACCCGGTGGAAGTCGTTGGGCACCAGGTCGAGCGAGCCCGACGAGAAGTCCGACCGGATCGCGGCGCTCAGGAAGTACGAGACGTGCCGTAGCCGGTCGCCGTAGGCGCCCTGGTGGTGCGGGCGCCTGCGGAGCGGATGCATCTGGTTGACCCGCACACCCCGCAGCGAAGCGGCCCGCGCCTCCAGCTCGTCCAGGAACGCAACGGGTTCACCGTTGCCGAGCGGCACCACGACGTCGGTGTCGTCCTCGACCAGGTCGACGAGGCGGGCGACTCCGGTCGGTGGGGGGACGCCGACACTCACGGTCCCAGTCTCTCAGACCCGGACACGTCCGGTGGCGGCCGACCCGGATCGCGGCCGTGCCCTCAGGGGTCCCGACGGAACCGCAGTCCACCCGTGACGGTCGTGGCCTCCTCGTCCTCGCCGACGTACCCCGAACCGAAGCTGGTCGAGGGGAACGGCACGAGCTCGGCGATCCTCCGCAGGATGCCCGGAGGATCGGAGTGGTGGCGTTCCCACGTCACGGCGTTCACGAGCAGGGCGAGCCAGACCAGGACCCCCACCATGAACAGGAAGCCCAGCACCGCGACCGCCGAACCGAACACGCCGTAGGTGTCGGAGGCCGTCGCCACCTTCCCGGGCAGCCAGTAGGACGCGACCAGCTGCAGCGTGACCAGGCCGATCGCCCCGACCGCGGCACCGGGCACCAGCCAGAACCACTCCTTCGAGCGGCGCGGCAGGATCCAGCCCAGACCGAGGAACCCGACGAAGGCCGCCAGGCTGTTGGCCGTCGAGGCCGCCAGTCCCGCGAACAGACCGGCCCGGCGGACGACGACCGACAGGTACAGGACCACGACGAACAACAGCACGCTGCCCGCCAACCGGAGGAGGGTCCGACCCTTGCCGGGGAACCGCCGGGTCGGGATCCCCCAGGCCGTCGCGGCGGTGTACTGCAGTGCACCGAGCAGCCCCCACGAGGTGAGGATGAACGCGCCGACGGCGGTGAGGAGCAGCGGCACCCGACTGCGCTCGACGTCCGATCCGGCCGTGGCGATCGCCGTGGTGATCGACCGCCCCAGCCCCAGGTGTCCCGCCGCACCCTCGGCCGCGAGGCGGTCGAAGCCGGCCAGCGCCACCACGATCGCGCCGAGCGGCAACAGCAGCAGGAACAGTCGGTAGGCCAGGAGCCCGGCGACCACGGATCCGTTTCCGGAGCGGGACCGGTCGACGACGTCGGTGACGAGCCCGGCCCACGATGTCCGCTCGATCAGCGCACGGTGACGCTCGCCTGCGGCACGTCCGACGCGGTCCGCCGTCGACCGGGCCCGGTCCCGCCACCCCGCAACGGGCCCGCTGACGACCGGGTCGTCGGCTGGGTCGTCGGCGGCTGGGTCGTCCTCTGGTACCGGATCGGCCATCGTTCCCTCGGGCGTCGTCGTGACGTCCCGACGGGACGGGTTCGTCACGGGTCGGGCCGGATCGTACCGGCGGAACACCCACGGGATCCGCAGGTCACCGGCCCGGTGGGTCGGACCCGGGGCACGTCTACGCTGTTCGGATGCCCCAAGCGAGCCGCCCCGTGAACGCCGACGTGACTCCCCTGGACGACCTGCGACCCATCGACGAGTCGTCGAGCGCAACCGATCCCGGCGAACTGACGCCGGTCGGCACCGCGGATCCCGACCTGCGGAACCTGGGCACCCAGCGCGGCTGGCTCCAGCGGTTCGAGTCGGTGCTCGCGCTGGTGTCCCCACTCACCTCCTCGCCGGGCGCACCGCTGCAGACGACCAACTTCATCCGTTCCATGCAGCCCTCGCTCATGCCCAGGACCTCGTTGCACCAGGGCGTCGTGAGCGGCCTGTCGGTGCTGACCGCCCGGGGTGTGAGCGGGAAGGTCGAACAGCTGACCGACCGGCTGTCCGGAGGCTCCTCGTCGCTCGTCGTGCGGCTCGCGGTCCGGGCCGGACTGGTCGGCGTCGGTCGGGGCCTCCGGATGGTGCCGCGGGCCGAGGGGCCGGCCTGGCCCTCGGAGGTGGCCCACCTGGGCGGCGAGCTGCTCGAGCTCGGTGCGGCCGGCGGGGCGCTCTACGACGTGTTGAGCGCGATCCGGCCCGAGGCATCGGCGGACGAGCGCACCGCGCTGCGACTCTCGGTCACGACCGGCACGTCGCTCGGCGCGGCGCTCTGGGCCTCCCGCCACTACCTGGCCGAGCGTCGATCGTTCTTCACCGACGACTTCGACAAGTTGCCCCTCACGCTCCCGCGGTCGATCGCCAACACCGCGGCCGTCACGGCACTCGGGACAGGGATCGCCGTCGGCTTCCGGGCCTCGCGGCGGGGACTGCAGCACTACCTGGGTCCGGGCATCACCAAGGACCTGCTCGCCCGGGGCGCGAACGCCGGGCTGTGGGCGGCCGGGACGGCCGGGCTCTACTGGGCCGGGGTCTCCTACATCGGACGCGCCAACGAGAAGGTCGACCCGGGCTACCAGGAACCACCCACTTCTCCGCTCGTGTCGGGTTCGCCCGACAGCCTGTGCCCCTTCGACGAGCTCGGCCAGCAGGGTCGGCGCTTCGTGCTCGACGCACTCGAGCCCGAGCTCATCACCGACACCATGGGCGAGCCCGCCACGGCACCGATCCGCATCTTCGTCGGCTTCAACAGCCACCCGATCCACTCGACGAGCCGGACCGAGATCGCGCTGGAGGAGATGGAACGCACCGGAGCCTACGACCGGCGGTACCTGCTGCTGATCTCGCCCACCGGCACCGGCTGGGTGGACCACACGATGATCGAGGCCGCCGAGTTCATGATGCGTGGCGACGTGGCGTCGGTGTGCATCCAGTACGGCCGGTACCCGTCGTTCCTGTCGTTGCAGAAGGTCCGTCAGGGGCGCCGTCAGTTCCGGGGACTGGTCTGGGGCGTGCACCAGCGCCTGCTCGGGATCCCTGAGGACCAGCGCCCGACCGTCCTCGTGTTCGGCGAGAGCCTGGGCGCCTGGGCCTCCTCCGACGTCGTGATGAAGGAGGGCATCGAGGGCTTCGACCGCTACAGCATCGACCGGGCGCTGTGGTTCGGGATGCCCCACCTGGCCAAGTGGTCGAAGGCCGGACTCGACCGTCCCGGCACGCTGGTGCCCGAGAGCACCGTCGGCGTGTTCGACCGGTGGGAGGAGCTGGCCGAGCTCACCCCCGGGGAGCGGGACGCGCTCCGCGTCGTGCAGCTCAGCCACGACAACGACCCCATCACCCACGTCGACCCGGCGATCCTCTACAGCCGACCGGACTGGCTCGGCGAGCCCCGGGGCCGGGGCGTTCCCGAGTCGCAGCACTGGTACCCGGTCGTCACGGCGTTCCAGACGCTGATCGACGCCGCGAACGCCATGCGCAACGAGCCCGGTCAGTTCCGTTCGACCGGCCACGACTACCGGGCCGACACCGCCCGCTTCGTCGCCGAGGGCTACCGCCTCCCCTACACCGAGGAGCAGCTGGCGGCGGTGGAGGAGCAGCTGCGGCGCCTGGAACGGGAACGGGCCGAGCGGATCAAGGGATCCCACGACGGATCCGACACCGGCGACACGGCCGGGACCAGCACCGGCGACACGGCCGGGACCGGCACCGGCGACACGGCCGGGACCAGCACCGGCGACACGGCCGGGGCCGCGACCGGCGACGGGAACGGAGTCGGGTCGTCCCCCGCTGCGCTGGCCGCCGACCGGCTCGGGGGCCGCACGACCGGCGCGCGCTGGACGACCTCGGGTCGGCACCTGGGCACCCGGCGCACCGGGGAGCCCCAACGCTCGTGACCCCACCTGCGGCCGCGTCGTCGACGGCCGTCCCGTCGTCGAGCGCCCCGCGCCCCCTGGACCACCTGCCCCACGACCACGGTGGGCCGGACTGGTGGGACGACCTGTCGGTGCGTCCGGGCCGGGCCGTGCCCGAGACCTGGCCGGCCGTGGGCGTCGTCGCGGCCCTGACCGTGTCGAACGTGATGACGAACCGGGTGCTGCCGCGATGGGCGTACGTCCCGTGGAACGTGGGGGTCGCCGGCGGGCTGGTGTGGTGGGCGCGGGCCGCCGGCGACTGCAGCGGCGCCGAGCTCGGGCTCTCGCGGCGTCACCTGCTCGGCGGGCTCCGGTGGGGCGGCGTCGCGGCCGGCGCCGTGGCCGCCGTGTACGCGGCCGGGCTGGCCGTCCCTCGCTCCCGCTCCGCGTTCCGGGACGACCGGGCCGACAACGTCGTCCCGGTCGAGTTGTTGTGGCGAGTCCTGGTCGAGATCCCCTTCGGGACCGTGCTCGCCGAGGAGGTCGCCTTCCGGGGGGTCCTGCCGGCGATGTTCCGCCGACGCTTCGCCTCGGAACCCAACTGGGCGGTCCGGGCCGACCTGACCGCAGCGGGGCTGTTCGGGCTGTGGCACATCCTCCCCGCATCGGGACTGGCCGAGGCGAACCCGACACTGCGCGAGCTCCCGTCGGCCGCCGCAGCGGCGACCGCCGTGGCCGGGAGCGTCGCCGGCACGACCGCGGCCGGGCTGGTCTTCACCTGGCTGCGGAACCGGTCCGGGAGCGTGCTCGCCCCCGTGATGCTGCACGGGGCGATCAATGGCGGCGCCTACACGGTCGCGTGGGTGCTGGGGCGAGCTGCGGGTCGTCCGACCCGGGAGTCCGGCTGGAGCTGGAGTCGGCCGGTGCGCCGTCGCATCCGTCGCTGGCCGTTCCGGCGCCGGGTCACGAGCGCCTGAGACCGGGCCCTGACGGCGGAACCCACGACGTTCCGGCCGTCGCGTCAGTCGACCTCGACGCCCTCGGCCTCGCGCTCACCGGTCTGTGCCTCGTCCCCACCGGTTGCGAGCCTCCAGATCAGAGCACCGACGGCGCCGCCGATCAGCGGGGCGACGATGAACAACCAGAGCTGCGTCAGCGCGGTGCCCCCCTCGAAGAGCGCCGGGCCGAGCGACCGGGCCGGGTTCACGCTGGTGTTGGTGATCGGGATGCTGATCAGGTGGATCAGCGTCAGCATGAAGCCGATCCCGATCGCCGCCTGCGCCTTGGAGGCCGCCTTGGTGGTGACGCCCAGGATCACGATGAGGAACAGCGCGGTGAGCACGACCTCGGCGATGAACGCCGCCGGCAGGTCGTAGAAGATCCGGCCGTTCTCCTGTCCGTACGCGTTGGAGGCGAACGACCCCTGCGAGATGGTGAAGCCGCCGGGCCGACCCGACTGGATCGCCCAGAGCACCGCCACCGCACCGATGGCCCCGACGCACTGGGTCAGCACGTAGGCGGGGACGTCCCGCCACTCGAACCGCTTGACCGTCGCGAGTCCGACCGACACGGCCGGGTTGAAGTGGCCGCCCGACACGTGACCGAGCGCGTAGGCGCCGCACAGCACGGTCAGGCCGAAGGCGAAGCTGACACCGAGGTAGCCGATCCCGCTGTTGACGATCCCGGCGGCGTCCAGGGTCACCCCACCGATGCCGACCTCGTTGCGGGCGCCGGACAGCGCCTTGGCGGCGAAGATGGCCGATCCGCAGCCGCCGAGCACCAACAGGAACGTCCCGATGAACTCGGCTCCGAGCTTCTTGGCCAACATGTGCAGTCCTCCACGATCCGGTGCTGTCGGGCGGGGCCCGGCCGACCTTCGGATAGTAGGAACGCCGGGTTCCGCGGACGTGGATGGTGCCGCTAGGTTGCTCGTCGGTCCGCCGCGACGCGGCGACTCGCGGGTGTAGCTCAATGGCTAGAGTCCCAGCCTTCCAAGCTGGTCATGCGGGTTCGATTCCCGTCACCCGCTCCAGGTGGAGCCCGCCACTGCGAGGTGGATTCGGTCGTGGGACACGGCACGGGGAGATAGGGTCTCGGCGCCCGGTTCGTGGGGAGCCGGCGGGACGTTGGGGGGACCATGCGTCACACGCTCCGTGCTCGGTGGACTCGAACCGGACTGACGGTGGTCGCCGTCGTGACCATCGCGCTGCTCGTCGCTGCGTGCGGGAGCGGCTCTGGTGGTGAGGCCGGGGACGGTGGGCCGCCCCCGTTCGACCCGCTGCAGGTCCCCGCGGAGTTCCCGACGATCACCGAGGCGGTCGCCGCCGCCAAGGAGGGTGACCTGGTCCTGATCGCACCGGGCACCTACGCCGAGGCCGTCGACGTGACCACCCCCAACATCACGATCCGCGGCGAGGACCGCAACACCGTGATCCTCGACGGTGGCTTCGAGCTCGAGAACGGCATCCGGGTCCTCGACACCGACGGGGTGGTGGTCGAGAACATGACGGCCCGGAACTACACCTCCAACGGGTTCTTCTGGACGGGTTCGGACTTCTACCGGGGCTCGTACCTGACCGCGTACCGCAACGGTGACTACGGCATCTACGCCTTCGACGCCTACCACGGCCAGTTCGACAACAGCCTGGGCTCGGGCAGCCCCGACGCCGGCTTCTACATCGGCGAGTGCTTCCCGTGTGACGCCCTCATCACGGACGTCGTCTCGGAGTACAACGGCCTCGGCTACTCGGGCACCAACTCCGGTGGCGACCTGTTCATCGTCAACTCGACGTTCCGGAACAACCGGGCCGGCATCGTCCCGAACACCGGCGCCTACGAGCTCTGCTACCCCGAGCGCGAGTCGACCATCGTCGGCAACATCGTCCACGACAACAACTACCTGGACGGGCCCGGCATCGACGTATCGTTGCTGGCCCAGGGCAACGGGATCCTGGTCCCCGGTGGGGTGCGCAACACCATCGAACGCAACCTGGTCTACGACCACGAGCGCACCGGCATCGGCCTGGTCCCCTACCCCGAGGAGGACGCCAACGACACCCCTCCGGCCCAGACCGAGTGGGACACACCCTGCGAGGAGGTGCGCGACCGGGAGGTCCCACCGATCCCACCCGAGGAGTGCAAGTCGATCGAGGGTCTGCTCGCAGCCTGCGCAGTGATCTGGAACCCGTTCGAGAACGTCGTGCAGGGCAACGTGGTCTCCGGCTCGGGCCTCGCCGACCTGGCGGCGGCGACGATCGACGTGTTCGGCACGGGTGAGAGCGTCGACACGCTGCGCAACTGCTTCAGCGGCAACACCTTCGGCACGAGCGCACCCCAGAACCTGGAGACGCTCGCGCCATGCCCCGTCGGCTCCGCCGGCACCGGCGACTGGAACGCTGGCGGCCTGGACCTGCTGACGCTGCTGGCGTCGTCACCGCCGAAGCCGCCGGCCGACTCGTACAAGACGACCCCGGAGCCCGGGCCGCAGGAGACCATGCCGGACGCCACGACGGCCGCTCCGGTGAGGTTCACCGGACCGACGCTGCCGGACGTCTCGACGATCCAGGTCCCGGCGAAGCCGGCCGACTGAGCGACGGGTGGGCGACGCCGAGCGGGATCACGGGGACGGCACCGGCCGGCGACGGACGGCCGCGCTGGCGGTCGCGATGGCGGCGGCACTGCTCGCAACCGCTGTGGCCGTGGCCGGGCTGTCGCTCCGGGCCGACCCAGCGCCGGGTGGACCCGACGTGCGGAGCGAGCACGCAGGTCACGGCGACGCTGCGACCCCGGTGGCCGCCGAACGGCACACCGGACCCCAGGGGCGGGTCGGCCAGTTCGTCGTGAAGTGCGGCTACAGCCACTCGGCGCCCGACGACCCGATCGTCCACCCGGGAGCGCCCGGCAGGTCGCACCTGCACGACTTCTACGGGGCCACATCGACCGACGCCTCGTCGACCACCGAGGACCTGCTCACCTCCGACACGACGTGTGACAAGACCGTCGACACCGCGGCCTACTGGCAGCCGACGCTGTTCAACCACGGCGTGCCCGTGACACCGACGCACATCAACGCCTACTACCGGGCCGCCCCGGGGGTGGATCCGACCTCGGTGCAGCCCTACCCACTCGGCCTCGAACTCCTGGCGGGCGATCCGACCGCCACGGCGCCGCAGCCCGGTGAGGTGGCCGGCTGGGTCTGCGGTGCCCAGACCGCCATCCGATCGGAGCCGCCCGACTGCTCGGACCGGGCACCGCTCCACATGCTCCTCACGTTCCCCGACTGCTGGGACGGCGAGCACCTCCGCACCGCCGACCACCGCAGCCATGCGGCCTACTCGGCGGGCGGGCGCTGCCCCGACAGCCACCCCGTCGTCCTGCCGCAACTCACCGTGGCCGTCGCGTACCCCATCGGCTTCGGCGACCACGACCTGACGCTCGCCTCGGGCAGCGTCCACTCGGCGCACGGCGACTTCCTCAACGCGTGGGAGCCGGAGGGACTGGCCCGCGAGGTCAGCGCCTGCATCGTGCGGAAGGTCGTGTGCGACCTGGCCTCCAACCGCGACGAGGACGGACCATTCCTGACGGAGTGACGACCGCCGGCACCGGCGGTGTGGTTGCTGGCCGTCGGCCGGTTGCTACCCGACGACCCGGAGCCCGCCGTACATGCCCTTGGTCGTGGTGCCGTGCAGCGAGCAGTAGTACGGGACCAGTCCCGGTTCGTCGAAGGTGACGGTGACCTCGTCGTCGGGCTGGAATGCGTCGGCCTCGATCGGGGGGAACGCGCCCTCGGTCACCGGCAACACGTTGTGGACGCTGCGCCCATCGTTGCGGAACGTGACGGGCGTTCCGACCCGCACGGTCGCGTACTGCGGCTTGAAGGTGTTGTCGACCGCCTCGATCACCACCTCTGGCGAGCCCGTCAGGTCGACGTAGGCGGACTCGGGGACCGTCGACGACGTCGACGTCGTCAGCTCGGCACTGTTCCCGCCACCACCGTCGCCGCAGGCCGCGACGAGCGCCGCGCCGGCAAGGAACACGACCGACACCAGGATCCGACCTCGCCGCGAGCATCCAACCACCACGACGGCCGATCCTACCGGCCGGTGCCGCCGGGGCCGATCCCGTGCCAACATGCGGCGTGACCGACTCCCGGGGAGCTGCCGCCACACGGACCGCGCTGGTGCTCGGCGGCGGCTCCGACATCGCCGCCGCCTGTGTGGCGGCACTCGCACGGAACGGGCTGGACCGCGTGGTCCTCGCCGCCCGCGACCCGGAAGCGGCCCGACGTACCGTGGCCAGCGCCACCGATGCGGTCGAGATCGACCCCGTCCGCTGGGACGCGCTCGAGGTCGGGGCCATCGAGGAGCTCTGGGCCGGGACGACCCGGGCGATCGGCACACCCGACCTGGTGCTGTGCGCCGTCGGTTCGCTGGGCCACCACGCAGGTCGGGGCATGACCCCCGAACAGGTCGACACCATGGCCCGCACGAACTACGCCGCGCCGGCGGCGGCGCTCGGGTACGTGGCGGACCGGCTGGCCGACGACCCGGGGACGGGCCGCTGCATCGTCGTGTTGTCCTCGGTGGCCGGGGTGCGGCCCCGTCGCTCCAACTTCGTCTACGGCTCGTCGAAGGCCGGCCTCGACTCCTTCGCCCAGGGTCTCGGTGACGCCCTGGTGGGCACCGGCGTCCGCGTGCTGGTCGTGCGGCCGGGCTTCGTCAGGTCCAGCATGACGGTCGGCCTGGATCCCGCACCGTTCGCCACCGACCCCGAGGTGGTGGCCCGTGCGGTGGCGCGGGCGGTGGCGCGGGAACGAAGCGGCGTCGTCTCGGTGCCACCGGTGCTCGGACCGCTGTTCGGAGTGCTGCGCAACCTGCCGGGGCCGCTCTGGCGCCGGATCGCCGGCGACAGGTGAGACCGGCGCCGGATCGCCGGCGACAGGTGAGACCGACGCCAGCCGGCGCGGCGCGTTCCGGTGAGGGCTAGGGTCGCAGGTGTCACCGCGACGGTGGGAACCGTCGCTCGAGGCGCCCGCAGGCGGCGGACAGGAGCACAGGCGTGAGCATCGGACCGGTCGAGTACGCGATCGTCGGGTTCCCCGGCAACAAGTTCAACGGCGAGATCGTCCCGGCCCTCGAGGACCTGGTCGACTCGGGCCTGGTCCGGATCGTGGACCTGTTGTTCATCTCGAAGGACGCCGAGGGCAACGTCGAGGCCTTCGAGTACGAGGACCACCCTGACCTGGACGCCTTCAGCGCGCTCGGACAGGCGCTCGACGGTCTGCTCAACCCCGAGGACGTGGAGATGGCCGCCGAGGTCATGGCGCCGAACTCCTCGGCGCTCTTCGTCGTCTGGGAGAACCTCTGGGCGCGGGCGTTCTCGGACGCCGTGCTCGGCTCCGGCGGCGTCGTGCTCGCCGGCGAGCGGATCCCCCACCAGATCGTCGTCGACGCCATGGCCCAGATGGGCCTCGCGCCCGACTGAACCGGCCCGACAGCCGACCAGGACGACTCGCCCGGGAGCGATCCCACAGGATCACCCACCAAGGAGACAGGAGCACCGACATGATGCGACGACGCATGGGACGACCCGGACTCGTGGGGACGATGGCCCGCACCGCCGTGATCGCCGGCACCGCGACCGCGGTGTCAGGTGGAGTGGCGCGCCACCAGCAGGCGAAGGCCCAGCAGGCCGCCGACGCGCAGGCCTACCAGGAGCAGGAGAACCCGGCTCCGGCACCGGCAGCACCACCCGCCCCCGCGCCGGGCGGCACCGAGGACACGATCACCCAGCTGAAGGAACTGGCCGCCCTGAAGGACCAGGGCATCCTCACCGAGGAGGAGTTCGCCGCCCAGAAGGCGAAGATCCTCGGTTCCTGAGGTGGCCGGACCTCAGGCCGACCCGGCTTCGTCGTCGGTGCGGTCGAGTGCCAGCGACGCGCTGTTCATGCAGTAGCGCAGCCCCGTGTCGGGCGGCCCGTCCGGGAACACGTGACCCAGGTGCGCGCCGCACGACGCGCACACCACCTCGGTGCGGACCATGCCCAGGCTCCGGTCGGCGTGCTCCTCCACCGCACCGTCCTCGAGGGGACGCGTGAAGCTGGGCCAGCCGGTCCCGGAGTCGAACTTCGTCTCCGAGGAGAACAGCGGCGCGGCGCACACCACGCAGCGGTAGGTGCCGGAGTCGTGGCAGTCCCAGTAGGCGCCGGTGAAGGCCCGCTCCGTTCCCGCCTCCTGGGTCACCTGCCACTGCAGCGGGTCGAGCCGCTCGCGCAGCTCCTCGTCCGAGGGGCGTCGGTGGTCGCGGGTCCCGCTCACGTTTCCTCCTGTTCGCCGGTCGGCGCCGGTCGTCGTTCCAGTCCGCTCACTCCGGACCGCTCCTCCCAGTCTGCCGCCGGTCCCGACGCAACGGTGGCCGGTCAGGACGAGCGGACCATCGACACCACCGTCCGACCCCGGTCCTCCCGGGTCCTGGACCGGTCGAGCCGGAAGCCGAGGGGGTGCTCCCAGTCGGCCAGGTCGTCGATCGTCGTCGACGGCTCCGCCAGGAGGTGGCGGACCAGGGCACCCTTGAGCAGCTTGTTCCAGTGCGACACCGCCACCAACGCGCCCGATCGGCCGGGCTCCAGGAACTCGACCGACACCTGGTCCACCGGCCGGGACGGCCGCCAGGCCGCATCGTGTTCACGGGGCAACAGGTTCCACACCGCCCGACCGCCGACGATCCGGTCGAGGGCGTCGCTGACCGGTTCCACCCATCGGGTCGACAGCCTGGGGCCGCGGCCGAGCGTGGCGGACATCTTGAGCTTGTAGTCGGGGACGGGATCGCCTGGGGCGACCACACCCCAGAGCCCCGAGAGGATGAGCACCGACGTGCCGAGTCGGCGACGCGACGGAGCGGGCAGCGAGGCGTGGTCGAGCTCGTCGTACAACACGCCGGTGTAGCGCTCGATGGCCGGCATCGTCGGCGCCTCGCGCACGCTCCGGTTCGCCGTCGTGGCCGCGGCGAGGGCCGCACCCCGGACGCCGAGCAGCCGCTGCCGGGACGACTCGTTGCCGCGCATGGCGCGCGCGAGGTCCTCCAGCACCTCGACGCGGCGGTCGTCGACGTCGACCGTCATCCGCCCCGGCGCCCACGGCGCGCCCGAACCGCCCGGCGCCTTGCCCTCGGAGGGCGGCAGGAGGATCAGCGGCAGGCGGCGGGCCACGGCCCTCACGCCCCGCCCGGTGAGGGGCGGGCCTCCATCGTGTCGGCGGACACGACCAGCGACGAGGTGTCCACGAACTCGAAGTCGGTCGCGTCCAGGGTCGACAGCGTCGCCAGGTCCCGGTCGTCCCACCTGGCGTCCGGCGTTCCCCGCAGCGCGAACCGGCCGCCCGTGTCCGAGACCACCAGTCCGTGCCGCTGGAGGGCGCGGGCCACCACCCGGGCCTGCGGCCCCAGATCGTCGAGCGGCACGTCAGCCCGGAGCCGCATCCACGCCCCCATCGGCGGCGCCTCGACACCGGGGGTCCGCCCGTCGGTCCGGCGGGCCGGCCACACCCAGCCCTCGGCGCGGATCACCGGAGTGGTGCCCAGGATCGCGTGGTCGATGGAACCCGACGCCACCTGCGAGTAGGTCACCAGTCCGGGGAGCAGCGGCAGACCGGACGCGGTGGTCGTGCCGTCGGAGTAGGCCAGGTCGTCGAACCGCCACACGGCACCGGAGTCGGCCTCCCAGCGGCCGAACCAACGTCGGGCGGCCAGCAGCTCCCACGAGGTGTTGCTGGTGGGGTCGTAGCCGACGTAGTGGTTGTCGATGCCGTAGGCCGGAAGTGACTGGATGTAGGCGGGTTCGGTGATCGGGTACGGACCGGGCGACGACGACTTCGGGTACAGGACGATGTCGACGTCGTAGCGGGGTGTGGAGTCGTCGACCACGTTGAACGGGATCCCGTAGACGACCCCGTTCGTGGTCCGACCGTAGAAGCCGGGGACGAGCTCGAGTGGCCGGCCGTCACGCTCGCGTTGGCTCGCGATCCACCGCGGCCCCTCGGGGGCCACCGGGAGCGCGTCGACGGTCGAGTTGAAGAAGGACCGCTCGGGGACCAGCGGCGGCAGCGGGGGGAACATCGGTGTCCTGAACGGGAGCGGCCGGTTGGCGACCACCATCGCCACGCCGAGCGCCGCGACCACGCCGATGACCACCAGCCCGGGCGAGTGCCACGAGGCCTCGGGGTCGTGGCGGCGGCGTCGCCACCGCAGCACCACCAGGACCGTCGCGGCGACGACGCTCACGATCAACAGCCAGGCACCCAGCACCAGCACGAACTGATCCGACCCGGGCAGCCGCATGGCCGGGCCGTCGACGGGTTCCACGGCGCCCGACACTACCGGCCTGCGGTCCCGGGACCGGTCGGCGCGGTAACTTGACCGTGCGGTCAGGTGACGCCGGCCGCGTCATCGGTGCGAACGCCGATCCACACGCCGATCCACACGCCGACCGGGAGGACACCATCGTGCCCGAGACCACCATCGAGGAGTTCACCGACGAGGCCCGGACGTTCCTGGACGCCCACGCCGAACGCCGACCACCGGCCACCGAGTTCGTCTGGGGACAGGGGTCCGACGAGGTCTCGGTCTTCGACGAACGCGACCGGGACTCCGAGGCCCGCGACGCCGAGGAGGCGAAGGCCTGGCGTCGGCTCCGCTTCGACCACGGCTTCGGCTGGATCGGGGGCCCCGAGAAGTTCGGTGGACGCGACCTGCCCGCCGCCTACGAGCGCGCCTACCAGTCCGTCGAGCAGGGCTACGTCACCCCGAACATGGGCGTGTTCACCATCTCGCTCGGCATGGTCGCACCGACGATCCTCGCCCACGCCATCCCCGAGGTGCAGGACCTCTACCTGCGCGACCTGTACCGGGGGGACCGGGTCGCGTGCCAGTTGTTCTCGGAGCCGGGCGCCGGGTCCGACCTGGCATCGCTGCAGACGAAGGCCGTGCGCGACGGCGACGAGTGGGTGCTGACCGGCCAGAAGGTGTGGACCTCCAGCGCCCACCTGTCCGAGATCGGCGAGATCGTCTGTCGGACCGACCCCGAGCAGCCGAAGCACCGGGGACTGACCGCCTTCGTCATGGACATGCGCGCCCCGGGCGTGGAGATCCGGCCGCTCCGCCAGATGACCGGGGGCGCCAGCTTCAACGAGGTGTTCCTCGACGAGGTGCGGGTGCCCGACACCCACCGCCTCGGCGAGGTCAACGGCGGCTGGACCGTCGCCCTGACGACGCTCATGAACGAGCGGGCGTCGATCGGCGCCGGTGGCGGGGGCGGCTCCGGGATGTTCTCGCCGCGTCGCCTGCACGCCATGCTCGAGCACTTCGGGCTGGCCGACGACCCCGTCGTGCGGGACCAGGCCGCACGCATCTACTGCGACTTCACGGTGGCGAAGTGGAACAACCAGCGGGCGCTCGACAAGATCAAGGCCGGCGGCCTGCCGGGACCCGAGCTGTCCACCGCCAAGCTGGCGCTGACGAACAACCTGAAGGCCTACAGCGAGTGGGTCGCCTCGGTGCTCGGCCCCCGGATCCTCGCCGACACCGGCGAGTGGGGCACCTTCGCCTTCTCGAAGCTGCTCACCGGCATCCCCGGCATGCGGGTCGCCGGGGGCACCGACGAGATCATGAAGAACATCGTGGCCGAACGGGTGCTCGGGCTCCCCAAGGACCCGGGGATCGACTCGACCACGCCGTTCAAGGACCTGCTCGTCAACAGCGAGCGGGGCTGAGCCACCGGGCGTCGCTCACCCCTGCGCGCCGGCCGACCACGGAAGCTGGTCCATGAAGGACCACGACCTCCGGTGGATCGCCGTCGGCCCGTACCCGGCCAGGGCGAGCCGGTGCCTCGGGCTCGGGTACCCCTTGTTCCGGTCGAAGTCGAACGGCGGGTAGCTCTCGGCGTCGGCGCGCATGATGCGGTCCCGGCGCACCTTGGCCAGGATGCTGGCGGTCGCGATCGAACGGCAGGTCGAGTCCCCGCGCACGACGTTGACCGCCCGACCATCGCCGACGAAGTCCCACGGTCCGTCGACCAGCACGCGGTCGACCTGGAGTCCGAGCCCGTCGAGCGCCCGCCGTGCGGCCAGGCGCATGGCGGCCGACATTCCCAGCTCGTCGCACTCGGCGGGGGCGACGTGTCCGACCGAGACGGCGACGCACCAGTCGACGATCCGGTCGTGGAGCTCCTCCCGTCGAGGCTCGGCCAACCGCTTGGAGTCCCGGATCCCGTTGATCCGCCGGTCGCGAGGGAGCACGACGGCCCCGACGCTCAGCGGTCCGGCCCACGCGCCACGACCCACCTCGTCGAGGCCGGCGACGACCTGGTGGCCGTCGGCCCACAGGCGCCGTTCGTGTTCCAGTCCCGGTGCCCGACCGGTCACCACTCCGCCACCACCGCGCCGGACGGTAGTTCCCACCGAGCGCGCGACCCGACACCCGGGCCGGGGAATCTGACCACGCACCGCGGTCAGACGAGCGTGAACAGTGAGAAATTTCTGGCGAATGTCCGCCGGGTCGCGTACACATTCACCAGCGGGACCGGCAGAGTGGCCGCAACCGGGATCGATCCGGACGTCACGTCCGGCATCGATCAGGTAGGGTCAAGAACGAAGTCAGAATCAGGAATTAAAGATCGGGCTCTTGGACACGTGGACAGGAACCGGGGACGAGAGGCTGGAGGTGCGGCAGTGAGGCTGGGAGCGAGCGTTCGACACACGACCCGGATGTGGCCGCACACACCGTCGGTCGAACCGACGGCTCCCGCGGAGATCCGGGTCGGCGCGCTCGTCGACGTCCGCAACCGCTTCGACGATTCGTGGACACCCGGTTTCGCCATCACGGCCATGGGCTCCGACAACTGCCAGGTCCGACGGGTCACCGACGACGCTCCCCTCCCGGTGTGGTTCGCAGCCGAGGACGTCCGGCCCAGCCGGGCCGCCTGACCCGACCACGGGCCTGCGGGACCGGACCTCAGGCCGGCCCGCCCACCGACTCCTCGACCCACGCCGCGTAGTCGACCGTCGTCGCCACCCGGGACAACAGCACCTGCGGCAGGTCGTAGGGGTGCTCGTCCACCAACCGCTCGACCATGGCTGCGACCGAGGACTCAGCGGTCGTGCACGTCGCCACCACCTCGTCGGCCTCCTCGAGCCGACCCTCCCAGTGGTAGGCCGACCGCACCTCGGTCGTCACGTGGACACACGCCGCCCACCGCTCCTCGACCAGGGGCCGGACGACCGACCAGGCCGCATCCCGGTCCGGGAACGTCGTGGTCACCACCACCACCGTCACACCATCCACGGCTGGCAGTCTGCCAGCCCGGCTCCGGGACGCCCTGCCCCGCGTAGACTCCGACCGTGAACGACCCCGCGACCGCCCTCGACCCCACCGAGGCGGATCTGCTCCTCGCCTCCACGGTGACCACCGACGAGGGCCGCCAGGACCCCTACCCCGCCTACGCCCGCCTGCGGGCGGGGAGCGGACGGTGGACGAGCGCCTTCGGCGCCCAGTGCCTGGCCGGCTACGAGGACTGCCTGACCGTCCTGCGCAACCCGGCACTCGGTCGACCGGAACCCGACATGGACCTGCCCGACGGCATCAGCGGCCGGGAACGACAGGTCCGCGAGGACACCTCGACGATGCTGATGCTGAATCCACCGGACCACACCCGCATCCGGGGTCTGGTGAGCCGCGCCTTCACCCCGAGGCGCGTCGAGGAGCTCCGTCCGCAGATCGACGAACTGCTCGCACCCGTCGTCGACCGGCTCGCCGACCACGCCGGTGGTGAGGTCATGGCGGAGCTGGCGATCCCGTTCCCGGTGGCCGTCATCAGCGAACTGCTCGGCGTCCCACGGGAGGGCAACGAGCACATCCAACCGCTCGTGCGGGCGATCACCGCGTTCATCGACCCCGCATCGACCGACGAGGCACTCCTCGAGGCCGGAGCGGCCGGACTCGAGCTGACCGTCTACTTCAGCGAGCTCATCGAGGAGAAGCGACGCCGGCCGGACGACCGTCTGCTGTCGGCCCTGATCGAGGTCGAGGAGGCCGGCGACCGGCTCTCGACCGACGAACTGCTCGCCAACACCCTGCTCCTCTACGCCGCCGGGTTCGAGACCACCTCCAACCTCATCGGCAACGGACTCCGGTTGTTCATCCACCATCCCGACCAGTGGCGGGCGGTCCGGGAGGACCGCGCCCTGCTGGGACCGGCCATGTGGGAGATCCTCCGCGCCGACTCACCCGTGCAGCTCAACAACCGGGTCGTGCTGCACGACGTCGAGCTCTTCGGTGAGCGCCGGACCCGCGGCGACTCCTTCGTCGTCCTGCAGGGATCGGGCAACCACGACGAGCGCATCTACGACCAGCCCGAGCGCTTCGACGTCACGCGGTTCACCGGCGACGTCCCGCCACCGCTCAGCTTCGGCTTCGGAGCCCACCACTGCCTGGGTGCCCACCTGGCCCGCGCCGAGGGAGAACTCGCCTTCGGCGCCCTCTGCGACCGTTTCGAGTCGTTCGCCGTCGACGACCCCGACCAGCTCGGACTCCCCCGCTACCGGCCGAGCTTCACCCTGCGGGGCCTCGAGACGCTGCCGGTGGCCGCCGTCCCAGCCTGAGCGCTCGGCTCAGGAGAACGAGACGGCGTCACCCGGATTGAGCGGAGCGCGCGGCGCGAGCAACTCCTCGCCCGACCACCCCGCGCCGACGAACGACTCGTCCAACCCCGGGGCCCGCACCGTCGGGACCGGCTCCGCACCCAGGCCGACGGCCGACTCGATCTCCCAGAGCAGCGCCGGGCGCTCACCGTGCCAACGGAGCGACCACGACAGTCGACCCCACGCCGTGCGGACACCACGCACGTCCATCGGGACACCCAACCACGACGCCGGCACCCGCGTGAGCACCACCACCCCATCGGCGGTGTCGACCGCCGCCACATCCAGGACCCCCAGCACCCGACGCGCCAGCTCGGCGACGTCGCCGTCGACCAGCCGGTCACCCGCCGCGTCCCAGGCCGACGACAGCGCAGGGACATCCACGTCCGGGACCACGGTGACCGCGTCCGCGGCCACGCGCCCCGCCACGGTGACCGCGTCCGCGGCCAC
>CAIYGQ010000337.1 GCA_903925745.1 uncultured Actinomycetes bacterium | reverse complement strand
ATGTAGTTGTGGCCGATCTGCAGCGCCTCGCGCAGCGACAGCTCGAGCACCTTCTTGGCACGTGGCGTGAAGGGGATGAGGCCCGAGGGTGACGCCCCACACTGGCCGATGATCTCCTCGACCTGGCTCCGGACGGCCTCGAGCGAGATGCCGAGCGACTCGAGCGCCTTGGCCGCGACCCCCTCACCCTCGTGGATCAGTCCGAGCAGGATGTGCTCGGTGCCGATGTAGTTGTGGTTGAGCAGGCGCGCCTCTTCCTGCGCCAGCACGACGACCCTGCGGGCCCGGTCGGTGAAACGTTCGAACACCAAGTACCTCCCGGAGAACTGTTGGATCAGTGTAGCCACCCCCCCTGACGGTTCGGTCCGCGAGCGGGCAGGCTCGGACCAACGGCCCGGTCGGCGGGCCGGCGGTGTCCGGCCGGGAGACGTGACGTCGGTCCCACCTCCGGCTCCAGCGGTTCGACTCGCATGGGAGGATGACAGGACCGACCTGTATGTTGTGCGGGTGTCCGGACACAATCCCCTCGACGCCGTGCCGTTCATGGCGGTCGACCTGGACCGGGTCGAGGACCTGCTGGCGGCGTCGGCCGCATCGGCCGATCCGTACCTGACCGAGATCTGTTCCCACCTCGTCGCTGCGGGCGGCAAGCGGGTGCGCCCCGGGTTCTGCCTGGCGGCTGCCGCCACGAGCCTCCTGGACGGCGAGTCGTCCACCGACCACGCCGTCACCGGGGCGACCGCGGTGGAACTCGTCCACCTGGGATCGCTCTACCACGACGACGTCATGGACGAGGCGGTCGTGCGTCGTCAGGTGGAGAGCGTCAACGCCCGTTGGGGCAACATCCGGGCCATCCTGGCCGGCGACTTCCTGTTGGCGCGGGCCTCGGAGCTGGCGGCGTCACTTGGAGTGGAGGTGGCCGGCCTGCTGGCGGCGACGATCGGTCGTCTCTGCGAGGGACAGGTCCTCGAGCTCAAGCACTCCTTCGACGTCGAGCGGTCCGAGGAGCAGTACCTGCAGGCCATCGCCGGCAAGACGGCCTCGCTGCTCGCGGCGTCGTGTCGCATCGGCTCGATCGTGACGGAGTTGCCCGACGACCAACGGGCGGCGCTCACCGACTTCGGCCACAGCTACGGCATGGCGTTCCAGATCGTCGACGACGTCCTGGACCTGGTCTCGACCGAGGCCGACCTGGGCAAGCCCACCGGGCACGACCTCGAGGAGGGCGTCTACACGCTCCCCGTGATCCTGGCGCTGCTGACCGGGCACGGCCAGGACCTGCGGGCCCTGCTCGGCGGGCCACTGGACACGGCCAGCCGGGACAAGGCCATCGACATCGTGCGGGACAGCGTCGGGATCCCCGAGTCGATCCGCCGGGCCCGGGAGTACGCGGCCACGGCGGCGTCGTCGCTGGAGATCCTCCCCGACAGCCCCGGCGTCCGAGGCCTGCGGGCCGCCGCCGACTACCTGCTCGAACAGGTCGAGCTGGCCGCTGCCTGAGTCGGCTACATCAACTGCACGGCGTCGGTGGCGGTGTGCTGGAAGATCCCGGTCCCTCCGGTGACGCGCAGCGATCCGATCCCGGTCAGGAAGGCCGCCATGTGCGGGGTCGCCATGTGCTCGCCCATCGCCTCGACGGACTCCCACTCCTCGTAGACACGGAATCGACCGCGCTGGTCCAGGTCGGCCCAGAAGCCGTAGGTGATGTTCCCGGACTCGGCCAGCGTGTCGGCCACCAGCGGTCGGAACAGCTCCGCGGCCGCGTCGTGGTCGTCCGGGTCGAACTCGATGATGCCGCTCACGATCAACATGGGCCGCACCCTAGCGGAGTCGCTCCAGCACCCCCCGGAGCGCCGCTTCGATGGACGCCACGTCGGGCGTCCCCGTGCGCACGCCGACCGCGCCGCCGATCACGTTGGTCCCGTCGTGGAGGACGAAGGTGCGCACCGACGAGAACTCCGGACTGCCGGGCGGTGGCGGCTGCAGCCAGGAGTTGGCCTGAACGCCGTCTCCGAGGTCGAGCGGCGGCTGCTGGTGAGTCACGCGTGCGCCGCTGGTGTCGGCGATCCCGTAGGGCCGGGCGAATCCGACGCAGTCCCCCGGATCCGCGCCCTGCTCCAGGGACAGGGCGTTGAAGAACCAGCGGGCGTCGTCGACGTCGGCGAGCTGCACGACCCGGATGCCTCCCTGACCGCCCGGCCAGGTCGCGAGCTTGTCCCACATGCCCGTCACCGTGATCGTGGGTGAGTCGAACCCCGGGCACTCGGGGTTGTCGACCGCATTGAGCGCCCGCCACACACCCCGGGCCGGGAGCTTCAGGGCGACCTGGGCGCCCAGGTTGACGACGTCGGCCTCGGGACTCAGGGGTCGGAGCACCTCGGTCCCGTCGCCGAGCTGGGCCAGGAGCACCGGTGAGGTGTCCAGGTACCCCGGAACATCCGAGGACAGCCCGGGCAGCGGGCCGCTCGAGGAGTTCGCCCGGGTCGGGACCTCCCCCCCGACCGGGACCGTGGTCGGCGTCGCCGGTCCGGCCGCACCGGTCGGCATCCGGCCCGGCGCCTGCGGGTCGCCCGGCGCCGACGGGTCAGCGGGAGCCACCACGGGATCCGAACCGTCGACCTGGGCGCTCGGCGCGTCGGAAGCGGACTGCGAGAGCGCCCATCCGATCCCGACCAGGAGCGCGAGCGCGACGAAGACCGCCGCCGTGGTGACGGCGCGGGCCACCGCCGGGCGACGGGGTTCGACCGGGGGGATCGTCAACTCGGACTCCGGACCCGGCGGCTCGACCAGCCCATCGGTCAGTCGGATCGGTGGCGCCCCGTCCTGCCCGGCGACCTCGTCGAAGACGACCATGCCGGTCGGCGTGCTGCCCAGTTCGGACTGGAGCTCACGGAGTCGTTCCCCGACCTGGGCGGCCGAGTCCGGGCGGTCGGCCGGGTCGACCGCCATCATCGAGGTGACCAGCTCCACCAGTCCATCGGCCAGGTCCGGGGACTCCAGGGTGCGCCGCTCGTCGAGCGCCACCCGCCGGACGATCACCAGTGGACTCTCGGTCGGCTCGCCGAATGCGGGACGCCCGTCGAGCAGCTGGAACAGGGTCGAACCGAGGCCGTACACGTCGGTGCGTGGGGTCACCCTCGCGCCGTCGAACATCTCCGGAGCCGCGTGCAGCGGCGTGAAGACCGACATGCTGCGACTCATCGTGCCGGTCGCGATGCGGGCGATCCCGAAGTCACCCAGGACCGCCTGGTCCGACCGGCCGACCAGGACGTTCTGCGGCTTCACGTCACCGTGGACGATCCCGTTGCGGTGGGCGGACTCGAGCGCCCCGGCCAGCTCCACCCCGTGCCGCAGGACCCGTTCGACCGGGAGCGGCGCCCCGTCGGCCACCAGGTCGCCGAGCGTGCCGCCCGAGATGAACTCCATGACCAGGTAGGGCCGCTCGTCCCCGGTCAGACCGCCGTCGTGGACGGTGACGATGTTGGGGTGGCTGGCGAGTCGACCGACGGTCGCGCACTCGTTCAGGAAGAGCTGGGACACCAGTTCCGGCTGTCCGGCGAGGTCGATCACCTTGACCGCGACGAGCCGGTCGAAGCGGACCTGGCGGGCCCGGTACACGACGCTCGACGCGCCCCGCCCGACCACCTCGAGCAGCTCGATCCCTGCGATCGACGGACCACCGAGCACGCTCGCCACGGGCTCAGGGTAGCGGTGACCGGGCCGGTCCCACCTGCGAACCGGACCGACCCGCGACCGGGTCGATCAGCGCGGTGGCAGGTCGTGCAGGTCGGCGGGGGTCACGAGCCGACGGTCCACCACGTGCTCGACCAGGACCTGCCGGCGCGTGGTCGCCAGGTCGCCCACGTCGCCGACCGCGCCCGCAACCCCTGCCTCGGCGAGACGACGGCACAGGTAGTCGAGCTTGCGGTTGAACTTGGTCTGCGTCCAGCCCAGTCGCTGCGCCACCTCGCGGTTCGACGGCAGGTGGACAACCCAGTCCGGATCACCCAACAGTCGGCCCTCGGCCAGGACGAGCGCGAGCATCCGCTGCTCGGCGTTCAGTCCGTCGAGCCCGAACTCGACCGTGTCGCTGGCCGTGACGAGCCCGAGTTCGAGCGGCGTCGGCTCGGAGAGCGCCCCGGCGATCCGGTACTCGACGTTCCCGGCCCGGAACGACACGACGAACTCCTCGAATCCGATCGGCGCCTGGTCGGATGATTCGATCCGGACCAGCGACGCAGAGCCCGCGTCCGCCACGCGGAGCGGGATGAACCGGCCCAGGTTCTGCAGGAACCACACGTCCCCGTGGCTGACGAAGCAACCGAGGACGCGATGCAGGTGCCGGTTGTCCGGATCCACGACCAGGTCGGCGTCACGGCCGAAGGTCAGCGAGTCACCCCGGCAGACGCTCCGTTCGACACCCCCGCACTCCAGGAACAGCGTCACGACCCGGCCCGGTCCCCACCGCCCTCGCCGGGACCAGGTTCCGCCTCGCCCGGGAAGCAGCGCACCGGATCCGGGCCCGGGCGCACCAGGACCCGGTCGCCTCGCGACCAGGTCGGAGCACCGCGACGGCGGACCCGGAGCGCCAGCCCGGACGGGCTGACGAGGTGGTAGGTGGTGTCCCGACCCACGTACTCGACCAGTTCGACCGTCGCCGCGCGGTCCGAGCCGGTCGACCCGGTGCCGGCGGCCACCTCGAGGTCCAGCTGTTCCGGTCGCAGGAGCACCCGGACGGCACCGCTGGCGGGTTCGTCGAGCGGCAGCGCGCCGAGCTCGGTCGCGACCGTCGCTCCGGATGCCCGACCGGGGACGAACACGGCGTCTCCCACGAACCCCGCCACCCACGGAGTGGCCGGACGTTCGTAGATCTCCTGGGGGGGGCCGTGCTGCACGACCCGGCCGGCGGACACCACGGCCACCCGGTCGCCGAGCACGAACGCCTCGTCCTGGTCGTGGGTGACGAACACGGCCGTCACCCCCAGTCCCTGGAGCAGGGCATGGATCTCGGTGCGCACCCGCACCCGCAGGGTCGCGTCCAGGTTCGAGAACGGCTCGTCGAGCAACAGGACCCGCGGGCGGGGAGCCACCGCCCGGGCGAGCGCGACCCGCTGCTGCTGGCCACCCGAGAGTGTGTCCGGCATCCGGTCGGCGAAGCCCTCCATGCCGACCAGCGCCAGGGCCTCGTCCACCCGGGGGGAACCGCGGCGCTCGGCCCGGGGCAGTCCGAAGCCCACGTTGCGTGCCACGCTCAGGTGCGGGAACAGCGCCCAGTCCTGGAACACCATGCCCACCCGTCGCTGCTCCGGCGGGACGAGTGTGCCCGGACCCGTCAGCACTCGGCCGTCCACCAGCACCTCACCGGACTCGGGAACCTCGAGTCCGGCGATGATCCGCAACAGGGTGGTCTTGCCGCAGCCCGACGGACCGAGGAGGGCCAGCGTGGAGCCCGGCTCCACCGCCAAGGACACCCCGTCGAGGACCCGGTCGCCGCCGAAGGACTTGACGATGTCACGGACCTCGACCCGGTCCCCGGCGGCGTCCGGCGGTGGGTCGATACGGTCCGACTCAGTCCGCACCGGAGCCATCCGAGGCGGGTCGTTCGGCGGCGTCGACGTGTTGCTCCGGACGCAGCGTCGGGAACAACACGACGTCACGGATCGACTGCACATCGGCCAACAACATGACCAGACGGTCGATCCCGATGCCGAGCCCGACCGTCGGGGGCAGGCCGTAGTCGAGCGCCCGGAGGTAGTCGACGTCCACGGCCATGGCCTCGTCGTCACCCGAGTCGCGTTGCGCGGCCTGCTCCTCGAACCGCTGCCGTTGGACGTCGGGGTCGGTGAGCTCGGAGAACCCGTTGCAGAGTTCGCGGCCGACGACGATCCCCTCGAAGCGTTCGACCAGGCCGGGCTCGCTGCGATGCTCACGCGAGAGTGGGGAGACCTCTGCGGGGTAGTCGGTCACGAACGTCGGATCCCACAGGTCGTGCTCGGTGGTCTTCTCGTAGAGCTCCAACAGGAGCTTGCCCGGACCCCACGCCGGACGGGTCGGGACGCCGTGGGACTCACAGAGCGACACGAGTCGGTCGACCGGGGTGCGGATCGACACCTCCTCGCCGACCCGGGCCGAGGTCAACTCGGCCAGGGTTCCGCGACGCCACGGCGCCGACAGGTCGAGGGGTCGACCGTCGTAGGTGACGTTCGAGGAGCCGCACAGCTCGACGGCGAGATGCTCGACGAGCTGCTCGGTCAGCTCCATGTGGGCGTGGTAGTCGGCGTAGGCCTCGTAGCACTCGAGCATCGTGAACTCGGGGTTGTGCCTGGTGGAGATGCCCTCGTTGCGGAACACCCGCGCGATCTCGAACACGCGGTCGAAGCCGCCGACGACCAGGCGCTTGAGGTACAGCTCGGGTGCGATCCGCAGGAAGAGCTGGGAGTCGAGCGCGTTGTGGTGCGTCTCGAAGGGTCGCGCCAGCGCCCCGCCCGGGATGGGGTGGAACACCGGAGTCTCGACCTCCAGGAACGACCGCGCCTCCAGGAAGCGGCGGAGCGACGACAACAGGTGCGAGCGGAGTTGGACCGTGTGCCTCGCCTCGGGGGTCACCCACAGGTCGACGTAGCGCTGGCGGTAACGGGTGTCCGGGTCGGTGATCCCGTGCCACTTGTCGGGGAAGGATCGTCGTGTCGGGGCGAGCAGCGTCCAGTGGTCCACCCGGACCGACAGCTCGCCGCGCCGGGTGGCCATGACCTCGCCGCGGACGCCGATCCAGTCGCCCAGGTTCAGGGAGCAGAACTCCTCGAATGCCGGCGTGCCGGCGGCGGTCGCGAACAACTGGACCTGTCCGGTCGCGTCGTGGAGCGACCCGAAGGCGAGCTTGCCCTGGGTGCGGCGCAGCATCAGCCTGCCGGCGACCCCCACGACGTGGCCCGTCTCGGTCCCCGCCTCGATCCCGCCGAACTGCTCGACGACCTGGGCCAGCGTCGTGTCGACGTCGTAGGTGTACGGCTGCTCGAATCCGCCGGCCCGCGCCTCGTCCGGGTCCGTGGTTCCACCCGGCCCTGTCGTTCCGCCCGGTTCCACCGGTCCATCGTCGCTCACGCCTGGTTCTTCTCCCAGACGAGCCGGAGACCGTGGAGGGTGAGCCACGGTTCCTCGTGCTCGATGGACGTGGTGATCGGCGTCAACAGTCCAGCGAGTCCGCCCGTGGCGATCACCGTGGCCTCACCGATGTGTTCCTCGATCCGCTCGCACATCCCGTCGACCAGCGAGGCGTACCCGTAGAGCGCCCCCGACTGGATCGACTCGACGGTGGTCTTGCCGATCACGGACCGGGGTTCGACCAGCTCGACCTGGCGGAGGGCGGCCGCCCGGCCGAACAGGGCGTCGAGCGAGATCTCGATCCCCGGCACGATCGCTCCGCCCAGGTACTCGCCGCGCTCCGAGATCACGTCGAAGGTGGTGGCCGTGCCGAAGTCGACCACGATCGTCGGTCCGCCGTACAGGTCGTAGGCGCCCACCGCGTTGGCGATCCGGTCCGCCCCCCCCTCCTTCGGGTTGTCGTACAGGACGGCCATGCCGGTGCGGACACCGGCGCCCAGGACGACCGGCTCGACGGCCAGGTAGCGCTCGCACATCCGGCGGAGCTCGAAGGTCACCGACGGAACCCCGGAGGAGATCGCCACGCCCCGGACGTCGGTGCGGAGCTCCAGCCCCCTGGTCTCGAGCAGCTGACGGAGCAGGAGCAGGTGCTCGTCGCTCGTCCGGTCGGCGTGGGTGGCCAACCGCCAGTGGTCGACCAGCTGGTGGCTGCGATCGCCGGCGTCGTACAGGCCGACGACCGTCTGGGTGTTGCCGACATCGATGACGAGCAGCACGTGGACTCCCTGCGACGTGACGAGCGGACCGGGAGCGGGTCAGCTCGACCCGCCGGCTCCCCGGCCGGAACCCCAGCTTGGTCCCTCGGCTCCTTCCGGGTCGACTCCGGGCCGGAGCGCGCCGCCATCGGCGGCGACGGGGCCGATGTCCAGGCCGACGTCGAGGACTCCGGCGGCGTTCGTCAGCCCGCCCGCCGAGATCATGTCGACCCCGGTCCCGGCGTAGTCGGCCACGTTGTCCAGCGTGATCCCGCCCGAGACCTCCAGCAACGTCCGCCGAGGGCCGTCGGCCTGCAGCTCACGGGCGGCGGCGACGCACGCCCGCACCTCGTCCGGGGACATGTTGTCCAACAACACGGCGTCCGCCCCCGCCCGGATCGCCTCGACGCACTGGTCGAGGTGGTCGCACTCGACGTGGATCGTGCGACCGGGCCAGCGGTCCCGGGCCGTGGCGACCGCGACGGTGATCCCCAGCTCGGTGAGGTGGTTGTCCTTGAGCATCAACCAGTCCGACAGGTTGCCCCGGTGGTTGCGGCCGCCGCCGGCGCGCACCGCCGCCTTCGACAGCGCCCGCGTCCCGGGGACGGTCTTGCGGGTGTCCCAGATCCGGGCCGGTCCTCCGACCGCGGCCGCCTCCACGTAGCGCGCGGTGCGGGTGGCGATGCCGGACAGGAACCCCAGGAAGTTCAGCGCGGTGCGCTCGGCGGTCACGATCGACGAGAGCGGACCGCGCACGACGCCGAGGGTCTCACCCGGCTCGACGGCCGCCCCCTCCCGGCACGACCACACCACCTCGACCGACGGGTCGACCTGCGCGAACGCCTCGGTGACACAGCGGGTCCCGGCCACCCGGCCGGCGGCTCGGGCGACGATCCGGGCCTCGCTCCGGTCGTCGCC
Organism: uncultured Actinomycetes bacterium; assembly: GCA_903925745.1. Taxonomy (GTDB): domain Bacteria; phylum Actinomycetota; class Acidimicrobiia; order Acidimicrobiales; family Microtrichaceae; genus SXMI01. The sequence goes on along the minus strand of CAIYGQ010000337.1, from coordinate 10,241 downwards.
GAGCAGCGAGCCGGTCAGGTCGCCCAAGGGGTCCAGGTCCTCGGCCAGCGCCCGGGCGACCGCCTCGACGACCGTGTGTCGTGGAGGATGCAGCCAGTCGTCCTCGTTCACGTCTCGTCCTCCGGCTCGGCGATCGTCGACAGCTCAGCGACCGGTGGCGTCGGTCGTCGGGCTCGCCACCCTCAGCACCAGGCGGCGGCGCTGGGCCGCATCGGTCTCGGTCCAGTCACTCCGGGCGTGGGTGCCCCGGGACTCCCGCCGGGCGGTGGCGGCCGCCACGAGCGCCGCCCCGGCCGTCAACAGGTTGCGGACCTCGGCGACGTCGGGGCGGTCGGCGGGGCCGGCCAGCCGGAGCCGGGCGGCCAGGTCCTCGAGGGTGCGCCGCGCCGCCTCCAGACCCGACGCCGAGCGCGTCACGCCGGCGTGATTCGACATCACCTGCTGGAGGCTGGAGCGGAGCTCGGCGGCGCCGACCACCGGGTCGGTGCCGCCGGCCGGTGCCGCCGAGACGTCGGGGAGGTCCACCGCCAGCGACTCGCCGGGGATGTCCAACGAGTCCGGTTCCGGCGGACCGTCGGGGAACCCCAGCACGGACCGCATCGCTCCCGTCGGTGCAGCACCGTCCAGGCCGGCGCCGATCGACTCGACCGCGCGCGGCCCGAAGACCATGCCCTCGAGCAACGAGTTCGACGCCAGGCGGTTCGCCCCGTTCACCCCCGTGCAGGCCACCTCGCCCGCTGCCCACAGGCCCGGCAGGGTCGTGGCGCCCCGCAGGTCGGTCACGACGCCGCCGCACTGATGGTGTGCCGCCGGCGCGACGGGCAGCCAGTCGCTCGACGGATCGAGCCCGACGCGCACCAGGTCGGCGTGGATCGTCGGGAACCGCTCGGCGAAGTGGTCCAGGCCCGTCGCGTCCAACCACACGTGGTCGCTGCCGTCCGACATCATCCGACCCAGGATCGCCCGTGACACCACGTCGCGCGGCAGGAGTTCGTCGACGAACCGCTCGCCCCGGACGTCCCGCAGCAACGCGCCGTGACCACGGAGCGCCTCGGACAACAGGGGCCTCGGCATGGCCGCCAGCGCCAGCGCCGTCGGATGGAACTGGAAGAACTCGGCGTCGGCCACCGCCACCCCGGCCCGGAGGGCCATGGCCAGGCCGTCACCGGTCGCCTCGGCGGGGTTGGTGGTCACGGCGAAGAGTTGGCCGGCACCGCCGGTCGCCAGCAGCACGTGACGGGCGCGAACCGGGTTGGTCCCGCCGGCACCGGTGGCCAGGATGCCGACGCAGCGACCGTCCTCGACCAAGAGATCGAGCGCGTAGGCGTGCTCGTAGACGGCCACGGCGGTCCGTCGCACGGCGCTCACCAGCGCCCGTTCGACCTCGGCGCCGGTCGCCACGCCCGCGTGCACGACACGGGCCACCGAGTGGCCGCCCTCACGGGCCAGGTCGAGCTCGCCACGCTCGTCCCGGTCGAACTCGGCACCGAGCGCGATCAGGTCCTCGACGCGCCGTGGCCCCTCGTCGACCAGGACCCGCACGGCGTCCAGGTCGCAGAGCCCGGCTCCCGCCGCCAGGGTGTCGGCCAGGTGGAGGTCGATCTCCTCCGGGTTGCGGGACAGCGCTGCGGCCACCCCTCCCTGGGCCCACCGGGTCGTCGCCTGGTCGAGCGACCCCTTCGTGAGCACGCCCGTCGCCAGGTCGTGCTCGGTCGCCGCCCGCACCGCGGCCGACAGGCCGGCGACGCCGCTGCCCAGCACCAGGAGGTCGAGGTCGCTCACGCCGCATCCTCGCTGCGGATCGGTGCGTTGTCGAGGAGGCGGGTGGATCCGAACCGGACCGCCACCAGCACCCGGCTGTCGTCCTGCGCCATCGTCACCGGATCCAGGGTGGTCGGATCCACGATCGCCACGTAGTCCGGCTCCGCGTCCGGTGCGGCGGCGATCCGCTCCATGGCGATCCGCACCAACTCGGAGACGTCACGCTCCCCGGTCGCGTAGGCACCGGCGACGGCGACCAGCGCCTGCGACAGCACCGTCGCCTGGGCTCGGTGCGATGCCGAGAGGTGGACGTTGCGACTCGACATCGCCAGACCGTCGGGTTCCCGGATCGTCGGACATCCGACCACCTCGACGGGGAACGAGAGGTCCGCCACCATCGCCCGGATGATGGTCAGCTGCTGGAAGTCCTTCTCGCCGAAGAATGCACGGCACGGTCCCACGATGTGGAGGAGTTTCGCCACGACCGTGCAGACCCCGGCGAAGTGCGTCGGACGCGACGCACCCTCCCACCGGTTCGACAGGCCCTCGACGCGCACCTGGGTCAGGACCGCCTCCCGACCACGGGGGTACATCTCGGCCTCATCGGGCGCGAACACCAGGGCGGCCCCGTGGTCACCGGCGAGTCGGACGTCCGAGTCCAGCGAGCGCGGGTAGCTCCCGAGGTCCTCGCCGGCGGCGAACTGGAGCGGGTTCACGAACACGGTCACGACGACTGCATCGCACCCGGCGACCGCCTGGTCCACCAGCGATGCGTGCCCAGCGTGCAGCGCCCCCATCGTCGGCACCACGCCGACGGATCGGCCCGTCGCCCGGATGGCGTCGAGTTCCGAGCGGAGCTCCGGGATCGTCTCGATGACCCGCACGGTGGCGCAGCCTAAGCCCGGAGCTCCAGGTCGTCCGGCACGGAACGATCGACGAGCCTCGCTGCCAGCGCCACCACCGCCAGGTACCCGGAGCGCTCGTCGACTGGCAGCGCCGACACGTGGGCGCGCACCGTCTCCCAGTCGCCGCGCGCCACGGGACCCGTGAGCGCCGCCGCTGCGCCGAGCCGGGTGACGTTGTCGAGCGACCCGGCGGCCAGGTCCCAGTAGGCCTCGGCGGGCACCCCGGCCAGGGCGGCGAGCCGTTCGACCTGGCCGAGCACGGCGACCAGGTGGTTGGAGGCGACGGCGGCCGCCGCGTGGTACGTGACCCGACGGTCGTCGGGGACGTCGACGGAGCGTCCCCCCAGGTCGGCCACGACGGCGTGCGCCAGCTCGACGGCACCCGGACCGGCACCGGCGACGGCGAACCACGCGCCCCGCAATCGGTCGGCGCCCAGCTCCGGCGAGCTGAGTGAGACCAACGGGTGCACCGATGCGACCCGCCCGTGCGGTTCCAGCACGGCGAGGCCGAGCGACCCGGCACAGTGGGCCACCACGGCGGCACCGGGGACCAGCGCTCCGGCCACGGCGGTGACCTCGGCGTCCGGCACGGCGATCAGGACCAGATCGACGGCACCCGTGATCCGGGGATCCGGTTCCCGACCGGCGAGGTGGGCCACCTCCCATCCCGCCCGATCGAGCGCCAACGCGAAGCTGCCCCCGGCCCGACCCCGACCGATGACGGCGACCGAGCGGGCCGGACCCGGGGTCGGATCCGCAGCGGTCGACACGGTGGCGGCGCCTCAGTCGTCCGGGGAGTCGACCCGGCGGACCGTCCCGTCGGCGAGCTGGAGGTCCCGTTCGCTGACCAGTTCCGGGGCCAGGTCGCGCAGCGGTGCGAGCACGAACCGGCGCTCCATCCAGCGGGGGTGGGGCAGCGTGAGCGCCGGGTCGTCGCTGCGGATCCCCTCGACCCACACCACGTCGATGTCGAGCGTCCGGGGCCCCCAGCGCTCCTCGCGGACCCGCTCGGCGTTCGACTCGATCCGGTGACAGATCGCCAGCAGGTCGCGGGGCTCGATCGCCGTGGCCAGCTCCACGACCAGGTTCAGGTACGGACCCTGCTCGGGCCCGCCCACCGGGTCGGTCTCGTAGGTCGGCGAGACCGCCACCACGTCGGGCAGCGAATCGACGGCCTGCGCCAGGTGCGCCGCGCGGTCGCCGATGTTCGAGCCGAGCGACAGGAACACCCGGCGGGTCGCCACACTCACCGCGACCGCCGGAGGCGCACGCCAGAGGTCGCCAGGTCCTGGGGGACCGGCGGCCGCAGCTTGCGGACGACGAGTTCGACCGAGGCGATCCGCTCGTCGGCTGCGAGCACCCGGGCCGCGATCCGCTCCGCCAACCACTCGAGCAGGAAGGGCTGGGCACCCCGGATCACCTCGGCGACCAGGTCGCAGAGCGCGCCGTAGTCGACGGTGTCGCCCAGGTCGTCCGACGCACCTGCCGCCGACAGGTCCACCACGACGTCCAGGTCGAGCTCCAGGGGCTGGGCACGCTCGCGCTCCTCGGGCAGCACACCGACGACCGCTGATACGCGCAGTCCACGCAGTTCGATCACGTCGTCAGGCACGTCGGCTCCCTCGGGTGGCGCGTCGCCGCAGCGGCGGGTGGGTCACTGGTGCAGGCGGACGGACTCGCCGACGATCTCCCGGCCGTCCGCTCCCATCTGGCGGCCGGTGAGGTGCTCGACGACCGAGATCGCCTTGGGGGGCTCGGGCACCATGCCCGTCCACACCAGGTACCCCGCCAGGAACCCGCACAGGCGCACCGACAGCTCGTCCTGATGGAGGATCAGCTTCTGGCGGGCCTGCAGCAACTGCTGGAGCTGGGAGTAGGAGGAATCCAGGAACCGTCCCAGCTCCTCGTGCGGCGGGAACGGCCAGTGGGACCAGGCCACGCCCAGTTCGTCGTAGTTGTGCAGGTTGTGGGGGGCACTGGAGAGCGACACCACCCGGTCGAATCCCTGCTCGCGGATCCAGATGATCTCCTCCTGGCGACGGACCTTCCGGTGGTTCGGACCGAAGCCACCCGGCCGCTCGCACACCGCCAGCTGGTCCTGGATGATCCAGTGGAAGTGGCGGGGCTCGATCCCTTGCGCCCACTTGCCCTTGGCCATCTGCTCGTCACCTCGCCGGAGCGGGCCCCGTCCTCCCGTCGGGCCACCCGTCGGGGGCGACACCATCGAGGGCCCGGGCGAGCCGGACCGTGGGGGCCACGTCGTGGACACGGACCATCCGTGCCCCGTGGATCATGGCCCAACCGGCCGCGGCCAGCGAACCGGAACGACGTTCCCCCACGCTGAGTGGTTCGACGTGGGCCTCCGGTGGCTCGAAGTCGGCGCCGCCACCCACCGGACCGGGGTGTGCCCCGAGTCGGCGGTCGGCCCGGGCGGCCAGGACCCCCAGCGAGCGCTTGCGACTCGCGCCCACGAGCAGCGGCGCCCCCAGCCCGGCCAGCCGGTCGGTCGCGGCCAGCAGCGCCACGTTGTGGCCGGTCGTCTTCCCGAAGCCGATGCCCGGATCGATCCACACCTCGGCCACGCCCAGTGACCGGGCCCAGTCGATCCGCTCCGACAGGAACCCTGCCACCTCCCCCACCACGTCGTCGTAGACGGGGGCGTCCTGCATGGTGCCGGGCTCACCCGCCATGTGCATCGCCACCCACGCACATCCGAGCTCGGCGGCCACCGGCGCCAGCGACGCGCTCACGTCGTTGACCATCGTCGCCCCGGCCGCCACCGCCGCGCGGGCGGTCGCGGCGTGGCGGGTGTCGATCGACAGCCGGACCCCGGCCCGCCCGCACGGACCGGCGAGCCGCTCGAGCACCGGGAGCACCCGTTCCTGCTCGACCCCCGGATCGACGGGATCGGCGCCGGGACGGGTGGACTCGCCACCGACGTCGATCACCTCGGCGCCCTCGGCGACCATGCGCAGTCCGTGTCCGACGGCGAGCGCGACGCGGTCGTGGAGACCCCCGTCCGAGAACGAGTCGGGGGTCACGTTGAGCACCCCCATCACAGCGACGCGGCTCGACGCGGAACCGGCAGGACGGCTCGCCGGGGGCCGGGGAGACTCCACGGCCGGAGCTCAGTCCCGGCGGTCGATGAACTGCATGGCCTCCATGCGGGCGGCGGCGTCGCGGCGGAACACGCCGCGCACCGCCGAGGTCACCGTCGACGAGCCCGCCTTGCGGACGCCGCGCATGGACATGCAGAGGTGTTCTGCGGAGATGACGACGAGCACCCCCTGGGGATCGAGCGCCGCCTCGATCGCGTCGGCGACCTGCGTCGTCAGCCGCTCCTGGACCTGGGGTCGCTTGGCGAACCCGTCGACCAGGCGGGCGAGCTTGGACAACCCGGTGACCCGGCCGTCGGCGTTCGGGATGTAGCCGACGTGCGCCCGTCCGTAGAAGGGCACCAGGTGGTGCTCGCAGATGGAGTACACGGGGATGTCACGGACCAGGATCATCTCGTCGTGGCCGGCGTCGAAGGTCACCTTGAGGTGCTGTGCCGGGTCCTCGTGCAGCCCCGAGCACGTCTCGGCGTACATGCGGGCCACCCGCGCCGGGGTGTCGAGCAGCCCCTCGCGGTCGGGGTCCTCGCCGATGGCGATCAGGATCTCCCGCACCGCGCGTTCGATCCGACCGTGGTCGACCTCGGCCATCTCCACGGTCAGCGGCATGTCGCCCGCCACGTTGAGGTCGAGGTCGGGGTCGAGCACGCCGGCTCCGGAGAGTTCGTCGCCGGGAGGTGCGGTGGCATCGGTCTCAGGTGTCACTGGCTCGCTCCCTGCTCGTCGCCCGGTGCGGCTACGTCGCCCGGTCGGTCCCGGTCACTCGGTTCCGGCCGGTCGGGGGGAGGTCCACCGCCCGGCCCAGACGTCAACACTGTCCCATCCGGATCCGTTCCCCGACCATCGGGTCGACCTCCACCACGTCGGTCCGGCCCCGTCACGTCCCCCAGCAGGCGGGCGAGCCGATCATCCTCGAGCGTCTCGTCCTCCAGCAGGGCCGCCACGAGTGCGTCCAGGACCGCTCGGTTGGACTCGACCAAGGCGACGGCGCGGGCCGCGGCCTCGTCGACGAGCCGTCCGACCTCCTCGTCCACTCGGGCGGCGGTCTCGGGGGACACGACGGGGCCCCGCGTCGAGGACCGGCCCAGGAAGGGGGCGGCGTCACCGTCGGACAGGTGCAGCGGGCCGAGCTTCGGGCTCATCCCGTACTCGACGACCATGGAACGCGCGAGGTGGGTGACCCGCAGGATGTCGTCGGCGGCCCCCGTGGTCACCTCTCCGACGACGACCTCCTCGGCCGCGCGACCACCGAGCAGCACCGCCATCCGATCCTCGAGTTCCCGCCGTCCGTGGAGGTGCTGGTCCTCCGGCGGGAGGATCAGGGTGTGTCCCAACGCCGCTCCACGCCGGACGATCGAGACCCGGTGGACCTCGTCGGCGAGCGGCAGGGCGTGGGCGACCAGCGCGTGGCCGGCCTCGTGCACGGCGATCACCCGGCGCTCGACCTCGGACAGCACCCGCGACGGTCGCTCGGTGCCGGACGTCGCGCGGTCGGTCGCACGGCGCAGGTCCACCCCGTCCACCGTGTCCGACCCGCGACGCGCCGCGGCGATGGCGGCCTCGTTGACGATCGCCGCCAGGTCGGCGCCGGTCGCGCCGGGGGTGCGGCGCGCCACCACCTCCAGGTCCACGTCGTCATCGAGCGGGGTGCCACGGGTGTGGACCTGCAGGACCGCCAGCCGGCCCGCACGGTCCGGGGGGTCGACCACCACGTGGCGGTCGAATCGACCGGGCCGCAGGAGCGCCGGGTCGAGCACGTCGATCCGGTTGGTGGCGGCGATCAGCACGACCCCCTGCTGGGCGTCGAAGCCGTCCATCTGGACGAGCAACTGGTTGAGCGTCTGTTCACGCTCGTCGTGACCGCCCCCGACCCCGGTCCCACGGTGTCGGCCGACGGCGTCGATCTCGTCGATGAACACGATCGCCGGTGCCTTGGCGAGAGCCTGACGGAACAGGTCGCGGACCCGGGATGCCCCGACGCCGACGAACATCTCGACGAAGTCCGAACCCGAGATGGAGAAGAAGGGCACACCGGCCTCGCCGGCCACCGCCCGGGCCAGGAGCGTCTTGCCCGTCCCCGGCGGCCCGACGAGCAGCACGCCGGCGGGGACCCGGGCGCCGAGCCGGGCGAAGCGCTCCGGATCCCGGAGGAACTCGACGACCTCCCGCAGCTCGTCGGTGGCCTCGTCCGCACCGGCGACGTCGTCGAAGGTCACGGTCACGTCCTCGGCGGTGCGGGCGCGTGACCGACCGAACCCGGCGGCCCGGCCGCCGTTCTGCATGCGGAGCACGAACCACAGGAACACCCCGACGATCAGGACGGTCGGGACGATCCCGAACAGGATGTCGGTGAACGTGGTCGGTTCGGAGTTGTCGACCTCTGCCGGCACGTCGGCCCGCAACAGCTGACGGGTCAGCTCCTCTCCGTAGGCCTGGGGGAACACGGTCGTGTACTCGCGGCCGTCGGTGAGCTCGCCCTCCACGGTCGAGGTGCTGTCCTGCACGGTCGCAGTGGCGACGCGGTCCTCGCGGAGCGCGACCTGGAATTCGTCCAGGCGCAACTCGACGGGCGGGTCGGAGCGGGAACCGACCCACCACCAACCACCCGCGACGACCGCCACGAGCGCCACGGCGCCCAACGCCCACCACAGGACGGGGGGTCGGCTCCTCCGGGCGGTCGGAGCCGTCCGGGTCGCTCGTCGAGCCATGCAGGCAGGCTAGCGAGGAGGGACCGACACGCGTCCCGCGGCGTGGCCGCTCGGGGTCGGTACGATGCCGGGGTTCCTGAGCCCGACCGCACCCCTGACCACGTGACGACCGGAAACGGAACCGGTGCTGCGCCGCCCGACGCACCGGTGGCGATGGTCCGCACGCCGACGTCGGTGTTCCGCCTGCTCGTCGGACTGGCCACGCTCGGCGCCGGGGTGGTGGCGGTGTGGCGGTTCGACAACGCCATCGCCGCCTTCCACTTCGACCTGCAGACGATCGTCGGCGTCCTGCCCGAGTGGCTGGTCGCAGTACCGCTCGTCGTCGTCAGCGCGATCCTCGTGATCGCCCCGTTCGTGGTGAGCTACCGGCTGCTGCGGGCCCGGTCGTTCCGCCTGTTCGGACTGGTGACGCTGGCGGCGGCGGCAGCGGCCCTGCTCAGCGAGGTGCTCGTCCGACTGTCCACGACCACGCCGCCGTCACTGTTCCCCGACGCCTACGTGCCCTCGAGCGACCTCACCGATGCGGCCGGACCGGTGACCCCGAACGACGTGCTGCTGGCCGGGTTCGTCGGCGCGCTCGTCGTCGGACTGCCCTACCTCAACCGATCGACCAGGCGGATGGCCGCCGGACTCGTGCTGGTCCACCTCGTGGTCTCGTTCGCAGCCGACGCCGTGCCACCGAGCGGATGGCTCGTCGACCTGGGTGCGGGCATCACCTGCGGTGCGCTGGTCGCGCTCGTGTTCGGGACCCCCGACAGCAGTCCCCGGGCCGCCGACATCGTCGAGGTGTTGGGTCGATCCGGGTTCCGGGTCACCGGCGTCGACCGGGCCTCGGTCGACGCCCGGGGCTCCACACCGTGGTTCGCCCGCACGCAGGACGGACGCCGTCTCTTCGTCAAGGTCCTGGACCAGGACAACCGGTCCGCCGACCTGATGTTCCGGTTGTTCCGGCTGGTCACCCTGAGGAGCGCCGGCGACGAACGGCCGTTCCCGTCGCTGCGACGGGCGGTCGAACACGAGGCCCTGTTGTCGATGCGGGCATCGGCGGTCGGGATCCGGACCCCCGAGTTGGAGGCGGTCGCCACGGTCGGTGTCGGCGGGATGCTGCTCGCCTACGTGGCGGTCGACGGGCACTCCCTGGACCAGGTCGACGACGGGCAGATCGACGAGCGCGTGCTCGACGCGGTGTGGGAGCAACTGCTGACGATGCGGCGGTCGGGGATCGCGCACCGCGACCTGCGACTGGCCAACGTGTTCCTGGGTGACGACGACCGCGCGTGGATCATCGACTTCGGCTTCGCCGAACTGGCGGCATCCGACCTGCTGTTGGACACCGACGTCGCCGAACTGCTCGGTTCCACCGCCACGGCCGTCGGCGTCGAGCGGGCCGTCGACGCCGCCGAGCGGTCGATCGGCACCGAAGCGCTCTCACGCGCGCTCCCCCGACTGCAGCCCTTCGCGCTCGGGAGCGCGACCAGGACGGCGCTGCGCGAGAACGAACTCTTCGAGCCGTTGCGCTCGGCCGTCCAGGACCGGACCGGCTCGGCACCGATCGTGCTGGAGCCGCTGCCACCGGTCGATGCCCGTCGGGTGACGTTCACCGTGGTCGTCGCGGCGGCGGCCTGGGTGCTCATCACTGCGCTGACCGGGGAACTCGACTCGTTCCGGGCGCTGACGTCGATGCGGCTCGACGCCCTGGCCGCCGCAGCCATCGCGTCGGGTGCGACCTACCTGGGTGCGACGCTCGCACAGGT
>CAIYGQ010000336.1 GCA_903925745.1 uncultured Actinomycetes bacterium | reverse complement strand
GGGGTGGCGGGGCGGCGCGAGGATGAGGGGGTGTCCGACGACGCTCGACTCGTCCTGCTGATCGGCTCGCCACGGTCGGGCACCACCTGGACCCAGGCCATGCTCGGGTCGCACCCCCGGATCGCGACACCGCAGGAGACCGACCTGTTCGAGGTCTTCATCTCCCCCCTGGCCGACGCGTGGGACCGTCAACTGCTCGCCGCACGCGACCAGGGCGTCGTCGACCGCCGGAAGGGGCTCCCGCTCGTCCTGACCGAGGCCGAGTTCACCCGGGCGGCCGGAGCGCTGGTGCGCGCCACCGTCCGGGCGGTGACCGCCATGAAGCCCGGTGCCGACGTCGTGCTGGAGAAGAGTCCGATCCACAGCCTCCACGTGTCGACCGCCCTCCGGTTCCACCCCGGAGTCGGCTTCCTCCACGTGCTGCGGGATGGCCGCGACGTCGCGCACTCGCTGGTGACGGCGGGCGCCGCGGACTGGGGGACCCACTGGGCTCCCCGCAGCATCACCGATGCGGCGAACACCTGGGAGTCCCACGTCACGGCCGCCCGCAGCGCCGCCGCCAGGACCGACCGCTACTGCGAGGTCCGCTACGAGGAGTTGATCGGGCCCCACGCCGCCGCAGCGCTGGTGCGGGCCTTCGCCGGATGCGGCGTCCAGGTCGGGGCCGAGGACGCCCGCGAGATGCTGGCGCGCTTCCGTCTGGACGACCAGCGGGCCGACGGAGCGGTGGCCGACTCCATCCTGACCGGCGGTGAGCTGGCCGGAGCCCCGCACGTGCGGATCGAACCCCCGGGCTTCTACCGACACGGCGGAACGGGCGGATGGCGCAGCGAGTGGACGGTCGGCGAGCGACAGGAGTTCGACGACGCAGCGGGGGAACTCCTCGTGTCGCTCGGCTACGAAGCGGACCGGTCCTGGGTCGACGCCTGACCGGGCGGCCGATCCGGGCGCGCCGGGCGCGCCGCCGGCGACGACGGCGACGGCTGCTACGACGGGGCCGGCACCCGCGACGCCACGTGGTCGAGCGCCTCGGGGTTGGCGAGCGCACCGGTGTTGCGGACCTCCCGGCCGTTGACCCGGTCCGACACCGCGAGTTCGGCCAGCTTGTTCGACCGCGTCCGCGGCAGGTCGTCGACCCTGACGACGACTGCCGGCACGTGACGGGGGGTGCAACCGGAACGAACCTGCCCGCGGATCCGGTCGACCAACCCGTCGTCGAGCTCCACCCCGTCGGCGAGTCGCACCAGGAGCACGATCCGCACGTCGTCGCCGACCTCCTGGCCGAACACGAGCGACTCGACGACCCCGTCGACCCGTTCGACCTGCCGGTAGATCTCGGCGGTCCCGATCCTCACGCCGCCGGGGTTGAGTGTCGTGTCCGATCGGCCATGGATCACCAGACCACCGTGGGGCGTCCACGCGGCGAAGTCGCCGTGCGTCCACACGTCGGGGAAGGCGTCGAAGTAGGCGGCCCGGTAGCGGGGACCGGGCACCACGCCGGGGGCGTCCGGTTCCTCATCACCCCAGAACCGCAACGGAGTCGACGGGAAGGGTCGGGTGCAGACCAGTTCGCCGCGCTCCCCCACCTCGGCCGGCCGACCCTCGGGCGTCCACACGTCGACCGCCATGCCGAGCGCCGGACCCTGGATCTCACCGGCGTACACCGGGAGCGTCGGGTCGCCCGCGGCGAAGCAGCCGCACAGGTCGGTGCCCCCCGAGATCGACGCCAGGTGCAGCCCGTCAGGGCCGACGCCGGGCGCCACGGCGTCGGCGACCCACTCGAACCCCTCGGGTGACAGCGGGGAGCCGGTCGAGGCCAGCGTGCGCAGTCCGGACAGGTCGACGGCATCGGCGGGACGCAGACCGCTGGCGCGCACCGCATCCAGGTACTTGGCCGACACACCCAGGAACTCGAGCCGCTCCCGCTCCACCAGGTCCCACAGCACCTGCGGTCCGGGGTGGAACGGGTTGCCCTCGTAGAGCACGGCCGTCACACCCGACGCCGGGGCCGACACCAGCCAGTTCCACATCATCCAGCCACAGGTCGTGAAGTAGCAGGCCCGGTCCCCGGCCCGGAGGTCCAGGTGCAACCGGTGCTCCTTCGCGTGCTGCAACAACACGCCTCCGGTGCGGTGGACGATGCACTTCGGCACGCCGGTGGTGCCCGAGCTGTACAGCACGTACCACGGGTGGTCGAACGGGAGCTGCTCGAACACCAGCGGGGAGTCGGGGGCGGCGTCCAGCCACTCACCCAACGGCACCGTGCCCGCGACCGGCCCGGCGGGCGTGCGGGGATCGCCGGCGACGCCGGAGTCCAGGAAACCGACGACCACCGTCGTCGTGTCGGGGAGGCCGGCGACGACCCGGGCCAGTTCGGGGCGGCGGTCGAAGGTGCGGCCGCCGTAGGAGTAGCCGTCGGCGGCCACCAGGACCCGGGGCCGCACCTGGCCGAACCGGTCGAGCACGCCGTCGGTTCCGAAGTCCGGCGAGGTGGACGTGAACACCGCCCCGATCGACGCCGCGGCCAGCATCACCAGGACCGTCTCGGCGACGTTCGGCATCCACGCGGCCACCACGTCGCCGCGTCCGACACCCGAGTGGCGCAGCGCCGCCGCGTACCGTCCGACCAGGTCGCGGGCACGGCCCCGCGACAACTCGATCAGGCCACCGCGCTCGTCGACCGACACGACCAGCGGACCTGTCGCACCGCCGCCGTCCAGGATGCGTTCGGCGACGTTCAGTCGGGCGTCGGCGAACCAGCGGGCGCCGACGATCGACGCGCCGCTCGGGCCGTCGGGTCCGGGTTGGAGGACGGCTCCGGTGGTCCCCACACCCGGGAGCAGCGTCTCGGCCAGCAGGCGCCAGAACGCCTCGGGGTCGCGGACCGACCAGTCGTGGAGCGCCGTGCTGTCATCGAGCGGTCGGCCGGAACGTTCGGCGGCGGCGAGCCGGAACCCCTCCATGGCCGATGCGGCCACCCGGTGCGGCGGCGGCGTCCAGAGGGGTTCGGTCGAGAACTGGGCGTCGGCCACGACGCAGGCTCTACCACACCCGCCCCGGACGCCGGTGGCCGACCGCTGGTCGCCCGGCGCCACCTAGCCTGACCGCATGGCCGTCCGCGGACTCAACCACGCCGTGTTGTGCGTCTCGGACGTCTCGCGCGCCGCCACCTTCTACCGCCAGGCGCTCGGCATGGAGGTCGTCGACGACCTGGGGCAGGCGGTGTTCCTGGCCCTCCCGGACAGCGGCTCACACCACGACCTGGGCCTGTTCGAGGTGGGGCCACCGGCGCCGGGCGCACACACCGGACGGGCCCCGGGGCTATACCACCTGGCCTGGGAGGTCGACGGCTTCGACGACCTGGTCGAGCGACGCGCCCGGCTGCTGGAGCTCGGCTGCCTGACCGGCGAGTCCGACCACGGCGCCACCCTCAGTCTCTACGCGCGCGACCCGGACGGGATCGAGTTCGAGGTCTGCTGGCAGCTCCCGCGGGACGCGTGGGGCGCGGATGCCGATCGGGCCGTCACCCGCCGGTTGGACTGGACCGAGGCGACCCGGCGTTGGGGTGTCACCAGCGGCGGCGACCGGTGAGGCGACGGCGGTCCTGACCCCCGGATCCCGACGACGTGGCCGTAAGGGGTCAGGTCAGGGAGTCAGGTCACGGAGTCAGGATGTCGCGTTCTGCCGGGTCGTGCCGCGGTGCGACCAGGCGGGCTGCGAGCAGGGTCGTCAGCGGCACCGACGCCACGAGTCCGACCGAGCCGACGAGCGTGCGGACCAGTTCGGTTGCGACCACCTCCGAGGTGAGCACCCGGGACAGCGGCCGGTCCGCCTCGACGAACAACAACAGCAGTGGCAGCGACGCGCCCGCGTACGCCAGGGCCAGCGTGTTCACGGTCGACGCGATGTGGTCTCGACCGATCCGCGATCCGGCCCGGAACAGCTCACGGAACCCCATCGTCGGGTCGGCCCGGTTCAACTCGGCGACGGCAGAGGCCTGCGTCACCGTCATGTCGTCGAGCGCGCCCAGCGCACCCAGGATGATCCCGGCGAGCAGCAGGCCGCCGAACTGGAGGTCGCCACCGAACGCCCGGATGTACTGCGCCTCCTCGGACAGCCCCGACAGCACCGTGAGCTCGGTGAACACCCACGACAGCACCCCGACGACCACGAGCGACGCCAGGGTTCCCAAAAGCGCGACCGTCGTCAGCGGTGAGAACCCGTGCGCCAGGTACAGCGCCAGGTACGCCACGAGTGACGCCGCGACGATCGCGACCGCGACCGGCGGGGCGCCCCCCACGAGTGCCGGGAGCACGAACACGACGATCACCCCGATGCTGGCGATCAACCCGGCGAGCGCCGCGAACCCCCGGAGTCCCCCCTGGACCACCACGAGCACGGCGAAGATCGCCGCCAGGACCACCAGCGGCCACCGCCGTTCACGCTCGAAGGCCTGCGAGTACTGGAACTCGGGGAGTGCGTCCTCCAGGAACGGGACGACGAGTCGGTCCCCGACCGACACCCGCGGGTACGGCCCCCAGTCGAAGAGGTCGACCGATCGTTCGGCCCCGGTGTCTGGGCCCTGGTCGAGCCGGAACGTGACGGTCTGGCACAGGCCCGGGTCACCGGGCACCGGCTGGGCGGACCCGGTGCCGGTGTCCGGATCACCGACGGTCGCGCCGGAGCCGGTCCCGGGGCAGGGGAAGGGGGCGACGTCGACGACCGTGGCGTCGAAGTAGTCGTCGGCCACCCCCAGGGAACCGGGATCGGGTCGGACCGACTCGGACGGCCACCACACCGCCACACCCACCAGCGTCAGCACGAAGAGCGCAGCGGCGATCAGCCGCAGTCGACGGCGCAGCGTCTCGTCGAAGCCGGTCGACAGCTCGGCCAGGTCGTGGGAGTGGCCGTGGGGGTGGCCGTTGGACAAGCCGTGCGGCTCGCTCCCCTCGGGCGGCCGGCGGCCGTCCGGGCGTCGCCGGACCACCCGGCGATCCGGATCCGACCCGGTCCGATCCGGGTCGCCGGATCCGTCAGGCTCCTGGGCGTCCCGTCCCGTTCCGTCCGCCGCCATGACCGGACATTGTGGGCACCGGGTCCGGCTCCGCTGGTGGATCCGCCCGGAACGACGCAGCCTCGGCCGCGACCAGGTGGTCCTGGTGGACCCGGGTCAGGAACCGCTCCACGTACTCCACGGTGCGGACCGTGCGGAAGGACGGGAACACCTCGAAGGCGTGCTGCGCGCCGTGCAACTCCGCGTAGACGACCGGGTTCGACGACGCCCGTCCGAGCGCCTCTGCGAATCGCCGGGCACCGCCGACGGGCACCAGGACGTCCGCGTCGCCGTGCACGATCATCATGGGTGGCGCGTCACCGTGGATCCGATCGATCGGCGAGTACGTCGCCCACCCCTCGGGGTCCTGTTCCGGGTGGCTGCCCATCACCACCTGCTCCATGAACGGCAGGAACGAGTCGAGCTGGTCGCTGCCCCGGTCCAACAGGTCGTAGACGCCGTAGAACGGGACGGCCGCCTGCACCGTCGTGTCGGCGTCGGTGAACCCCGGCTGGAAGCCCGGGTCGTTCTCGGTCAGTGCCATCAGCGCGCACAGGTGCCCACCCGCCGACCCGCCGGTCACGGCCACGAAGTCCGGATCCACCCCGTACTCGTCGGCGTGCTCACGGACCCACGCCAGCGCCGCCTTGCAGTCGACCAGGTGGCTCGGGAACTTGGCGTTCGGGCTGAGGCGGTACTCGACGTTGAAGCCGACCCAACCGAGCGACGCGAGGTGGTTGAGCAGCGGAACTCCCTGCTCGTCCTTCGACCCGATCACCCAGGCGCCCCCGTGGATCTGGATGATCGCCGGCCGTCGCTCCCCCGGCACCGGCGGCTCGATCGGCTCGTAGACGTCGAGCTTCAGGCGGTGGCCGTCGATCTCGGAGAACACCACGCCGCGGGTCTTGCGGCGCAGCCGGCGGCCGTTCCGCCACGGCACGACCTCGCCGGCGTGGTCACAGCGCGGACGCTCGTCGAGTTCCTCTCCCGGCACGTACGGGCTGAGCGCGGCCCGCAGCTGCTCCTCCGAGCGGACACCGTCCACCATCTCCCGGACCAACAGGCCGGTCGCCGCCGCCGTGAGGGCCACGCCCGCCACGTCGCCGCCGGTCAGCCGGCCCCGCCGGGAGACCAGGCCGACGACCGTCCGCACACCCCACCAACCGGCCCAGATCGGCGCCGCCTCCGAGGTCAGCCAGGAGGCGAAGAACGACGGGATCGTCAGGACACGGTTCCGGTGGACCGGGTAGCGGGCGTTGAGGGCCAGCAGCAGCCGGACGAACCCCTGGCGGAGCAACGGGGACACGCGCACAGTCTGGCCGGGGGCCGGGGCCCGACCAACTCGACGAGCGCCCGCAACAGGTGCTGGGCCACACTGTGGACCGGCCCACGGGGCCCCCGCCTCCCCGCCGGGGAGGCCCGCCGCTGGAGGTGACGAGTGGAACGACTCTCGGGCATGGACGCCACGTTCCTGTACCTGGAGACACCCAGGAGCCACATGCACGTGGCCATGGTCGGGATCTTCGACGCCCGGACGATGCCGGGTGGGTACTCGTTCCAGGCGATCAAGGACACGATCAAGGAACGACTGCCGCTCGTGCCGCCGTTCCGCCGGCGGCTCGTGTCGGTCCCCTTCCAACTCCACCACCCCGTGTGGATTGAGGATCCGAACTTCCACCTCGACTACCACGTCCGCCGGATCGGCTGCCCCTCCCCCGGCGGCCGACGCGAGCTCGCCGAGATCGCAGGGCAGATCGTCTCGATCCCGCTGGACCGGAACCGTCCGCTCTGGGAGATGTGGATCGTGGAGGGCCTCAAGCAGGACCGGATCGGATTCGTCTGCAAGGTCCACCACTCGGCGATCGACGGGGCGTCCGGCGCCGAGATCATGACCGAACTGTTCGACCTGGCCCCCGAGGGACGGGAGGTCGACCTGGAGCCCGTGGAACCGGAGCACGTGCCGAGCGACCTGGAACTCGTGTCGTACGCGGCCGCATCGAAGCTGAAGCTCGCCGGAGACGCGTTCGGTCTGGTCGGCCGGACGGCCCGCTCGATCGCCACACTTGTCGGCAACATCCGCAACCCCGACGTGGGCCACGGGGCGGTCCCGCTCACTGCGCCGCGGACCCCGTTCAACAGCTCCATCGGGCCGCACCGGACCGTTGCGTTCGCACGGGTCCCGCTCGACACGGTCAAGCAGGTGAAGTCGGCGCTCGACGTGAAGGTCAACGACGTCGTGCTGGGCATCTGCACGGGCACGCTGCGTCGGTACCTGGAGCGGCACGACGCGCTGCCCGACATCCCGCTCGTGTCGGTCGTGCCGGTGTCGGTGCGCCAGGAGTCCGAGGCGCACTCGGGGGGCAACAAGGTCTCCGCCATGTTCACCGCGCTGCCGGTGCACCTGGAGGACCCGCAGGAGCGGATGGACGCGATCGCCGCCAGCACCCAGGGCGCCAAGGAGGACCACAACGCGATCGGCGCCCACATGCTGACCGAGTGGGCCGAGTGGGCGGCGCCCCGGACGTTCGGTCTGGCGGCCCGGCTCTACTCGTCGATGGGGCTGGCCAGCCAGCACCGTCCGATCCACAACCTGGTGATCTCGAACGTGCCGGGCCCGCCGTTCCCCCTGTACTTCGCCGGGGCCGAGATGGTCGCCACCTACCCGATGGGCCCGATCATGGACGGAGCGGGGCTCAACATCACCGTGCTCAGCTACCGGGACCACGTCGACATCGGGTTCCTGGCCGACGAGGAGCTCATGGACGACCTGTGGGACCTGGCCGCCGACGTGACGCCGGCGTTCCAGGAGCTGGTCGAGCTCGCCGGGAAGGTGGACCCGACGCTGGTGAAGGCACCCGCTCCGGTCACACCCACCTCGGCGAGCGCGATGGCGCAGGAGGACTGAGGTCCGGGTCGACGGAGTGGTCGGCGCAGGGTGGTCGGCCTGCCGGAATCCGGAGACGTGATCTAGGTTTCCGTCGTGGCCTACAACATCGCTGACCTGTTCGAACACACCGTCGACGTCGTGCCCGACCGGCTGTGCGTCGTGGACCGGGACCGGACCTTCACGTTCGCCGAGCTCGACGCACGTGGCAACCGGTTCGGGCACCACCTGCAGTCAACCGGCGTCCAACCCGGCGACCACGTCGGCATCTACGCCATGAACTCCGAGCAGTGGGTGACCGCCATGCTCGGCTGCCTGAAGGTCCGGGCCGTCCCGATCAACGTGAACTACCGATACGTCGAGGACGAGTTGGCCTACATCATCGAGAACGCCGGGTTGGTCGCCTGCGTGTTCGACCAGGCCTTCGCCACCCGCCTGTCGCACGTGGCCGACCGGTCACCAGCGCTGCGCACGTTCGTCCACATCGAGGACGACAGCGGCGAGGACGCCGCCGGCCTGCTCGGATCGGTTCCCTTCGAGGACGCCGTCGCCGGCGGCTCGCCCGAGCGGGACTTCCCGGAGCGGAGCGGCGACGACCACTACGTCATCTACACGGGCGGCACGACCGGCATGCCGAAGGGTGTGGTGTGGCGCAGCGAGGACATCTACTTCGCCCTCGGACAGGGCATCGACGCACTCACCGGTGAGCGGGTCGAGTCCGAGTTCACCAAGGCCGAGCAGGCGGCGGCGTCCGAGACGGGGCTGGTGTTCTGTGTCATCCCCCCGCTGATGCACGGTGCGGCGCAGATCGCCACGATGAGCCAGTGGTTCATCGGGACCACGATCGTGCTGCTGCCCAAGTTCGACGCCGAGGCGGTCTGGGACCTGGTCGACGCACACGGCATCAACGCCATGTTGATCACCGGTGATGCGATCGGCCGGCCGCTGATCGAGGCCCTGGAGGCCGAGCCGGACCGCTGGGACGCGTCGAGCCTGGTGGCGTTGTCGTCGAGCGCCGCCCTGTTCAGCCAGTCGGTCAAGGACCGCTTCCTGGAGCGGTTCCCGAACCTGATCATCACCGACTCGATCGGGTCGACCGAGGGCGGCTTCAACGGGATCACCTACGCCGCCAAGGGCCAGCGCATCGAGGGTGGCGGGCCCACCGTGGATCCCGGTCGCGACGTCGTCGTGCTGGACGACGACCTGCGACCGATCGAGCCGGGCGACGACCGGATCGGGCGGCTCGCCCGGTCGGGCAACATCCCTCTCGGCTACCACAACGACCCGACGAAGACCGCGGAGACCTTCGTGGTGGTCGACGACGTCCGCTACGCCGTTGCCGGCGACTTCGCCCGCTGGACACCCGAGGGGAAGCTCGTGATGCTCGGCCGGGGCACGGTCAGCATCAACTCCGGCGGGGAGAAGATCTTCCCCGAGGAGGTCGAACAGGCCCTGAAGTCGCACCCGGCGGTCTTCGACTGCATCGTCGTGGGTGTCCCCGACGAGCGCTGGGGGCAACGGGTCGCCGCCGTGGTCCACTTCCGCGACGGACAGTCCGCCACGGTCGAGGAGCTCGCCGATCACGCCCGGGCCCACATCGCCGGCTACAAGGTCCCCCGGGAGCTGCACTCGGTCGGCGAGATCGTGCGTTCACCGTCGGGGAAGCCCGACTACCCGTGGGCCAAGCGTCTCGCCGAGTCGGGCGAGCACCTGGCCTGAGCCTCCTCGCCCGGTTCTGAGGGTCGTTCTCGCGGTCCTCACCGCGCGCGCGACCCCTATGTCGGTGGGGGTGGGGGGGGGTCAGGGGGTCTCGGCGACGGAGCGGGCCCAGCGGTAGTCGGCCTTGCCCGACGGCGACCGCTCGATCGACTCGACCACCACCATTCCCCTCGGCAGCTTGTAGCCCGCCAGGTGCTCCCGCCCGTGGGCCACCAACTCCTCCAGCACGACCGCGGCGCCGTCGACCGGCTGGACCACCGCCGTCACCTGCTCGCCCCACCGATCGTGCGGCACGCCGACCACGACGGCGTCGTACACCGACGGGTGCGACTTCAACACACCCTCGACCTCCTCGGGGAAGACCTTCTCGCCGCCCGTGTTGATGCACAGCGACCCCCGGCCCAGGAGCACGATCGTTCCGTCCTCCTCCACCATCGCCATGTCGCCGTTGAGCGCCACACGGCGACCGTCGACCTCCACGAACGTCTCGGCGGTCCGCTCGGGCGCGTTGTGGTACCTGAGCGGCAGGTAGCCCGTGTGGCCCACCCGGCCGACCACACCACTGCCAGGTTCCACCGGACGCAGGTCGTCGTCCAGGACCAGCGTGCCCTCGGAGACCGCATCGAACCTCGCCGTGCCACCGGAGCGGGCGCCGGGCTGCAGCCGGCTGCTCCCCTGGATCCCCGTCTCCGACGAACCGAACCCGTCGGTGAAGATCACGTTCGGCAGCGCCGCCTGGAGGCGCTCGCGGACCGACGCCGACAGCGGCGCACCACCGTTGGAGAACGCGAACAGCGATCCGACCTCGTACGGGCCGTTCTCGTCCCAGTCGTCGCACAGCGGGCGGGCCATGGCGTCGCCGACGACCGTGGTGGTGGACACACCCTCACGCTCGATGGTCCGCCACACCTCTCCAGCATCGAACGGCCCCCGGTGGATCACCACCCGCGCGCCGCAGAACAACCACATGAACGACACCCACTGCGCCGCTGCGTGCATCATCGGGGCGAGCGCGTAGAACGTGAAGTCGAAGTCGACGATTCGGTCGAGCATCTCCTCGGGCGCCGTCACCGGACCCGACATGCGCATGGGGTCGCCCCCACCCATGCAGCCGTGGAACGCGTCACCCATGCGCCACACGACGCCCTTCGGCAGGCCGGTGGTCCCACCCGTGTAGATGACGTACAGGTCGTCGTCGCCACGGCCGGGCACCACCGGACGCTCGTCGCTCGCTGCGGCCAGGGCCTCGTCCAGGTCACGGACATCGCGGAGCCGCGACGTCGTCGCCGGCGGCGTCCCGTCGTCGACGACGAGCACGGTCCGCAGGTCGTCCAGCCCGTCGGCGATCGAGTCCACGCGCTCCAGCAGGCTGCGATCCACCACCGAGACCACCGCAGCCGAGTCGCGGTACAGGTGGGCCAGCTCGTCGGCGGTGTAGCGGTAGTTGACGTTGACCGGCACCGCCCGCAGCTTCCAGGCCGCCAGCAGTGTCTCCAGGTACTCCGTGGAGTTGGTCAGGTGGCAGCCGACGACGTCACCCGGCCCGACGCCCAGGTCCGCCAGCACGTTGGCGAGTCGATTGGCCCGGGACTCGAGCTCCCCGTAGGTCAGGCGGCGGTCGCCGACCACCAGGGCCGGCCGGTCGGGGACCCGGTCGCAGACCGCCTCCCACACGTCGGCGAAGTTGTAGGAGGTCAGCGTCGTCACGAGGACGGAATGTACCGCCCCGGGAACGACGCGGGGCCGCACGAGACGAGCCCCGGGGTGCGGACACACCCGGGGCTCGTTCGTGAGGTCGTCCACGCCGGCGATGGGGCAAGCAGGCGTGTCGACCCCAGGAACAACACTTACCCGAGTCCGGCCGTTCGGGTGCAGCCAATCGGCGGGGAATCGGCCCGGGGGACGCCGTTTCGGCCTCCTGCACCGCGCACGTGTGCAGTCGCAGCCGGCGCCACGGGCGACCGGCGACGGGCCGCAGGAACGCCCGCTGCGGGCCACTGGGGCACCGGAAGAGCTCGACGGGAGCGCTGGTCTCCGGGGGGAGCGGGCCGGTCAGGGATGACGGGGCACGAGCCGGAGGACGAGGGCCACCACCTCCGCCGGGGGAACGGCCCGTCGGGTGAGCGAGTAGTTGATGACGGTGTCGACCACCAGTCGGCTCAGATCCTCCCGCTCGGACTCGCCGAGCCCCGTCCCCATCGCCTCGAGCGAGGCTGCGGGGACGGCATCCAGCGGTACCGCCTGGTGGATGCCGTCCACTTCACCCCGGAACGCCGCACGGGGCCGCTCGAGCGCCAGGGCACCCCAGGTGTTGGGTTCACTTCGAGACAGTCGGACCAGCTCGCACAGGTAGTCGACCAGACCGATCTCCACGTCGACGTCGGCCCGGCGATCGAAGGCGGCCTGCAGCTCCGCCACATGCCGGTGGGTCGAGACGGCGGCGACCTCGAAGGTCGAGGTGAAGCCGGTGTCCACGTCGCGGACCGGGACCCCGGCTGCCGCCGCGATCTCGGTCATGCTCACCTCGGCCGGGCGACGGGTGAAGAGCGGCGCCGCGGCGACCGCGACCTCACGCTGCCACTGGAGCCGCTCGGCGAGTGCGGGATCCGACTGCTCCCGTTCGCGCATCGCCGCCTCGAGCTCCTCGACGTGGATCCGCTGGTGGTCCGGCCGCAACAGCGCCGAGTACAACGCCACCATCCCGTCGGCTGCCAGGTCGGACCGGATACCCCCGGGGTCGATCATCCACTGGTGCAGGAGTCGCTCGAGCATGGCGGTGGAGAGCCGCGCCATCTCGAGGGGCTCCATGGGCTCCACGAAGCGGCGCGCCGAGCGGACGCAGATCGCCTCGATCATCCCGGTGAGCGCCGACAGGTAGTGGCCCCAGACCCGGTCCCGCAGCAGCTCGGCGACCCGCTCTGCATCCGGATGGTCCCCGGTGGCCGCGAGCGTCCGCATCAGCCGCCGCTCGAAGGCCGCCGACTCCTCGGTCGCGAGCACGTCCCAGTCGGCCTGGACGGCGGCCCGGACGAGCGACGCCACGTCGGCGACGGCCTCGTCGGCCACCAGCACCTCCGTCAGCGCCCGGAGCGGCTCCAGGTCGATGTCGTCGACGAGGGCGTCGACCATCGCCCAGGCCAGGTCACCGGGACCGGCGAAGTGGTAGCTGATCGTGGACGCCGAGATCTCCAGCTCCTTGGCGATGTCCCGGAACGACACCCCGGCCAGCACCTGTGCCACCCCGCGGCGGTCGGCCAACCGCCACGCCGCCGCGACGATCTCGGCACGCGCATCCGAATTGGCCTGTGGCATCCGGCGGCTCTCCCTCCGCTCCTCGAGCCGACCACGAGACCCACGTCGCCGACCCGTCGCGGCCGAGACCGCGAACTTCCTCTCTCGGCGCTCACCCTGCCACAGGCAGCGGGGTCCCGTTGACCACCGTCCGTTCCACGGCGGTGGCCTGCACCAGCCCCACGGCGTCGGTGGAGCTCGAGGTGTTGGCACACCCGCCGTCCTCGTGGCGTTGGTAGCTGGTCGTGCAGGTCGCCGGTCGTCGCACCCGGTCGTCGACGGAGGTGGCCCGTGGATCCGACCAGCGCACCACCACCGTCGGCGCATCGCAGGGTGCGAACACCTCGCTCCACATCGTGAACCCGGTGAGCTCGGTGCCGCCGGGGACGTGGAGCCGCCGCACCTCCACCGCCGGCGCCACCGGCTCCCGACTGTCCGGATCCAGCGGTGTCACCGTGCCTGTCCACCACTCGGGCTCACCCGGGGTCGCACCGACCGTCAGCCGGTAGGGAACCCCCGGCAGCCACGCCAGGTCTCGGGTGTTGACGTTGCCGGTCCGCGACGGCATCGTCGACGACGACCCCCGCAGCTCGCGCCCACCTGCGTCGTAGCCGCCCCAGTTCACCGCCGTCGAGCCCGGGTGGCCCGGATGCCACTGCAGGCCGAGGTGCGCGCCACCACGGTGCGCGCCGTCGCGGGACCCGAAGTCGGCCTGCAGCGCCCAGAAGTGCAGCTCATCGACGACGGGCGGCTGCAGCACCTCCAGGGTGACCGACACCGACCGGAACCGGCCCGCGAGGTCCCACCGGAGGTGGAACGACGACGCACCGTTCGCCGACCGGGGCCGACCCCGGGTCCGCTCACCCGTCCGCAGCACACGGCGCCACCAGCTCGTCACCCGACCAGCGTGCCCCACCCGGTGACCCGCCGGCGGCACGGGCCCCCGCAGCCGTGCGGTCCCGGCCCGGCGGCCCCCTAGAGTCCCCCACCATGGGCATGCCGAACGACGTCCCGATCATCGACACGATGATCGGGTTCCCCAGCACCGACCGCCGGGAGGTCTACCGCTTCATGGCGGACGACCTGCGCGACGCCGAGAGCGGCACGTTCAAGATGCCCGCCCAGTACATGTTCAAGGACGTCCCGCCCGAGATCGACGAGGGCGTCGACCCGGTGGCGGTGACGCTCTACACGATGGACCGCTTCGGGGTGGAACGGGGCCTGGTCAACGTCGGCAACGAGACCCGGGAGGATCCGCGACGGGCGGTGCGCAACCACCCCGACCGGTTCCTGGCGGCCCTCGAGGTCGACCCGCGCCGCGGCATGGACGAGGTGCGCCGCATCAGGTCGTTCCACGAGGAGTACGGCCTGGTCGCCCTGTCGACCTTCCCCTCGGGGTACCGGACCGCCATCAACGACGCGCCCTACTACCCCATCTACGCCACCGCCGTGGAGCTCGGGCTGCCGATCTTCATCACCGTCGGCGTCCCCGGCCCACGGCTGCCGCTCGAACCCCAGAAGGTCGAACATCTCGATGAGGTCTGCTGGTTCTTCCCCGAGCTGACCATCGTCATGCGCCACGGAGCGGAACCGTGGGAGGCGCTGGCGGTGAAGCTGATGCTCAAGTGGCCGAACCTCCACTACTCGACCTCGGCGTTCGCACCGAAGCACTACCCCCGGGCGATCATCGACTACGCGAACACCCGGGGCGCCGACAAGGTCATCTACGCCGGCTACTTCCCGGCCGGGCTCACCTACGACCGCATCATGGACGAGCTGCCGAACGTCGGCCTGCGAGACGAGGTGTGGCCGAGGTTCCTGCGCGGCAACGCCGCACGCGTGCTCGGCCTGGACTGACCCGCCACGAGCGGGGCCCGACCCCCCCCGACCCCCCCCCGGCCATCACGACCCGGGCCCGGGTGCCCGGTGCCTCAGCGGTTCCGGTTCCCTACGTTGCTGCGGTGCCCCGGATCGGCGCCGACCCCACACAGCTCCGAGCCGCCGCCACGCAGCTGGCACGGACAGCCGACCGACTCGACGCGATCGCAGGTCGCGTTGCGGTCGGCCTGCGCCGATCGGGCTGGACGGGCCCGGATGCCGAGCAGTTCGAGCGCCGGTGGCTCGTCCACGGCCGCCGCGGCCTGCGACACACCGCCGGGTCGCTCCGCGAGCAGGCCGGCGTGCTCCGGTCACAGGCCGCGGACCAGGAGGCGGCCAGCACCGTCGGCCCGTCACGGTCGCCGGCGCACGGATCCGCACCGGGGCGCTCACCCGAGCCGCCAGCGGGCATCGACCGGCTCGGTCCGGCACCGATCGCTTCGGAGCTGTTCCACCTGGAACTCGCCGGGTCGGTCGCGCTGGTCGGCGGCACCGGTGCACGCACCATCCGCATCGACCACCTCCCTGGCGGGAACGTCGCGGTGACCGCCGGCGACGCGCTCGGTGCCGGACTCCTGGCACGGGCGCCGACTCCCCTGTCGGGAACCCACGCACGAGCGACCGCCTCCGGAACCCTCCAGCGAACCTGGACCATTCCACCCGGGGAGCTGCCGGTCCTGCTCGCGGCGCTCACCGTGGAGGCCACACCTCTCGGCCCGCCGGCCCGGGCGCTCGACACGGCGGCCGGAGCACTGGACGCAGCGCTCGGACACCTGGGGATCCCCAGTGACCTGGACCGCTGGAGTGGACCGGCCACGGTGCCGGAACCCGACGTCACCGAACGCCTGGCCATGATCGGCACCGCCGGTGCGGTCACCCTCGGACCGCTGCGCGCGTCCAGCGAGGGCGGCGTGGCGATCGGTCGACGCCACGGACGGCACGGGAGAGGGACGGTGCTCGAGTGGTCACAGGAGGCATCGCACCGGTGGCGAGCCGACTGGTCACGCGCCCTCGGCCGGAGCGTGGGGATGGAGTGGGATCCCACGATCGACGCCCGCATCGACGGCCGGATCGACCTGGACGACACGAGCCCGGAACGACCGGGACCGGGCGATCGGCCCGGCCGGACGGCCCACATCAGGCTGCAGGCGACCGCCGGGCCCGACCGGACCGTCCTCGAGACCACGGTGGACCTGGACCACTCGGACCCAGCCGGTCGACGGGTGGCGGCCGCGGTCGTCGCCCTCGCCAACGGTGACACCCGACCAGCGGCGGGCCTGGTCGACTCGATCACCGGTGGCGGAGCACTGGACTGGAGGGTCAGCGAGTACCGGGTCGAACGGTCGGGCGGGTCGCTGCCGGCATCGACGGGACTCGCCGGTGCGTCGCTGACCGGCACCCACGAACGGGCCGTCCGACGCTGAGCGGCCGGGGGTGGCGCACTCAACCGAGCAGGACACGTGTGGCGGTCGCCAACGTGCCACCGACGGCTTCGGGAGGTTCGGTCCCGGTGATCCAACTCACCAGCGCAGCGAGCCACACGTCGGTCAACAGGTCGATCCTGGTCGTCACGTCGTCGCCGAGCGCGTCGTGGTCACCGAGCGCATCGGTGACGATGCGCCGCATGGCGTCACGGACGGCCGAGACGGCCGGCGCCACCTGGGGGCCGCCGGTCACCAGGGCCCTGATCATCGCGATCGTCACCTGGGGCTCGCGCTGCAGCGCACGGTCGGCGCGCTCGAGCACGTCGAGCACCCGGTCCACCGGGTCGTCCCCCTGCGGGGGACGTACGGCGAGCCGCTCGGCCAGGCCCTCGACCTGTTCGAGCATGACCGCCACCAGCAGGTACTCCTTGGACGGGAAGTACCGGTAGAGCGTGCCCAGTGCCACATCGGAACGGGCGGCGACCTCCCGCATCT
>CAIYGQ010000335.1 GCA_903925745.1 uncultured Actinomycetes bacterium | reverse complement strand
GTCCCCACTGGTGGGGCGGGCTCAGTCGTCGGCGGGTGGGTCGTGGTCGGGCGGGCCCTCGTCGCCGTGGAGTCCCCGGCGGTGCGGGATCGACTTGCCCAGGTTGGACACCGTGAGGGCCACGACCGTGACCAGGAACACCTGCCCGAAGATGGCCTCGCACATGGCGAGCGTCTGTCCCACCGGCGTGGCCGGGGTCAGGTCGCCGTAGCCGACGGTGGTCAGGGTGATGAAGCTGAAGTACTGGAACGTCTGGGCATCGGGCACCAACGACCCGGTGAAGAACGCCGCAGGCTCGACCAGGTCGATCAGCCGGTAGAGCGAACCGAAGAAGATCCCGATCTGGAGGTAGGCGGTGAGGGCGCCGGCCAGCGTGTCCAGGGTGATGCGGGGGCGCAGCAGGAGGCGGAGCAGGACGACGGTCGGGGTGATGAGCAGCAGGAGGGTGAAGATCGCGGCGGCGGCGATGGCGGGCCAGGTGCCGGTCCCGATGTCGGTGGCGGTGTTGACCGACCCGGCGGCGAGCATGGCGATCACGACGGCGATCACCGCCGCGGTGCGCAGGCGGGTGTGGGCGCCGGTCCGGACGAGCGCCATGACGGCGGCCACGCCGACCAGTCCGATGATCGACGTGCGTCCCGCCAGGCTGTCGCCGACGACGGGGGTCAGGAGGATCGCGAGGACCGTGAGCAGCAGGACGGGCGCGATGGAGCGTTGCTCGGACGGACGCCGCAGGTAGTCGTGCCAGCGTTCCCTGACGGACCGGACCACCGTCGTCGGCTCAGGCGCTGGTGGGACGGGAGCGGTTCTGCCTGCGGGTCTGTGCGGAGGCGGCGTGCGTCGAGAGGTCCACGACCAGTCCGAGCAGGACGATCGCCCAGCCGAACCCCTCGATGCCGACCAGTGGTGACCACGCGACGGCCCACGCGAGCGTGGTCCAGGGCAGGAGGAAGAAGCCGATGACCGGGAACAGCCAGTTCCCGTCGAAGGCCGCCGGGATCCGGTCGGTGAACAACCAGACCAGGAACAGCGCGAACCGCGGCGACAGCGCAGCGGCGAGCGCGATCAGGCATCCACAACCCATGGGCTCACCCTAGAGGGTGGCCGGTCCGCTCAGGCGGCTGCGGACTCCCGGTCGGGATCGAAGTCCTCGTCGTGTGCCTCGGTCAGGTCGATCCGATCCTCTGCCGTCCGGGGCCTCCGCACGCCCCAGACGATGTGGAGCTTCTCGAGCAGCGCCAGGATGTACCAGGTCACGTCGACCTCGTACCACCGCAGGCCCTGGCGGCAGACCGAGGCCTGCCGGTGGTGGTTGTTGTGCCACCCCTCGCCCATCGTGAGCACGGCGAGCAACGCGTTGTTGCGGCTGGTGTCATCGGTGTCGAAGC
This sequence comes from uncultured Actinomycetes bacterium, assembly GCA_903925745.1. Classification (GTDB taxonomy): domain Bacteria; phylum Actinomycetota; class Acidimicrobiia; order Acidimicrobiales; family Microtrichaceae; genus SXMI01. The sequence continues at coordinate 46,956 of CAIYGQ010000335.1, read as the reverse complement.
GCCGCCGACCGAACACGTGGGCGAGCGAGTTGATCATGAACGTGGAGTGCCACAACAGGACTGTCGACAGGAAGAACCCGATGAGCAGGCCCGGCCACCCGCCGATCAGGAAGCACGCGATGGCCAGGCTCCAGGGTCCGATCCAGTCGTGCTTCGAGATGAACCGGATCTCGGGGTACTTGGCGAAGTCCTTCATGGTCGACTCCGGCTGGTCCTTGGTGTCCCGGGACAGGATCCAACCGACGTGGCTCCACCAGAAGCCCTTCCGTGGTGTGTGCGGGTCCTCGATCGTGTCGGTGTAGCGGTGGTGGATCCGGTGGTGGCCAGCCCACCACAGGGGACCCTTCTGGGCCGCCGTGGAACCGCCGAACGCGAGCACGAACTGGAACGCCCGGCTCGTCCGGTACGTGCGATGCGAGAAGTAGCGGTGGTAGCCGGCGGTGATGAAGAACATCCGACCCCAGTAGGTGACGAGACACAGGATCACCGCCGTCCAGGTGACTCCGGTGAGGATCGCCAGGAAGGGGAGGAGGTGGACGACGAAGAACGGGATCGAGCTGATCGGCGAGATGCGTCCGTGGGGCAGTCGCTCCCCGGAGCTGGATCCGGCGCTGGCTTCCGTTGTGGCGACGGAGGAGTTGGAGGAGGTGGAGCTGGCGGAGGAGATGGTGGACCGTCCTGGTCGGGCCCGGGCCGTCGGAGGAGCGGGTCGGGCGGGTCGCTGGTTCGGACTGTGCCGCCCTCGCTGGCGGCGACCGCACTGTAGCCGAGTTTGGCTACCGTCGGTAACCCCCACGGAATGTGGCGAGTGCGTGAACTCTGTCACGATCGGCCGCAACGATGTTACGGAACGACGCGGTTTCCGCAATACTGTCGCACGCCCGCAACAGAGGCCCCGCACGAGTGCGCCGGAATCCCGACCGAACGGGTCCCGCACGAAGCGCCACGACACCGACGAGGAACGCCGACATGCCCGCCACCACCGCTCCGCAGATCGACGACGTCACGAGCGACGAGCTCGACGCCACGACCGACCCCGACGGGGTCGACACGACGACGCGCCGCGGCCGTTTCCGCACCGGCGTCGTGGCGGGTGTGCTCACGATGGTCGCCTTCGCGTCGGCCTGCCAGCCGAATGCCGCCGTCTCGGTCGCCGGCCTGGTCGGCGCCTCGTCGGTCGATCAGCGGGCACTCGAGCAGGCTCGCCGTTCCACCCAGCTGCACCCGTTCCTCACCTGCGTCCGACAGCACGAGTCGGACCGCGGCCCGTATCCGCACCTGAACGGATATCAGGCCAAGAACCCCCGCAGCACCGCATCGGGTGCCTACCAGTTCCTGGACACGACCTGGCGCAACGTCGCCCCGAAGATCGGGGCCGGTCAGTACGGCCGGGCGATGGACGCCCCCTGGTGGGTCCAGGACGAGGCGGCCATGTGGATGATCAACAACGGTTGGAAGTCCGCCTGGAACGGCACCGGCTGCAAGTGACCGGATCGGCCACGGGCAGCGCCCGGCCGACGATCCCGCTCAGCTGACCGCGGTACCGAAGATCACGCCGACCAGGTAGGTCAGCGCCAGTGCCGCGCTGCCGCCCACCCCGACGCGGAGCGCCCCTCGCCACGGCGATGCTCCACCGAGTCGACCGCCGACGGCACCGAGGGACACCATCGCCACCACCGTGGCGACGGTGATCGCGATCACCCGGCCCGAGTCGGGCCACAGCGCAGCGGTCAGCAGGGGGATGGCCGCTCCGACCGCGAAGCTGGCGAGTGACGACCACGCCGCCTGGGCGGGCCGGGCGCGTAGTTCGTCGGTGATGCCGAGCTCGTCGCGCAGGTGGGCGGCCAGCGGGTCCTCGGCGCTGAGCGCCGTGGCGACCTGCAGCGCCAGTCCCTCGTCGAGCCCGCGGTCGACGTAGATGTTCTTGAGCTCGGCGAGCTCGGACTCCGGGTCCTCCTCGAGCTCGGCGGCCTCGGTGGCGCGGTCCGCCTCCTCGGTGTCCCGCTGGCTGCTCACCGAGACGTACTCGCCGATGCCCATGGAGAACGCCCCGGCGCTCACGGCCGCCACCCCGGCGATCACCAACTGGCCCCGGTCGGCACCGGCGCCGGCGACGCCGAGGAGCAGCGCTCCGGTGGACAGGATCCCGTCGTTGGCGCCGAGCACGAGTGCCCGCAGCCACCCGACGCGGTCGGTGCGGTGGACCTCGGCACGGTGGTGGGTGGGCACGTTCTCAACCTACGCCGTTGCGGCTCGTCCACGGGCCCACGAACCGGCGCCCGGAGGACCGAGTGGCTGCCGGTCGCCGCCCCACCACTACTGTCCGGCCGTGTCGTCGATCACCCCCGACCTGGGCCCGGACTGGCGCGTCGACGGTCTGACGTCGGCACAGGTCGCCGAGCGGGTCGCCGACGGCCGGACGAACCACGTTCCCTCCGCCCCCACCCGCACCACCGCCCAGATCCTCCGGGCGAACCTGCTCACCCCGGTCAACGCGATCGTCGGGGTGCTCTTCGTGCTGGTCGTCGTGGCCAACGGTCTGGGTCCCGACGCACTGTTCGTGGGGGTCATCGTCGCCAACTCGCTGATCGGGACGATCCAGGAGGTCCGGGCCCGCGCCGCGCTCGACCGCTTGGCCGTGCTGAACACCCCGCGGGCCGTGGTGCGACGCGACGGCACGGACGCCGAGGTCGCGGTCGGCGAGGTCGTGGCCGATGACCTGCTGGTCCTGGCACCCGGTCAGCAGGTCGTCGTCGATGGCACCGTGGTCGACGAGGCCGGACTCGAGCTCAACGAGTCACTGCTCACCGGCGAGGTGGACCCGATCCGCAAGCAGGTCGGTGACGAGGTCCTCTCCGGCAGCTTCGTCGCCGCCGGGACGGGCACGTTCCGGGCGACCCACGTCGGCGCGGAGTCCTACGCCTCGCGCCTGGCCGACGACGCCCGACGGTTCACGCTGGTGCACTCCGAGCTGCGGACCGGGGTGAACCGGATCCTCGAGTTCCTGATGCTCGCCATCCCGCCGGTGGCGATCATCCTGTTGCTGCGATCACTCGCCAACCAGGACTGGCAGGACGCGTTGACCGGAGTGGTCGCAGCGTGCGTGGCCATGGTGCCCGATGGCCTGGTGCTCCTGACGAGCGTCGCCTTCATGGCCGGTGTCGTGAAGCTGGCCCGTCGGAACGCGCTCCTGCGCGAGCTCGCCTCGGTCGAGCTGCTCGCCAGGGTCGACACGCTCTGTCTGGACAAGACCGGGACCATCACGACCGGGGAGATCGCGTACGCCGGCGTCGACGTGCTCCCCGACGACGGCCACGGTCCCATCGACGAGCTCCTCGCCGCCGCGGCCGCAGCCGACCCGGATCCCAACGCCACCATGCGGGCCATCGCCGCCGGCCACCCGGACCCACCGGCGTGGACGGTGCTCGACACGGTGCCGTTCTCCTCGGCCCGCAAGTACTCGGCCGTGGAGTGGGCCGACCACGGCGCCGCCTACCTGGGGGCGCCCGACATCCTGGCCGCCGGCGACCGGCGGGTGGCCGACGCCGTCGAGCAGCAGGCCGAGCTCGGACGTCGGGTGGTGCTGATCGCGTCCGCCGGAGCGATCGCCCGCGGTGCCGACGGCCAACCCGACGGGCTCCCGGCCGACCTCGAGCCGCGGGCGCTGATCCTGCTCGAGGACAGCATCCGATTGGATGCACCCGAGACGCTCGCCTACTTCGTCGAACAGGGCGTCGACGTCAAGGTGATCTCGGGTGACCACCCCGAGACCGTCGCTGCGGTCGCCGGACGGGCCGGGGTCCCGAACGCCGAGGCGAACGTGAGCGCGCGCGACCTGCCCGAGGATCCCGAGCAGCTCGCCGACGCGCTCGAGCGCAACGCCGTGTTCGGACGGGTCACCCCGCAACAGAAGCGGGCGATGGTGCAGGCGCTGCAGTCACGCGGTCGGACCGTCGCCATGACGGGCGACGGGGTGAACGACGTCCTGGCCCTGAAGGACGCCGACATGGGGATCGCCATGGGTGACGGGTCCGCCGCCACGCGGGCCGTGGCGCAGCTGGTGCTGCTCGACAACCGCTTCTCGGTCCTGCCCGGTGTGCTGGCCGAGGGTCGACGCGTCATCAACAGCGTCGAACGCGCCGCCAACCTGTTCATCTACGGCACCGTCTACTCGGCGACCATCGCCCTGGTGGTCGCGGCCGTGGGGGCCGAGTACCCGTTCCTGCCCCGCCACCTGACGGTGGTGCGGACGCTCTCGGTCGGCCTGCCGGGCCTGGTCCTGGCCCTGGCCCCCGACCCGCGTCGGGCCCGCACCGGATTCGTCCGCAGGGTCGTGCGGTTCGCCGTCCCGGCGGGTCTGGTGGCCGCCGTCGCGTCGCTCGTCGTCTACGGCCTGGCACTCCGCAGCGACGAGCTGAGCCTGGTCGAGGCCCGGACCGCCACGACCATCACCCTGCTCGGGGTGGGTCTGGGCATCCTGTTGCACCTGACCCGGTCCCTGCCGCCGTGGAGGTGGGCGCTGGTCGGTGCCATGGCCGCAGCCATCCTGGTGGTGCTCACCGTTCCGGCGCTCTCGTCGTTCTTCGAGCTCGACATGCCCAGCGGGACGACGTGGGCGGCGATCGCCGTGACGGTCCTGGTCGCGGCCCTGGCGATCCGGACCATCCCGGTCACCGCCGACTCCGATCCCGAGCCCTGATCGCAGGCGGCGGACCCGGCACCGTGCGGCCGACCACGCGCAGCCGACTCAGTGAGCCGGTCGCAGGAACAGCGTCACCACGGCCGTGGCCAGCGCGACCGTGGCCGCCAGGACCGTTGCGGCACCCAGGGCGGTCCGTCCCTCCAGCACGGTGGCCAGCGCCGGTACGCCCGCGGCGGCGCCGGCGCCGGCGATGAACGCGCACGCCACGTCCAGGACGGCGTGCGCCGTGCTCGGCTCCGGCGAGCGGGCCCCGAAGCAACCGCACGAGCCCAGTCCCGCCCGCCGGGCGGCGACGACGACCCCGGCCGCTCCGGAGTAGGCCACCGCCACCACGGCGGGCAGCCAGCGGCCGCCGATGCTGAGACCGGCCACCCCCAGGACGACCTCGACGACACCGAGCGCCCGGGCCGAACCAGTGCCCCCGGGCAGGCCGAGTTCGGACAGGACGGCGGCGGTGCCCTCCGGCTGGACGAGCTTGGCGACACCGGCGGCCGTCAGCACGGCACAGACGGCCGCCACGGCGACGGCGAGCGCGGTCACGGGCGCATCGTAGGGCGGCGTCGGGTGGTGTCGGACGGGCCCGGCCCGCCACCGTCGGTGAGCGGGGTATGTTGCGGGTGCCCGACCACGGCGTCCCGTTGCGGTCGGACGGGCCCGGCGACGCAACGTCGCGGCCGACAGAGCCCAGCGACACCCCGTCGCGACCGACAGAGAGGTTGACCATGCCGTTCGAACTGCCGCCGCTCCCATACGCCCAGGACGCCCTGGCGCCGCACATCTCGGCCGAGACGCTGGAGTACCACTACGGCAAGCACCACCAGACCTACGTGACCAACCTGAACAAGCTCGTCGAGGGCACCGAGTTCGAGAACGCGTCGCTCGAGGACGTGATCACCAAGTCCGACGGCGGATTGTTCAACAACTCCGCCCAGGTCTGGAACCACACCTTCTACTGGAACTCCATGCGACCGGGTGGTGGTGGAGCGCCCGAGGGCGCCGTGGCCGAGGCCATCGACTCGGCCTTCGGTTCCTACGACGAGTTCCGGACGAAGTTCGCCGAGGCCGCCACGACCCAGTTCGGCAGTGGCTGGGCCTGGCTGGTGGACAGCGGATCCGGTCTGGAGATCATGAAGACGTCGAACGCCGACCTGCCGATGAAGCACGGGGCCAAGGCGCTGTTGACCATCGACGTGTGGGAGCACGCGTACTACATCGACTTCCGCAACGCTCGGCCCAACTACATCACGACGTTCCTGGACAGCCTCGTGAACTGGGACTTCGTCGCCGAGAACATCGGCTGAACCGTTCCGACGCCGGGTCCGACCTGGTCAGGGCCGGCCGGTCCCGGCGTCGGCGACCCGGGCGACCTGGACTCGGGTGTCGTTGAAGCACGCGCCGCCGACGGTGGGTTCCACGTCGTCGGCGATGAGCGCGTTGGCCGTCAGTCCGCCGTCGACGTGGCGCCGCCACAGACCCTTCGGGATCACGGCGACGCCGGGGCGCACCGAGGCGTCGAGCCGGACGCACAGGACCACCTCGGCGAGGGCGTTCGTGACGGCGACCCGCTCCCCGTCGACCAGGTCGCGGGCTGCCGCCTCGTCGGGGTGGATCGCCACTTCGGCTCGTGCGGGTGAGGTCTCGGCGAACATCGAGTTGATCATCCGGCTCGACGCGGGAGTGAGCAGGGTGAGCGGCAGGTCCGACACCACCGGACGGTGGGTGGGGAGTCGATCCGCTCCGTCGGGGTCGACGAGCCGGGCCCGGCCTCCGACCGGGATCGTCGTGGCCGGGTCGTCCGGCGGTCCGAACTGCACCGTCCCGTCGGGCCGGGTCGGTTGCCACAACGGGATCCCGGTTCCGGCCCGCGCGTCCCAGTCGCCCAGGTCGAGACGTCCTGCGAGCGCAGCGGCCAGCTCGTCGTTCGACCACGACTCGCCGACCCGGTCGATCACGGCGGGCATCCGCCCCGAACCCGACGCGCCGTAGCTGACGGCGACGTCGTCGGTCTCGAAGTGGGTGGTCGCCGGGAGGACGACGTCGGCCAGCGCCGCGGTGTCGGTCAGGACCTGGTCGTGGACCACCGTGAACAGGTCCGTGCGCTCCAGGCCCCGGAGGACCCTGACCTGGTCGGGAGCCGTGACCGCCGGGTTGGCGCCCTGGACCCACAGCAGGTGGATGGGTGGATCGGCGTCGAGCAGGTCGCGGCCGATCCGGTTCATGTTCAACACCCGTGTCGGTCCGCGCCCGGTGCCGTCGTCGCCGGTGCCGTCGTTCCCGGTGTCGTCACTCCAGGTGTCGTCGCTGGTGGATCCGAGCACGCCCGCTCCCGGCCGGCCGAACTGACCGGCGAGCACCCACAGCGCGAGCGCGGCACGGATCGCAGCGCCGCCGTTGCGGTTCCGTTCCAGGCCCCAGCCGAGGCGCAGCAGCCCCGGTCGCCGGGTCCCGACCAGTTCGGCCAGCCGCCGCACGTCGCCCACGTCGAGACCGCAGACCCCGGCTGCCCGGGCCACGCTCCACTCGGCCGCGGCCCGGCGGAACTCCTCGTGACCCTCGGCGTGGTCCGCGCAGAAGGCCGCGTCGACCAGCCCGAGCCGGTCGAGTTCGGCGGCCACCGCGAGGGCGAGGACCACGTCGGTGCCCGGCCGGACCGGCAGGTGCACGTCGGCCCGCGCTGCGGTCGGGGTCCGTCGCGGGTCGACGACCACGACGGCCGCCCCCCGACGCCGGGCGTCCACGAGCAGGGGGGTGAGGTGGGTGTTCGAGACCGACGGGTTGGCGCCCCAGACGACGACCAGGTCGCTGTGGGCGATGTCGGCCGCATCGGCCGAGGCCATGCCCGGGAAGGTGGTCTCCCAGGCCGCGTGCGCGGTGGCCGCGCAGATCGTGTGCTCCACCCGGCTGGCACCGAGCCGCCGGAACATCCGTCCGGTCAACCGGTCGGCGCGGGCCCCGGCCGAGGAGTTGTACGTGTAGGGAACCACCGCGGCGGGGCCGTGGCGGGTGATCGTGTCGGTGATCCGATCGGCCACCAGGTCGAGTGCATCGTCCCAGTCGAGCGGCCGGAAGCGACCGGAGCCCTTGGCTCCGTCCCGAACCAGCGGAGTGGTCAGGCGTTCCGGGCCGTGGACCCGCTCGGCGTGACGGCGCACCTTGGCGCAGATCCACCCGTCGGTGAGGGGGTTGCCGGTTCCGACGGGTGCCGCATCGACCGAGCTGAGCCGCCCCGCCTCGACGCCCACCTGCAACGAACACGTGTCGGGGCAGTCGAGTGGGCAGGTCGTGAGGCGCTCCACCCCACGAGTCTCGCGTGGTGCGTGGCTAGCCTGCGGGCATCGTGACGGAGCCGGGAGGAGCGAGCACCGGCGGATCGGACGCAGCCGCCTCGGCGGGACCCTCCACGTCCCGTCGACTCCTGCTCGTCGGGATCGTGGCCCTGATCACCGTCGTCGCCACCGAGTCGATGGCCATCACGACCGTGATGCCCCTCGTCGAGTCCGACCTGGGGGACCTGTGGCTGTACGGATGGGCGTTCTCGGCGTTCTTCCTGGGGGACCTGATCGGGATCGTCGTCGGCGGGCGCTCGGCGGACCGGGTGCATCCGGTCGCGCCCCTGCTGGTGGGGCTGGCGGTGTTCGCAGCCGGACTGGTCGTCGGTGGCGTCGCCCCGTCGATGCTGGTCCTGGTCCTCGGCCGGTTCCTGCAGGGGATCGGAGCCGGGGCGGTGCCGGCCGTCGCCTACGTGTGCGTGGCCCGCGGCTTCGCCGTCGAGGAGCGGCCGCGCATCTTCGCCATCATGTCGACCGCCTGGATCCTGCCGTCGCTCCTGGCGCCGCTCGTCGCGTCCGCCGTGGCCGAGGCCATCGGGTGGCGCTGGGTGTTCCTCGGGTTGGTGCCCGTGACCGTCGCCTCCGGGCTCCTGGCCGTGCTGTCGCTCCGGTCGCTGACCGCGCCCGACTCCCCGCATGCGGGCCGCACTCCCCTCGGGCGGGTCGTCGTGTTGGTGCTCGGCGCCGCGTTGTTGCTGGGCGGGCTGAGTTCGGCCTCGCCGTGGATGGTCGCGCTGCTCGTGGCCGCGGGTCTGGGTGTGGGCCTGCCCGCGTTGCACGGTCTGCTCCCCCGGGGGACCGCGCGCGCCGCCCGCGGGTTGCCCGCGGCGGTGTTGATCCGTGGGATCCTGACCTTCTCGTTCTTCTCGGCCAATGCGTACGTGTCGCTCGCGGTCACCTCGGCCCGGGGCTCGACGACCTTCGTGGCGGGTGCGGCCCTGGCCGTCGGGTCGCTGACCTGGACGGTCGGCGCCTGGACCCAGGCCCGGTGCTACCCGACCTGGGGCGCTGCCCGGTTGGAGCGGACGGCCGCGTCGGTCCTGGTCGTCGGGATGCTCCTGATGCTGGCGTCGCTGGTGGAGTCCGTGCCGCTGGGGGTGTGGTTCGTGGCCACCTCGGTGGCGGGGCTCGGCATGGGGTTGGGCTACGCACCGCTGTCGAACGTCACCCTGGCCGCGGCCGAACCCGGTCGTGAGGGGGCGGCCTCCTCGGCGCTGCAGCTCTCGGACGTCCTGGGCATCGCGCTCGGGACCGGGATCGGTGGTGCGATCGTCAACGCCGGCAGCCGGTGGGAGCTGGAGCCGGCGGTCGCGATCGGGGCGGTGTTCGGGCTCAGCGCCGCAGGGGCGGTGCTCGTCGCCGTGCTCGCCGGCCGGTTGCGGGTCGCCGCCACACCGGGCCGACCGGGCGGTTCGGGTGAATCAGGCGGTCCGGGTCGATCGGGCGGTCCGGGTGAATCGGGTGCGCCGGACCGTGTCGGCGGTCAGTCCGACGCTCCACCCGGTGGCGCGACGCGCCCCGACCCCTCGGACGTCCCCAGTTCCTCGGCGGTGCGCAGCAGCCGTTCGTAGAGCCGGTCGAAGATCGACACGATGGGATCGGCCTTGCGGCCCAGGTCCTGAACGGGGCACCGCCGACCGACGGCCTCGTTGAGCGCCGTGCGCTGCGGGACGAAGGGCCGCCACACGGTCCCCCGGCCCAGGTGCTGCTCGAGCGAGGCCAGCTGGCGGTCGGCCTCGGCCGACACCGCCGGTGCCCGGTTGACGATCGTCCCGTAGAGGGCCAGCCCGGGGTGGGGGCCCTGACCGATGTCGTCGACGGTGTCGACGACCGCGTCGGCGCCCCGTAACGACAGGACCGACAGCTCGGCGACCAGCAGGACGCCGTCGGCGGCCACCAGTCCGGATCGGGTCGTGGGTCCGAGCGACGGCGCGCAGTCGACCAGGACCGTTCGGTACTCCCGGGTCAGCGGCTCCACGGCCCGGCGGAGTCGGTCGGGTTCGGCCGAGGTGACCCGGTCCGCCTCACGGTCGACCAGGCTGCGACTCGCCGGGAGCACGTCGACGCCCTCGCCCCACCCGGCCCGCACCGTCGCGGAGCGGGCCACACGCGGGTCGCCCGTGGCCAGCACGTCACCGACCGCCAGGTGGTCGTCGTCCGCCTCGACGCCCATCGCCCACCCGGCGCTGCCCTGCGGATCCAGGTCCACCACGAGCGTCCGGTCGCCTCGACGCTGGGCGGCAGCGGCGAGTCCCAGCACGATGGTGGTCTTGCCGACTCCACCCTTCTGGTTCAACACGGCGACGGTCGGCACGGGGTGATCCTCCCACGCCGGAGCCCGCGTGACACCCTGTGCAGGTGGATGCACGTGCCGGCAGCGCCTACCTGGTCGTGCCCGAGGACGGCCCCGGGCACGGGGTGCTCGTCCTGCACTCGTGGTGGGGCCTGGACGCCTCGACGAAGTCCGTCGTCGAGCGCCTGGCCGACTGCGGGTACACGGCGCTGGCCCCGGACCTGCTGGGCGGACTGCACCCCGCCGACGCCGACGACGCCCGCGACGCGCTGGCGGCGACCGATCCGAACGCCACCGCGGCCCTGATCCTCTCGAGCGTCGTCGCGTTGCGGGCGCACAGCGCCGAGCCCACGGCGCCCGTCGCCGTGATGGGGTTCTCCATGGGGGCGTCCTGGGCCCTGTGGCTCGGCACCCGGCAGCCCGACTCGGTGGACGCCGTGGTCGCGTACTACGGCGCCCAGGACATCGACTTCGACTCCCTGCGGGCACCCGTCCTGGGCCACTTCGCCGAGGACGACCCACTCGTCAGTGACGACGAGCTGGTCGAGATGCAGGCTCACCTGCTGCTGCTCGACAAGCACGTCGAGTTCCACCGCTACGACGGCACGGGGCACTGGTTCGCCGAGGACACCCCGGCCGGACCCCCCGATGTGGAAGCGGCCGAGCTGGCCTGGAACCGGACGGTCGACTTCCTGGCCGAACACGCACCGGCCCGCGTGGGCTGACCGCCGCTCGGTCGGACCGTCCGGCCCGGCTCACCAGAGCTGGTCGGTGTAGGTGTCGGTACCGGGGATCGTCGGGATGAACGGCGCGGCCAGGCGCACGGTCGCCAGCCCCGACTCGTCGATCCGGTCGGTGAGCTCCCGGATCCGCCCCCAGCACGTCGCCGGATCCTCGGTGGTGAACACCAGCATCATGCTGCGCGCCCTGGTCCCGGGGCCGGTGCCGAGCTTCATGGGTGCCTTCCCCTGATCGCCCTTGGGGATGATCGGCCTCCAGTGCTGCACCTGGTCCACCGGCGACCTGCCGGCGCCACCGTCCCCGGTCGAGCCGGTTCCGTCGGCGAACAGCGCCGGTGCCGCTGACGAATCGAACCAGTCGACCAGGTCTCCGTGCGAGGTGTCGTCGACGCGGTCGACGTGGATGCTCACCAGGCCGGCGTAGGGGTGGTCCAGCGCCATGTGCGCCGGCACACCGTCGGGGTCCCGGTGCGTGGCCCCGGTCGTGAAGTACAGCGAGGTGTGGGCGTGGTGACGCTCCTCGAACCCGCGCCCGTGCTCGTACAGGTCGAACACCTGCCGGTTCGCCCAGGCCCAGTGCTCGGCCTCGTGGCCGGCGTGGATGAAGTAGGTCGCCAGGTAGGAGCCGGCGTCGACCGGATCCGCGACCGCGGCGTCCGCCGGTGTGTCGGCCGGGAGGCGCAGGTCCTTCAGCGGTCGGGTGGCGACCCAGCGCCGACCGGCGAACAGCCAGGGTCCGATCATGCAGCCCGAGTAGAAGTGGTCCCGCTCGTACCACCGGTTGTAGGCCACCTCGTGGCCCACCGTCGGGTCCACGAGTGTGTAGAGCATCGAGCCGACGGCGACCTCGGGGTCGGATCCACAGGGTTCCATGGCGGGGACCGTACCGGGCGCGCTGCGGCGCTGGTCAGTCGAAGCGCAGTTCGTCGACCGACCAGTACGCCCGGAGCGCGACCACACGACCCTGGTCGTCGATCCGGTAGGTGGCGACCAGGTCGGTGTGCACCGTGCCCCCGCCGTCCGGAAGCGTGGTGGAGATCGTGCCGACGTTGGCGACCTCGGACCCGGCCGCGTGCGAGCGTTCGATGGTGAAGCGGAGTGAGTCGTTGGGTGCGATCACTGCGTCGTAGAAGGCGGCGATCGCCTCCCGGCCCCGGTGGCCGTCGCCCTCCGGGTCGAAGGGGGACGGGCCGATCGGGTCCTCGACGACCGCGTCCTCGGCGAAGAGCGCCAGCCAGGCGGACCGGTCGCCCGCCTCGACGGCCTGCATGGACCGCAGGGATGCATCCCGCGCCGGGTGCGGGGGGAAGTGGTCGGGGAGCTGGGGCACGTGGGTCCTCCCGGTGCGGTAGTCGGTTCCGGTCGTCGGGGCGTCAGTCGCCGTCGAACTCGGCGAGGGCGTCGGCGGGGACGTCGGCCGGGGTGAACTCGGCGGGCAGGGCGGTGATGCCGTGGATGAACGGCGAGGACAACCACGTCGGCTCGCCGGTCGAGCGGATGTCCGGGATCCAGCGGAACAACTCCTCGAACATCACCCGGATCTCCCGCCGGGCCAGGTTCGCGCCCAGGCAGAAGTGCGGTCCACCGGCACCGAAGCCGAGGTGGTCGTTCGGGGACCGCCGCACGTCGAAGGTGGCCGGGTCGTCGAAGGCGCGGGGGTCGCGGTCGGCGGACTCGTACCACATGACGACCATGACGCCCGCGCTGATGTCGACCTCTCCGATCCGGGTGTCGGCCGTGGCCGTCCGCCGGAAGTGGATCACCGGGGTCGCCCAGCGGACGATCTCCTCGACGGCGGTCGGCGAGACCGCGTCGGGGTCGGCCTGCCAGGCGGCCCGCTGGTCGGGGTGCTCGGTGAGCAGGCGGATCCCGTGGCTGATCGCGTTGCGGGTCGTCTCGTTGCCCGCCGCGGCCAGCAGGATGAAGAAGCTCGCCATCTCCATCGGTTGGAGCGACTCCCCATCGACCTCCGCGTGCATCATGGCGGAGACCAGGTCGTCCTGCGGGTCCGCCAGCCGGTCCTCGCCGACGGCCTGGGCGATCTGGGCCATCTCGATGGCGGCTCCCATGAGCGCCCCCAGGTCCGGGGTCGAATTCATGTCACCCAGGATGATGTTGGTCAGCTCGAAGATCCGCTGCCAGCTGTCGCGGGGGATGCCCATCATCTCGCAGATGATCTGCAGCGGCAGCGGAGCCGCCAGCTCGGTGACGACGTCACAGGATCCCTGTGGCGCGACCTCGGCGACGATGCGACGGGCCTTGCGGCGGACGTCCTCGTCGATGCGCGCCACCATCCTCGGTGTGAACGAGCGGTTCACGATCATCCGGAGACGCGTGTGCTTCGGCGCGTCCATGTTGATCATCGACCCGAAGAACTCGGCGATCTCGACGGGCAGGTCGGGGATGTTCGTGCCCTGTCCCGAGCAGAACAGGTCGGGGTGCCGCGACACGTGCACGACGTCGGCGTGCCGGGTCACCGACCAGAACCCGGGGCCCTGCGGGAAGCCCTCGATCTCCGGCTCGGGGCCGAAGAGGACCGGCGCCTCGTCCCGGAGCACGGCCCACGCGTCGGCACGGGCCTCCGAGCCGTGCTGCCACCACGTGATGTCGTTCATCTGCTCGATGATCCGGTCGACCTGCGCCACGCACCTAAGGTACCGGCCGCCATGCACCCCGGTCCCGTTCCCGCCAGCGTCCCAGCCGGTGGCCGGTGATGGGCGCGGTGACCGCCCGTTCCGGGGCGGCGGGAGCGCAGGCCGAGCGTCCGACGAGGATCCGGCTGCGGGCCTGGCAGTCCGAGGCGCTCGAACTCCTCGCCACCCACGCATCACCCGACTTCCTGGCGGTCGCCACTCCGGGGGCGGGCAAGACGACCTTCGCCCTGACCGCAGCGGTGCGCCACCTGGCCGACCACCCGGGCCAGCGCGTCGTCGTCGTGGCCCCGACCCAGCACCTGAAGCACCAGTGGGCCGCCGCGGCGGCCCGCTTCCGGCTCCACCTCGACGCCGACTGGTCGGCGCGTGACCCGGCGCTGCCCGGAGACGTCCACGGGGTCGTCACCACCTACCAGCAGGTCGCGACGTCGGCGGACCAACTCGCCGGCCTCGCGTCCGGGGGCTTCGTGGTGCTCGACGAGGTCCACCACGCTGGTGACGACCGGGCGTGGGGGAGCTCGGTGCTCCGGGCCTTCGGTGCAGCGTCCCGACGCCTGTCGCTCTCGGGCACGCCGTTCCGTTCCGACACGAGCGCCATCCCCTTCGTCGAGTACCACCTGGACGAGGCCCGGGCGGACTTCGAGTACGGCTACGGCGAGGCACTCGCCGACGGTGGGGTGGTGCGCCCCGTCTACTTCCCCCGGATCAACGGCTTCATGGAGTGGACCGCCCCCGACGGCCGGGTGGTCACGGCGACCTTCGACGACGACCTGGCCCGGGAACTGGCCAACCAGCGACTCCGGACCGCCCTGAGCCTGGAGGGCGACTGGCTCCCGACCGTCCTGCGCCAGGCCGACGAGCGGCTGTCCCAGTTGCGGGCCGAGGACCCCGTCGCCGGGGGACTGGTCGTCGCGACCGACCAGGCGCACGCCCAGGGGATCGCCGAGGTCCTGCGTCGTCGGGGCGGCAACGTGGTGGTCGCCACCTCTGACGAGGACGATGCGTCCGATCGGATCCGCCGCTTCACCGAGTCGACCGACGAGTGGATCGTGGCGGTGCGGATGGTGTCCGAGGGCGTGGACATCCCCCGCCTGCGGATCGCGGTCTTCGCGACGACGACGACCACCGAACTGTTCTTCCGTCAGGCGGTGGGACGCGTCGTCCGCCACACCACGGGCCGGCGTGACCAGCGCGCCTTCGTTTTCCTGCCCGACGACCCACGTCTGCGCCGCCACGCCGCCTCCGTCACCGAGTCGCGCCGCCACAGCCTCCGGCTCCGCCGCGAGGCGCCGCGGGCCGAGGTCGACACCGCCGCGGGCGAGGAGGACCAACTCAGCCTGTTCGGCGTGATCGGCGCCGTCGTCACGGACTCCCCGTCCGACCAGGCCCTGTTGGGGGTGTTCGGTTCACAACCCGACGCCCTGGAGCCGACCGAGCCGGGCGGGGTCGAACTGGTGCTCGAACCGCCACCCCTGCCCGGTGGTGGCGTGGTCGGATCATGGGACGGCGACGACGCCGACACCGGTGCCACCGTCGATCCGAGGCAGCATCGGATCCGGCTGCGCGAGCGGAACGCCGACGTCGTGCGTGAGCTGGTGCGGGCCACCGGCTGGAGCCACCCGGCGGTGAACGCGGAGTTGAACCGGCTCAGCGGGATCCGCCAGATCTCCCAGGCCACCGTCGACCAGCTCGAGCGGCGACTCGAGGCCGGCCGTCGTTGGCTGCGTTCGGCCTGAGCCGGCGTTCCGGGCCCCGGCGGTCGACTCGGCGGCCCCGCTCGGCGACACTGGCGGGGTGAGCGACACCGAACTGACCGACAGCGCCCCGGCCCCCGACGAGTCGACCGACGCCGAGCTCGAGGCCCGCCTCGAGACGGTGCCCCGGGTCTTCCCACTCGAGCTCCCCCGATCACCCCGATCCGACCTGGCGCAACGCGCCCGTCAGATCGGCGTCGTCAGCTCGCGGCACTTCGCGCCGCTCGCAGCCCGCTCGGCGCTCACCCGCCGGATCGCCCCCGACGCCTGGGCCCGTCCCCTGCGCCGCACCTTCGAGGACCTGGGCGCCACGTTCATGAAGTTCGGCCAGCTCATCGGATCGGCCCCCGGAGTGTTCGGCGACTCGGTCGCCGACGAGTTCCGCTCCTGTCTCGACACCGGCCAGCCGGTCCCGTTCGACGAGGTCCGCCGGATCGTCGAACGCGACCTGGGCCTGCCGCTCGACGAGGCCTTCTGGAGCTTCTCCGAGACCCCGATCGGCCGGGCGTCCATCTCGGTGGTCCACAAGGCGACCACGCGGGACGGCCGTCGCGTCGCGGTGAAGGTCCTGCGTCCCGGGATCGAGCAGCAGGTGGCGACCGACCTCGACCTGTTCCAACCCCTCCTCGAACTCGTCGCCAAGCAGACCGGCGAGTACGCCGCGGGCCAGCTGCTCGCGATGTTCCAGGGTTTCCGGGTGCAGATCGGCGAGGAACTCGACCTGCGCAACGAGGCCCGGGCGATGACCCACTACAAGTGGCTGCTCGACCAGGTGCAGCTCACCCGGATCACGGTGCCAGAGGTGTTCGACGACCTCTCGGGGCGACGGGTCCTGACCATGGAGTTCATGGAGGGTGTGCCCGTCGACGACCTGACCACCGTGTCCCGCTACGGCTACGACCCCGCCCCCGTGGTGCAGGAGGTGATCAAGGGGTTCCTGCTGACCGCGATCCGCTGGGGCACCTTCCACGGCGACGTCCACGCCGGCAACCTGCTCCTGTTGCCCGACGGGCGCGTGGGGGTCATCGACTGGGGGATCGTCGGTCGACTCGATCCGCAGACCCACCAGTTCTTCCGGCGACTCATCGAGGCCGCGCTCGGCGACGAGTCGGCCTGGCCCGACATCGCCAGCCACGCGCAGCGCATGTACGGCCCCGTGCTCGAACAGGACCTGGGGATGGACCACTCGCAGGTCGAGGCGTTCATGCGCATGGCGTTGGAACCGGTGCTCACCCAACCGTTCGGCCAGGTCAGCCTGGCGGACCTGCTCACCGCGCCGCAGCAGAAGGTTGCGGAGATCCGCGGCGCCGAGGCCGAGCAGTTGTCGGTCCGCGCCGTCTACCGACGTTTCCGTGACCAGCGCCGGATCCGGGCCGCGGCCGAGGCGCACGGGGTCTACGACTCCGACTTCGAGCGGAGCATCTTCTTGTTGTCCAAGCAGCTCATGTACTTCGAGCGCTACGGACGGATCTTCCTCCGTGACGTCGGGCTCTTCGAGGACGAGGAGTTCTTCCGGGCCGCGTTGAACGCGCCGACGACCGCCGGCCGGGTGTCCTGAGCGAAGGATCGGCGATGCCGGTCAGGGGATGATGCGACCCTGGAGCGCCTGCGCGGTGGTGAGCATCAGGCCCGCGGAGCCGACGGCCCCCACCAGGGCCGTGCGCCAGCTGCGGTCGGCCCACTGGGCGAGCGCGATCACCAACGGAACGGCGAGCAGGCCGTAGCGGCCGATCGAGTCGATGGTCTGGGAGGAGCACGCGACGAGCAGCGTCGCCGCTGCGAACAGGATCCAGCTGAGCGGCTGGCGCTTCCAGACGGCGACGGCGAGCAGCAGGAACCAGAGCACGACGTAGGGTGCGAGCTCGGTGTCGGTGTTGAAGCGGACCCCCCACAGGGCCTCTCCCGCCCGGATGACCGGATTCCGGAACTCGCCTCTGATCGGCGTCTGCTCGTCGAAGGCCGAGGTCCACGACCCGGTCGTCGAGCGGATGGTCGCCAGCGCCGCGACGAACGCGCCGATCGGGGCCGTGACGGCGACGAGCGCCGGCATCCACCGGGGGCGCTGCCGGACCAGCTCGACGCCGATCGGGACCAACAGGAGCAGGCCGGTCGGACGGATCAGGCAGGCCACTGCGGCGAAGGTTCCCGCCCAGGCCACGGCGCGGCGCTGCAGGGCCAGGAGCGTCGCGGCGGTGGCGACCAGCGCGAGTCCCTCGGAGTAGGCCCACACGAACACGACGGCGGCAGGGATGACCGCGACGATCCAGCCCGTGCGCGCGGCGACGGCCACGGGGCTGTCCAGTACCCCCTCGGCCCCGTTCCCGACCCCGGCCGAGCCGCCGTGGTCGAGCGCCTCCCGGGCCAGGCGGGTCAGGACGACCGCGCCGACGAGCGCGGTGACGTTGGCGATGACGATGAGCGCCAGGTCGGTGTGACCCGCGAGGAACGGCGAGAGGATCCGCCCCAGGGCGGGGTAGCCGGGGAAGAAGCGCACGCCGTCGGGTGGGGTTCCGGCGTAACCGGCCACTGCGATCCGCTCGTAGAAGAAGGCGTCCCAGGACATCAGCCCGCGCGGCAGCGGGAAGTCGGGGCGGGCGGCGAGCGCCGGGTCCGGGGTCAGCCGGTGCGCCACGACGAACCCGAGTCCCACGCAGACCCGGGCCCACAGCCAGCCGAGGACCGCCGGGACCAGCAGCCGCCGGTCCAGCCACCCCCCGGTGGCCCCCCGACCGGAGCCGGTGCTCAACACGGGCCCGCCACGGCGCGTCGGGGGCCGTGGGTGAGGAGCGCGCCGACCGCCCGCCCCGTCTGGGAGTCGGTCAGCGACCAGACCCGGCCGGGGTCGTCGTCGACGTCGACCGGCAGCTCGTTCCAACACGAGGTCTGGCGGGACCAGGCGCCGATGGAGTGGAACCCGACCGACCAGACCGACACCGCGACCAGCGCGACCAGCGCGGTCCGGGTGTGCATCCACGCGGGCGCCGTCCGCTCGGACGGAGCGGACGAACCGGTCGCCTCCGCCGTGTCGGCCCGGCCGGGGACGATCGCGTCGACCGCGGGGAGGGCGAGCAGGAACAACGCCGGCAGCGTCTCGGTCGCGAACCGGGCCGCGAACGTGTGGCCCGCCCACCACTGACCGAACGCCGAGACGGCCACGAGCACGCCGCCCGCCCAGGCGACGAGCGCGACGACGAGTTGGCGGTCGCGGTCACTGCGCCACCACAACCACGCTCCTGGAACCGCGAGCAGGACCACGGGCGTGCTGATGAGCAGGCCGCGGGACGGCGACACCAGGTTGGCGGCCACGGCCGTCACGGTCTGCGCCCCGATCGAGATCCGGGAGGCCGAGTAGTAGGGGGGCGGGACTCCGAGTCCGAGGAGGGCCACCACACCTGCCGACAGGGCGGCGCCGAGGGCGGCTCCCACCACGACGGGCACCAGGACCGCCCGTCGGCTCCACGCCACCCACGCCACCAACGCGACGGCCGGGACCGCATTGGTGGGACGGGTCACGACCGCGAGCGTCAGGACGGCGCCGAGGGCCCCGCCGACCCACCGGGCCGCCGGGCGTTCGCGGCCGAGCCCGCCCGGAGCACCGCCTTCGGCCGCGGGATCCGGGTCGACTCCGGCCTGGTCGCGGAGCTCGAGCACCAGCCAGAGCGCGACGAACAACAGGAGCAGCGACGGGCCGTGCTGCCAGAGCGCCCGGCTCGCCACCGACCACGCAGTGGTACCGAACGCGAACACGAGTGCGGCCCCGGTCGCCAGCCATCGGCGCCGTTCAGCGGACCCACCCACCAGCCGGAGCGCCACCGCCCGGGCCACGAGTGCGGCGAGGGCGACGACCACCGACGCGCTGAGCACGTGTGCCGGGCCGAACCGGTCGTCCAACAGTGCCTGTCGGGTATCCCCCCATCCGATCGCCGGTCCGACCAGGTCGACGGCGACGACGGCCGGCACGGCGAGCAGCGCGGGAACCACGGGGAAGTAGTCGCGAACCGGGGCGTCCACCCCGGCCGCCCCGAGTGCGGCGCGCACCTGGTCGGCACTGGTGAACACCTGCCCCGGAGGCTGACCCGGCACGACGAGCGGTCGGTCGACCAGCACCTCGGCCGGGACGTCCCGGAGGTCCGTGTCGCCGTCGTGCACCAGGCTGAGCGCGGTCCACGGTGCGAGCGACGGATCGTTGTCGGTCGAGTCCACGACCACCACCTGGTGGACCGCCAGCACCACCAGGAACAGCACCAGTGGCGAGGTGGCCCAGCGGCCGGCGGTGCTCACCGGGGGTCGAACCGGAGCAACTCGATCGCTGGTTCGTCCTCGTTGCGCTCGGCCGGCGGCACGAGGACGGCCGGCGCGCCCCGCACGGTCGCGAGCGACTGCAGCACGGCCTCGCACTGGCCCTCGAGCGTGCGGTAGTTCCCGGTGAACGCGTACAGCACGGTCCGGCCACCGGCCCGGTCGAGTGCGGCGCCGGTGATGGAGGCCGGATCCGCGGCGGCGTTGCGGGCGGCGTAGTCGACCCAGTCGACGAACCGGGGATCACCGAGCGCGGGGTAGGTGACGATGTCCACCGCGTCGCCCGCCCCCCGGGCCCGCAGTGCCCGCTCGATCGACGGTCCGTTCTGGTCGGGACACACGAACAGCAGCGGCGGCTCGTCCGCCTCGGCGGCGGCCGCGACGACGGCGTCGGCGACATCCCCGGCCTGCGTCCGGCCCCGGTCGACCTCCGCCACGATCCCGACGGCGAAGCCGGTCAGGAGCACGACGGCGAGGCCCCGACGCCACCGGTCGTCCCGGATGGCCGACAGCCCGAGCGCGGCCACGAGCACGGCGATCGGGACGAGCACGGCCAGGTAGCGCGCGGCGAAGGCCGAGCGGGTCGCGAAGGCCGCCAACCACGCGAGCGCCATCGTGGCCAGCACGACCGCCGCCTCGGGCTGCGCGTTCGGCCGGACACGCAGTCCCAGTTCGATGCGTCCCCGGGAGTTCGTCGCCCCCGCCACCCCCAGGACCAGCAGTCCCGTGAACAGGTAGGCGACGAGTTGCGGCTCGGCGACCGCGCCACCGGCCAGGTAGATCAACCCCAGCACGAAGAACGTCGCCGGACGCACGGGGTCACCCCAGGGCGTCCCCGTGTTGGCTCCCTGGTAGAGCATCGTGGGCAGCCACGGCGCGAACGCGATCCCGGCCACGACGAGCGCCGCGGCCACGCCGAGCGCCGCGTCGCGACGGGCGGTGTCGCCCCGTCGGTTCGACCACCAGGCGAGTCCGAGCGCACCGAGCCCCGTTGCGCCCAGCAGCCAGAGCGACCAGTAGTGGCTCCACAACAGCGCAGCGCCGGTGAGGGCGATCCCGACGCCGGTGGACCAGCGGGCCCGCCGGAGGTGTGCGTCCACGAGGAGGTAGCCGACGAGCACCAGCAGCATGACGAGCGAGTACATGCGGGTCTCACTCGAGTAGCGGACGGCGAACGGCAGGAGCGCAGTCACCACCAACGCGGCGGTGGCGGTGGTGCGCGCCCGTTGCGCCACCTCGCCCGCCCGGGCCGCACCGGCCTGTCGCTCGACGAGCCGACGGCCGGCCAGCCACGCGAGCGGCAGGGCGGCGACGCCGAACAGTCCCGAGAGTGACCGGAGCGCCCACGCCGAGTCGCCGACCACCGAGGACCACGCGTCCAGGATCCAGTAGTACAGCGGCGGGTGGCCGTCGCGACGCAGGGCCTCGGCGGCGGCGCGGCCTCCGAGCTCGGCGATGTTCGCACTCAGCGCCTCGTCGAGCCACAGCTCGCCCCGGGGAACGAAGCGGGCCACCACACCCAGGGCGACGGCAGCGGCGACCCCGGCGCGGACCCACCAAGGGGTCTCGGCTCCGACCGCACCGGCGTGGTCCGCTCGGGCGGTCGTGCTGTCGTCGTCGCCGGGCCGTCCGGTCGGGCGGGCGTCGTCGGTGGTGGTCACGATGCGAACGCCTCGGTGATGGCACCGGCCACGGCGTCGGCCGCGTCGTCCCAGGTCGGGGCCCGCCACGCTCGGGCACGACGTCGGGCCTGTTCCAGGGTCGACGGGTCGTCGAGCAGTTCGGCGACCAGGCGGATCCAGCCCTCGGTGTCGTCGGGGTCGACGTAGTCCGCGGCGGCACCGCCCGCCTCGGGCAGGGCGCCGCCGGTCGAGGCGACGACCGGCGTGCCGCAGTGCAGTGCCTCCATCACCGGGACGCCGAGCCCCTCGTATCGGGCCGGCGTCAGGCACGCCGTCGCGTGCCGGTAGAGCGAGCGGAGCTGGGTGTCGTCGACCTCCTCGAACCAGAACAACTGGCGTCCCAGCGACGGGTGTCGCTCGATGCGTCGGACCAGGTCGTCGACCTTCCAGCCCCGCTTGCCGACCAGCACGAGTGCGACATCGGGCCGGTCCGGTGCCAGCGCGTCGAGCACGGCGAGCGAGGTCTCCTGGTTCTTGCGTGGTTCCAGTGTCCCGACCTGCAGCAGGTAGCGGTCGGGGACGGCGGCGAACCGGGGGTCGAGCGGCGAGTCGTCGGGTGGGCCCAGGTCGGCGCCCAGGGGGACCACCGCGGTGCGCAGCCCACCCGGATCGACACCCCGCTCAGCGGCCACCTCCAGCAGGTCCTGGCGCGTCCGCTCGGAGATGCAGACGAAGAGCTCGCTGTGCCGCAGGTGGCCGTCCAGGAAGCCGTCGAAGTCGACCAGCAGCTGCGGGTCGAACCACTCGGGGTGCAGCACGGGCAGGACGTCGGCGACGAGTGCACCGCTGCGGACCCCGCGGGCCCGGAGGGAGGGCAGGAGCTCGGTGCGCGGGACCGGGTCGTTCCAGGCCGCCTCCAGGTCGAACAGGACCGTCGAGGTCTGGGGGTCGGTCGGCGGTCGGCACAGGTGGTGGCGGTCGCGCTCGGCCCGGTCCTCGGCCCGCCGCCGCACGGCCGCCCGTGTCCTCCGGGCGACCGGGGTCGCCAACGCGCGGCGCACCCCGCTCGCGACGGGGTGTGGGAGTCGGCTGGCGAAGCGGGTGGTGGTGGGCAGTCGCTCGGGCGGTTCGGCCAGGACGCGGGCCTCGTCCCCGGTGAGCTCCCGGTACCCTCCGCACGCCGACGACCAGCGCACCGGGTGGAAGGACGGGGAACCGGTCCGGGGCAGGCGGGCCACGAGCTCGCGGGTCACGCGCTGGAGCCCGGTGGTGTAGGGCACGCTGACGGTGTCGGTCACCTCCACGATCACCTCGACGGAGCGGGGGTGGGACGCGGCGACGTCGGCGTCGGTCGGAGGCATCGGGGTCGGCACCGTGGACAGACACTACCGACTGCCCCACCACGGACGGTGGCGCACCGGACCGGGCCCGTCGTCGCAACGGGTTGGAACCCGGACCCGTCCTGTTGCAGAGTGGGTCGGTGGTCGGGCGTCCCCTCGCCTCGCAGCCGACCGCACGCCCCGAGACGACCACGCTGGTGCCGGTCGGCTCGACGTTCGTGCTCATCGGGCTGTTCGTCGGCGCGTGGGCCGTGTCGATTCCCGAGATCGAGCGGGCGCTGGGCGGAGGACCGGGGCGCTTGGGCCTGGCCTTGACCGTGGCGCTCGCCCTGGCGGCCGTGGCCAACTCCTGGGGCGGTGCGTTGGCGGAGCGGCGTGGGACCTCACGGGCCCTGGCGATCACGTTGGTCACCTGGGCGGTGGCCGCATCGCTGGGAGCGTTCGCACCCGCTCCGGTCGGCCTGGCCCTGGCGATCGTGGTGGTCTACGCGGTGTTCGGTCCCGTCGACGTGGTGGCGAACGTGGCCGCAACGGCGGCGCTCGCACACCAGCCCGGCCGCCTGGTCCGGATCCACGCGCTCTTCAACGGCGGCGGTGCGCTCGGCGCGGCCGCCGCCGGGCTGCTCCTGGTCACCTTGGGTGCGTGGTCCTGGCGGGTGGTGTGGGTCGTCTCCGCCGCGCTCGGGGTCGGACTTGCGGTCTGGGCGCTCCGGTCGCGGTTGCCGGCCGGCACCTCTGGAGACCACGTGGGCCTGGCCGAGGGCGTGCGCATCCTGCATCGGGAGGGACTGGTGCCGGTGGCGCTGGCCTTCGGGCTGGGCGCCATGGTCGAGGGAGGGATCACGACCTGGGGCGTCCTGCAGCTGCGGGAGCAGGTCGGCGCCGGGGTGCTCGTCGGCGCCGGGAGTTCCGTGCTCGGATTCGTCGTCGCGTTCACGGCGCGGGTGTCGGTGGGTCGGGTGCAGACCCGACGCGGCGCCCGGATGGTCCTGGTCCTGGGGACCCTGCTCGCCGCGGTCGGTCTGGCGGTGCTCGCGGCGGCGCCGGTGACGGTGGTGGCCGCCGCCGGGCTGGTGCTCGCCGCCGGCGGCGTCTCGGTCACGTGGCCGTTGCTGATGTCCGACGTCGGCCGGGGCCGACCCCGGCCGGGCGCCCTGGTCGGGGCGCTCAGCTCTGTTGGCTACGTGGGTCTGGTGATCGGCCCCGGGCTCATCGGCGTCGTCGCCGGCTGGTTCGGGCTGGGGGTCGGGATCGCGCTGCTGGCCGTCGGTGTGGCAGCCGTGCCGCTGCTCCTCGCCGTGCGCTGGCGGGCCGAGCGGGACCCGGACGGCAGCGAGGAGCCGCTCAGCGCGTGAGGATCACGCTCGAGCCGTGGCCGAACAGGCCCTGGTTGGCGGTGATGCCCACCCGGGGATCACCGGCCTGGCGACCCTCGGCGGTGCCCCGCAGCTGCCAGGTCAGCTCGCAGACCTGCGCGAGCGCCTGGGCCGGGACCGCCTCACCGAAGCACGCGAGTCCACCCGAGGGGTTGACCGGCAGCCGTCCGCCGAGTTCGGTGACGCCGTCGCGCAGCAGTCCCTCGGCCTCACCCGGGCCACAGAACCCCAGGTCCTCGTACCAGTCCAGTTCGAGCGCGGTCGACAGGTCGTAGACCTCGGCGACGTCGACGTCGTCGGGTCCGAGTCCCGCCTGGGCGTACGCGGCGTCCCCGATCGCCTGTTTGAAGGTCCGGTCGGGCTCCGACACCCCGGCTGCGGAGTCGGTCGCGAAGTTCGGCATCTCGATCACGGAGTTCGGGAAGGTCGGAGTCACCGTCGAGATCGCCGCCACCCGGACCAGACCGTCGGTGCCGACCCGCGAGCGGGCGTAGTCCATGGAACTCAGGACGACCGCGGCGCCTCCGTCGGAGGTGGCGCAGATGTCGAGCAACCGCAGTGGGGTCGCCACCATCGGCGAGGCCAGCACGTCGTCGACGCCCACCTCCTTGACGAAGCGGGCGTACGGGTTGTGCAGCCCGTGCCGGGCGTTCTTCACCTTGACGCGGGCGAAGTCCTCGGACGTCGCCCCGTAGAGGTCGACGCGCCGCCGGGCGTACAGGGCGAAGTACGTCGGGTTGGTCGCCCCGAGCATCCGGAACCGCAGCCAGTCCGGGTCGTCGGTCCGTTCGCCGGCGTTCGGTTTGAGGAACCCCTTCGGCGTCGTGTCGGCACCGACCACGAGCGCCACGTCGCACAGGCCGGCCAGGATCCGCTGGCGGGCGGCCTCGAGTGCCATGGCACCCGATGCGCAGGCGCCGTACGCGCTCGTGACCGGCACGCCGGTCCACCCGAGTGCCTGGGCGAAGGTCGCCCCCGCCACGTACCCGGGGTAGCCGTTGCGCATCGTGTCGGCGCCGGCGACGAACCCGACGTCGCGCCAGTCCACTGCGGCGTCGGTGAGCGCGGCGCGGGCGGCGGCGACGCCGTACTCGACGAAGTTGCGGCCCCACTTGCCCCAGGGGTGCATGCCCACCCCCAGTACGGCGACCTGCTCCACGCTCACGACGCACCTCCGTCATCCACCGGCCGCCACTTCCACACGACGTACTCGATCTCGTCCTCGTTCCCGTCCTCGGTGCGGGCGTCGGCGGGCCGGACGTCGAGGGTGTCGAGGACGAGCTCCATCTCCATCCCGATGCGCAGGTCCTCGACCCGCACCCCGGCGACGACCTGTCCCATCACGACCATCCGCTCTGCCTCCAGCTCGACCGCGGCGATGCAGAACGGCTCGTGCGGATCGGTGACGGGCACGTACGGCTCGGGTGGCTGGTACTGCGCGTCGGTGTACGACCAGAGTCGACCCCGGCGGGACAGGTGGACCTCCTCGAGCTCGCTGTCGGCGAAGCCCGGGGCCCGGGACATGACCCGTTCGGGCGGGAAGAAGTAGGTGCCGCTCTCGGTGCAGCGGGTCCCGATCAGCGACGGGGGTGTGTCGTCGTCCGGGATGGTGAACCAGCCCTCGACGACCGGACGGCGTGTGGCCATGGGTGCGCTCGACCTCCGGGATCTGACGACCTGTCAGGTGTCGGGGCACGTTAGCGGAGGTGCGATCCCGACCGGCAGGCCGCCTCGACGGCCGCCTACCCTGACCGCGTGAGCGCGACCGAGACCCCCGACCACTCCGCCGCCCCGCCCGACCCGGCCGCCGTCGAGACGGCGCTCGGTGTGCTGTGCGACCCGGTCCTCGACCCGATCGTGGAGATGGTCCTGTTGGCCCGCGACGGCGCCTACGAGGCGCACGCCCCCGACGGCTCGGTGCGCTTCGAGCGCCGGGTCACCGACGGCCCCGACCACGACTGGGACTTCCGTGAGCTCGAGGTGCGGGGTCGCAACCCACTCGGTGACCAGGCCAGGGACCGCTTCGCCCCGCTCGCCGACGAGCTCGCCAACCGCTTCCCGCACCGCACCGACAACGCCTACCCGTTCGCGTACGAGCAGGTGGCCCAGCTCTTCGACCACCCCGCCGCACCGGACCTGTGCGTGATCCACACCTCCGCACACCACTGGGCGTCGCTCGGCGGTCACATCGGCGAGCACGGGTCGCTCGCCAGCGTGCAGTGCCGGGCACCGTTCATCGTCTCCGGTCGGGGCGCCGCCCGGCTCGGGATGACCGACCTGCCGGCACAGCTCGTCGACATCGCGCCGACCGTGCTGGCGCTGCTCGGCCTGGATCCGGCCGGCGGCACCGGACTGGACGGCCGGCACCGGGAGGACGCCCACCTGCTGGCCCAGGACGGCGACGTGCTCGCCGAACTGCTCGACCCGCGCGAACGGCCGGACCTGGTGGTCGGGTTCCTGCTCGACGGGTGCAACCCGAACGTGTTGTACGACATGGCGGCATCGGGCGAGGCACCGAACGTGGCCCGCCTGATGGCCGAGGGCTCGACGCTGTGCAACGGGATCGTGTCGTCGCTGCCGACCGTGACGCTGCCCAACCACACCACGGTGCTGACCGGCCGGCATCCGGGTCACCACGGAATCCTCCACAACGCGTGGTGGGACCGTTCGATCCAGGAGCAGGTCGTCACCAACTCGCCGGCCACGTGGGTGACCGCCATGGACCCGCTCCGGTCCGGCACCGACAGCATCCACGCGGCGATCCGCCGGGCCGACCCCGAGGCGTTCACGGCCTCGGTCAACGAGCCCGCCGACCCGGGCGCCGTCTACTCGACCTTCGACCTGATGCGGCGGGGCGTGCGGATGCCGTTCCCCGGGTCCGCCGAGGGCCTGCCGCACGCGACCGAGATGTTCGTCCGTCCGGTCAAGGACTACGCCACGTTCACCCAGGTCGACCACCACGGCGTCACCCAGGCCGTCGGCCTGATCGAGGGTCGGTTCCTGGACACCGACTACCCGCTGCCCCGGTTCCTGTGGATGAACTTCACGCTCACCGACTCGGCATTCCACGAGGGCGGCCCGCACTCCGAGATCGCGCGGGCATCGGTGCGCGACACCGATGGTCGGATCGGCGAGGTGCTCGACGCCCTGGACCGTCGCGGCGTACTCGAGCGCACAGCGGTGTTCCTGTGCGCGGACCACGGGATGGAGGAGTCCCGGCCCGGAGTGGACGGCGACTGGAGCCCGGCGCTCCGGGAGGCCGGACTCGACGTGCGCGACGAGGCGTTCGGCTTCCTCTACCTGGATCCCACCCGACAGTGGGGCGACTGACTGCTGGTTCGTCCTAGGGTTCGGCCATGCAGAACCCGCACGTGGACATCGGCACCTACGGCATCTGGACCGGCGCGCTCGACGCAGTCCCCTCGTCGCTGGCGCGCGAGTGCGCGACTGAGATCGAGGAGCTCGGCTACGGCGCGTTGTGGATCCCCGAGACCGTCTTCCGGGAGCCGTTCGTGCACTCCGCATTCCTGCTCGAGGCCACGACGTCGATGGTCGTCGCCACCGGCATCGTCAACCGGTACGGGCGTGACCCGCTCACCTGCAACGCCGGGATGCAGACCCTCAACGAGGCCTATCCCGGGCGGTTCCTGCTCGGGCTCGGTGTCAGCCACGGCCACCTGGTCTCCGGCATCCGCAAGCAGGACTGGTCCAAGCCCTACACGGGGATGGTCGAGTACCTCGACCGCATGGAGGAGTCGCTGTTCTTCTCGCCGGTCGGCGATCCTCCGGCGCAGATCGTCCTCGCGGCGCTCGGGCCGAAGATGCTCCGGCTCGCCGCCGAGCGCACCGCGGGGGCGCACCCGTACTTCGTCCCGCCCGAGCACACCGCGCTGGCCCGCGAGACCATGGGACCGGAGCCGTTGCTGGCCGTGGAGCAGATGGTCGTCCTCGACACCGACCCCGAGTCGGCGCGAGCCACGGCGCGGGCCAACATGGCGATCTACCTGGGTCTCCCCAACTACGCGAACAACCTGCTGCGACTCGGCTACACCGAGGAGGACATCGCCGATGGAGGGTCGGACCGCCTGGTCGATGCGATCGTCGCCTGGGGAACGATGGACGATGCACTCGCCCGGGTGCAGGCCCACCTGGACGCCGGGGCCGACCACGTCTGCGTCCAGGTGCTCGGTGCCGACCAGCTCCACCTGCCGCGGGCCGAGTGGCGCGAGCTGGCCGCAGCGCTCGACCTGACCTGAGTCGGTGCGATCCGGTTGGACCTCAGCCCTCGACCGCGGCCAGGAACGCAGGCCGCTCGCCGGCCCCATGGAGCCAGACCGCAGAGCCGCTGATGTACGACGACAGCGGCGAGGTCAACCACCGGCAGGCCTGTGCCAGGTCCTCGGGGGTTCCCAACCGCCCCGCCGGGATCGTCGAGGCGACCCGGGCCTGGGCCTCGGCGTCGCCGTAGTGGAGTTCCGCCTGCTCCGTCGCGATCATGCCGGCGACGACCGCCACGACCCGGGTCGTCGGAGCCCACTCCACCGCCAGTGACTGGGTGAGGCTCAACAGCCCCGCCTTGGCGGCGCCGTAGGCGGCCGTACCCGGTGACGGTCTGGTGGCCGACACCGACGCGATGTTCACGACCACGCCGGTTCCGTTGCCGGCAGAGCCGGTTCCGTTGCCGGCAGAGCCGGTGACGAAGTGATGGTGCGCGCGCTGGGCCACGTGCAACGGGGCCAGCAGGTTCAACCGGATGATCGACTCGCTGAACCGGGGCGAGGCCGTCGCCGCATCGGCCGCCGGGGCACCCCCGGCGTTGTTCACGACCGCATCGAGGCGCCCGAACCGTTCCACGGCGGTGTCCACCACCGCTGCGGCCTGGTCCGGATCCCGCACGTCGGCGGTCACGAACACCGCCGTGCGCCCGTCCTTCGACGGCACCTCGTCGGGTTCGTTGCGGCCACAGGTGACGACCTCGGCGCCCCAGTCCAGGAACCGCTCGACCAGCACCCGCCCGATTCCCTTGCTGCCCCCGGTGATCACCACCACCCGCCCGTGGTGGTCGAGCCGGTCGGTCTCAGCATCGTGCTCCACGGTCGACGACCCTACCGGCCGGGGCGGGCACCGGTCTCCGGTGACCCGGCGGTCACACCTCCGTACCGTTCGTCCGTGCGACTCGGTGCCGACCCCTCCGCACTCGACCGGCTCGCCCGGGAGCACCGGGCGCTCGCTGACTCACTCCGGCGCGCCGCCGTGCCACCCGGGCGCGCCGCTGGGACGGGGTCCGGCTCGGCGACGTGGAGCGGTCCCGACGCCGAGCGGTTCGGTTCCGTCCACCGACACCGGATCGTCGGGCCGGCGTTGCGCTGCGCCGCGGACCTCGAGCGCGCAGCCGCGACGTTGGTGCGCCACGCCCGCGACCAGCGAGCGGCGTCGGCCGCCCCGGCGTCCGCGGTCACGCTCCGCGACGATCCGCGGGACGGCGGGCGGTTCGTCCACCGGGTCGGAGCCGCTGACGCGTCGAGCGTCGTCGTCCTCGTGCCGGGTGTCGGTACGGATCGTGGGGACTCCGGAGCCCTCGCCACCACGGCCCGACGCCTCCACGACGACCTGGCGCCGGCGGTCGACTCGCTCGCCGTGGTGGCGTGGCTGGGCTATGACCCGCCGGACTCCGTCCTCGGTGGGCTGGACCTGCGACCAGCGCAGGAGGGAGCGGGTCTCCTGGTCGCCGAGGTCGCCGCACTCCGCCGCCGGGACCGGCCCGGAGGGCCGGCCCGGGTGGTGCTGGTCGGTCACAGCTACGGCGGCCACGTCGTCGGTCGTGCGGTCGGTCTCGGGGTCGACGCGCACGCTGCGGTCCTGCTCGGCTCGCCGGGGGCCGGACTCGACGACCCGGGCCGACTCCCGGGAGGTCGGCGGGTCCGGGTGCTCGCAGCCCTCGCCGACGGCGACCCGATCGAACACGTTCCGGCGCTCACCGGCGGCCGGTTCGGTGCCGACCCCCGCCGCATCGCCGAGCCGTTGCCCACCTCACGGCGCGGCCACGGTGACTACCTGTCCGACCCGTTGGTGCTCTCCGGTCTCGCCGACGTGCTGGGCGAGCCGGTACGGTCGGTCCACCGCAGGCCGTGACGGTCGCCCGCGCCGGGCGTCGGGTCGGCCGCAGGACAGCGCCCGGCCCCTCGGCGTCCGGGCCCGGAACAGGAGCGACCATGGGCTTCACCGTCACCACCACCGGCGCCGTGGCCGAGCTCGTCATGGACCACCCCCCGGTCAACGCGCTGACCGTCGCCGGATGGTTCGAACTCGCCGACCTGGTCACGGCCATCGGCCGCAACCAGGAGGTCGGTGCCCTGGTGCTCCGGGCCGAGGGCCGTGGGTTCAACGCCGGTGTCGACATCAAGGAGATGCAACAGACCGAGGGGTTCGATGCACTCGTCGGCGCCAACCGGGGCTGCTACGCCGCGTTCAAGGCGGTCTACGAGTGCGAGGTGCCCGTCATCGCCGCCGTCCACGGCTACTGCCTGGGTGGCGGGATCGGCCTGGTCGGCAACTCCGATGTGATCGTCGCGGCCGAGGGCACCCGCTTCGGGTTGCCGGAGGTGAACCAGGGTGCGCTCGGAGCTGCCACCCACCTGGCCCGACTGGTGCCCCAGCACGCCATGCGGGAGATGGTCTACACCGCCAAGGACATCGACGCATCGGTCCTGCACGGGTGGGGGTCGGTGAGCCGGGTGGTGCCGCTCGACGATCTGCGGGACACCGCGTTCGGGATCGCGGAGGTGATCTGCTCGAAGAGCCGTTACGTCATCCGGCGCGCCAAGGAGTCGCTGAACGGGATCGATCCGATCGACGTCAACCGCAGCTACCGCTACGAGCAGGGGTTCACCTTCGAGTTGAACCTCAGCGGTGTGTCCGACGAGGCGCGGGACGCCTTCGTCGAGAAGCGGGATCCCGGGTACTCACGCTGAGCCCGATGGTGTCGTGCGGTCCGGGTCAGCCCGAGGGCTGGGGGCCCCCGGCCTGACCGGCGGTGCCGCCGCCGAGGTTGGGACAGGTGGCGGCGATCTGTCCGAGGGCGGTCTGTGCCTCGGCGGAGATGGTGTCAGAGTCCCCGAAGGTCGATGGGTCCCAGCCACTCTGCTCGCCGTCGACCAGCAGCTTGTCGGCCGCGTCGGAGAGCGCGGCTCCCGCTGCCTCCTGTCCGGGCGGGGGTGAGGCGCCCAGCCGCTTCAGTACCCCGGAGAGCAGCTCCACCGCCTGCTGGGTCTGGGTGGCGTTGGACGGGACCGGCAGGTTGCCCGAGCTGACGACGACCTCCAGCAACCCGCACGTGTCACCGGCGCCGTCGACCTTCGCCTGTAGGTCGACGATGACCTGGTCGAACTGGTCGTCCGGGACGGTCTGCAGCGGGACCGTGCTCGACCCACCCTGGTCGTTGCCCTGGTCCGGGTTGTCCGATCCGTCCTGGATCGTCGACGCATCCGAGGTGGTCGTCGTGGACGCCGCGTCGTCGTCCCCGCCGCTGCAGCCGGAGGCGATCAGGACGATGGCGAGCAGCGCTGCGGCCGCACCGATCGCGGTGCGGGTGGCCCGGCGGCGACCGGTTCCCACCCGGCGGTCGAGGCGGTCGGTCGGTCCGGTGGAGTTGGTCATGGCCAATCACCGTAGCGGAGGCGGGCGGTTGCACCGCCGGCACGGGTGGCGTCTAGGTTGTGATCTGACACACCGTCAGATCTGGAGTTCACGTGCCGGGACCCGACAAGCGCGCCACCACCAGCGAGGTCGTCGCCGAGTTGCGGTCCGGCATGACGATCGGTGTCGGTGGGTGGGGCAGCCGGCGCAAGCCCATGGCGCTGATCCGGGAGATCCTGCGATCCGACCTGACCGACCTGACGATCGTGGCGTACGGCGGTCCCGATGTCGGCCTGCTGTGCCGTTCCGGACAGGCCACCCACGTCACCTCGGGGTTCGTCTCGCTCGACTCGATCCCCCTCGAGCCCCACTACCGGGCCGCCCGCCAGCAGGGGTCGATCACGGCGACCGAGCTGGACGAGGGCATGTTCCTGCTGGGGTTGCAGGCCGCGGCCTGGCGGTTGCCGTTCCTGCCGACCCGGGCGGGCCTCGGCTCCGACGTGCCGCGCATGATGCCGCACCTGCGGACCGTGACCTCGCCGTACCAGGAACCCGGGAGCGGCGAGTGCGAGGAACTGCTGGCGGTCCCGGCGCTGCGGCTGGATGCTGCGATCGTCCACCAGCACCGGGCCGATGCGTCCGGGAACGCCGTGTGGCTGGGGGAGGACCCGTTCATGGACGACCTGATGGTGCGCGCCGCCGACCGGGCGTTCGTGACGACCGAGCGGATCGTGCCGACGGAGTCGTTGCGGGACGGTGGTGTCGACCTGACGCACCAGGGGATCTCCCGCCTCGACGTGACCGCGGTCGTCGAGACCCCGAACGGGGCGCACTTCACCGAGTGTCCTCCGGACTACGGGCGCGACGAGGCGTTCCAGCGCCGCTACGCCGCCACGGCGAAGTCGGACGAGGCCTGGGACGACTTCCGCGCCGAGTTCCTCGACCTCGACGAATCGGGCTACCAGGCCAAGGTCGCCGAGCTGAGCGAGGTGGCCCGGTGAGTGGGGTCGCCGTGCTGGGCGAGGTGGCCCGGTGAGCGGCGCACGTCGGGCCGACGTGTGTGCCGTGGCGATCGCCGAGGCGTTCCGTGGGGACGGGGAACGGTTGTGCAACCCGATCGGCAACCTGCCGCTGATCGGAGGACGGTTGGCGGCGGCGACGTTCGAGCCGCACCTGGCGCTGACGGACGGTTTCTACTCGCTGGTCGACAACGTGCCGCCGGTCGGACTGGACGAGTCGGAGCGGCAGGCGCAGCGGGTGGTCGGCTCGTGGAACCCGTACCGTTCGATGTTCGGCCTGCTCTGGCACGGTCGCCGGCACGTGATGATGGGTGCGACGCAGGTCGACCGTCATGGGAACCAGAACATCGCGGCGATCGGCGACTGGCATCAGCCTCGGTCGCAGCTGCTCGGGTTCCGCGGTGCACCCGGCAACACGATCAACCACACGACCAGCTACTGGGTGCCGAACCACTCACCGAAGGTGGTGGTCGAGTCCGTCGACGTCGTGTGCGGGATCGGCTACGACCGTGCCGCCGAGCTGGGGCCGGTGTCGGCCCGCTTCCACGAGGTGCGGCGGGTGGTGACCAACCTGTGCGTGTTCGACTTCTCGGCCTCGGACGACTCGGGGGTGCCGGTGCTGACGTTGCGGTCCGTGCACCCGGGAGTGACGATCGACGAGGTGCTCGAGGCGTCGGGCTGCGAGGTGGTCGTTCCCGGTGAGGTCCCGGAGAGCCGGGGTCCGGACCAGGTCGAGGCCGCAGAGCTGGAGCGGCTGGATCCGGGTGGCCTGCGCTTCGCCGAGGTGCCGGATCAGTGACGGAGCGGCACCCGGCGCTGCACACCCGCGCCTGTGCGCTGTTCGGCGTGGAGTTCCCGATCGTCCAGACCGGCATGGGGTGGGTGGCGGGCGCACGACTGACTGCGGCGACGAGCTCGGCCGGTGGTCTGGGCATCCTGGCCTCGGCCACGATGACGCTCGACGAGTTGGACGACGCCGTGACGAAGGTCCAGGACCGGACCGACCGACCCTTCGGCGTCAACCTGCTGCCGAGCCAGCCCGACGCCCGGGAACGGATCGACCTGATCGTGTCCCGCGGCGTGCCGGTGGCGAGCTTCGCCGCGGCGCCCCGACCGGAGCAGGTCGCAGCCCTGCGCGACGCCGGCGTGACGACGATCGTGACGGTCGGCGCCAGACGACACGCCGAGAAGGTTGCGGAGTTGGGTGTGAGCGCGGTGATCGCACAGGGCGGCGAGGGCGGCGGGCACACGGGGTCGGTGCCGACCTCGTTGCTGCTCGGCCAGGTGGCTGACGCGGTGGCCGGATCGGACGTGGTGGTGCTGGGTGCCGGTGGGTTCCACGACGGCCGGGGGCTGGTGGCGGCGCTCGCCCTGGGCGCTGACGGCGTGGCCATGGGGACCCGGTTCCTGTTGAGCGCCGAGAGCCAGGTGCCCGATGAGGTGAAGGCCGTCTACCTGCGGACCCCGCTCACCGGGACGGTCGTGACGTCGGCGATCGATGGTGCCCCGCAGCGGGTGATCCGAACGGCGTTGGTCGATGCCTTGGAGAAGTTGCCGGCGGCGCTGCGGTTCCCCCGGGCCGCGTCGAACGCGCTCCGCTTCGCCTCGCAGAGCGGTCTGTCACCGGTCGACCTGGTCCGGACCGGGGTGCGGATGCACGCCGACCAGGACCTGTCGTGGTCGCAGGTCGCGCTGGCGGCGAACGCCCCGATGATGACGAAGGCGTCGGTGGTCGACGGTGACCTGGAGGTGGGGATCCTGCCGACCGGTCAGGTGGTCGGGGCGATCGACCAGGCCCCGCCGGTCGCCGAGATCATCGCCGGGATCATCGCCGAGGCGGACGCGACCCTGCGCCGCCTCACCGCCTGACCGCTCCCCGCCCCGCGACGCACCGATCCCCGGGGAGCGCCCCGTGCCGGCGGCTGCCGGTGCACCACGGAGCGGGGGCGCTCAGGAGCGGTCGCGGAGCTCGTCGTAGGCGCGGCGGACCCTGTCCGCCCCCGATGCCCCGTCCCCCGGCGTCGTCGGTGTCGCCTCGGGCCGCCCCCACCGTGCGGTCACCTCGTCGATCGTCGAGCCGTCCAGGATGGCGGCGGCCTGCGCGGCGGCGCCGCGGGCGACGGTCTCGTCGTCGGTGATCGCCAGCCACTCGCGACCGGTCAGGTCAGCGAGCACCTGCCGGTAGGCGGGCGAGCGGGCGCCGCCACCGACGAGCAGGTGGTCGCCCTCGGGGGGCCGTTCGAGTTGGCCGACGAGTGCGTCGTGGCCGTCGAGCAGCCCACAGAGCACCCCCTCGACCGCGGCCCGGGCCAGGTGCATCGGCTCGACGTCGGGCCGGAGGCCGGCGAGGACCCCGGTGGCGGTCGGGCGGTCAGGGGTGCGTTCCCCCGACAGGTAGGGGAGCAGGGTGAGGCCGCCGGCCCCGGGTGGAGCGTCGAGCACCAGGGCGTCGAAGGTGGTGAGGTCGACACCGAGGAGCCGGGCCGCCGCGTCGCTCACGCCGGTGGCGTTCAGGGTGCAGACGAGCGGGAGGAACCGACCGGTGGCGTCGGCGAACCCGGCGACGGCACCGGACGGGTCGGCGGTCGGATGTTCGCTCGTGGTGAACACCGTCCCGCTCGTCCCGAGGGAGAGCGCGACGTCCCCGGGACGGAGCGCCAGTCCGAGCGCTGCGGCCATGTTGTCTCCGGTGCCGGGCCCCACCACCACGTGGCTGGGCAACCCGAGCGCCTCGGCGGCTGTCGGGGTGATCGCGCCCGGGGACTCGGTGGGGCCGAGCACCTCGGGCAACCAGGACTCGTCGACGGTGTCGGGTACGGCGAGGTCCAGCAGGTCGAGGCGGTAGGTGCCCGTCGTCGGTGACCACCACCCGGTGCCCGATGCGTCACCCCGGTCGGTGGTCCGGCGGCCGGTGAGTCGACGGGTGATCTCGTCGTGCGGCAGGAGCACGTGGGCGGTGGCGTCGACGACGTCGGGCTCGCTCGCGGCCAGGTGGGCCAGCTTGGCGATCGTGAAGCTGGCGAGGGGGATGCTGCCGCAGGCGTCGGCCCAGGCCTGCCGGCCGAGCCGGGCCACCATGCGGTCGGCCTCGTCGGATCCGGAGGTGTCGTTCCAGAGGGGCGCCGCCCGGAGCACCCGTTCCGCAGCGTCCAGGCAGACGAGTCCGTGCTGCTGGGCGGCGACGGAGATGGCGACGACGTCCGCCAGGTGGTCGACGCAGCGGGCGGTGGCGTCCACGAGTGCCTCCCACCACCGGTCGGGATGTTGTTCCGACCGGGGCGGGTGTGTGGGTGGGTGCGGGGCCCGACCTGCTGCGACCAGTTCGCCCGTGGCGAGGTCGCGCAGCTCGACCTTGGTCGACTGCGTCGAGGAGTCGACGCCGGCGACGAGCGGTCGACTCACCGGACCCCGAGGAGCAGCTCGAGCACGAGCTGGTCCAGGCGCTCGTGGCCGTGTCCCCGGCCGCGCAGTCCGTCCAGGTCGAAGTCCTCCGCCCGGACGGCTGCGACCTGGTCGGGGTCGTTCCAGTCGACCTGCGCCTCGTGGAGTCGGGCGGCACCGGCGTCGGCGAGGGCCTCGGCGATCTCGGGGTCCTCGTCGAAGCGGCGGGCCTTCTCGGCGAGGATCAGGTAGCTGCGCATGCAGCCGCGCGCGAAGTCCCAGACGCCGTCGACGTCCTCGGTGCGGTAGGCGTGGGCGTCGAAGTGGCGCATGCCGTCCCACCCCGACGACTCGAGCAGGCGAACCGTGTAGAACGCGTCGCGCTGACCCTCGGAGCCGAACCGGAAGTCCTGGTCGTACTTGCCGATCCGCTGCGCGTTCAGGTCGATGTGGAACAACTTGCCCGCCCACAGGGCCTGGGCGACCGCGTGGTGGAACGACAGTCCCGACATGGTCTCGTGGGCGAACTCGGGGTTGAGGCCCACCATGTCGGGCCACTCGAGCGTCTCGATGAAGGCGAGCGCGTGACCGACCGTCGGCAGGAACAGGTCGCCCCGCGGTTCGTTGGGCTTGGGCTCCAGAGCGAATCGCAGGTCCAGGCCCTGGTTGCGAACGTGTGCGCAGCAGACGTTGACGGCCTCGGCGTAGCGGTCGAGCGCGGCGGCCACGTCCTTCGCGGCGTCGCACTCGACACCCTCCCGGCCCCCCCACATCACGTAGGTCGTGGCCCCGAGCTCGGCGCCCAGCTCGATGGCGCGGAGCGTCTTGTGGATCGCGTACCTCCGGACGGTCGGGTCGTTCGCGGTGAACGCCCCGTCGGCGAAGACGGGGTCGGAGAACAGGTTGGTGGTGGCCATCGGGACGCGCATCCCCGTGGCGTCGAGGGCATCTCGGAAGCGTCCGACGATCCGGTCGCGTTCAGCGGGCGTCGAGCCGGGTGGGACCAGGTCGTCGTCGTGCAGGTTGACGCCGTGGGCCCCGAGCTCGGCCAGGCGGTGGACCGTCTCGACCGGATCGAGCTGCGGGCGGGTCTCGTGTCCGAACGGGTCCCGCCCGCGGTTCCCGACGGTCCAGAGCCCGAAGGTGAAGCGGTGCTCGGGTCGGGGGGTGAGGGGGTCCGTCGACGCTGGGTCCGACAACGCTGCCTCCGGTGCTGGTCGTGGGCCTCTGGTTCCGTGCGGCCGGGCGGCCGCGTCGGCCCCGGCGTCGAAGGGTAGGTCGCTGCGTGCGTGCCGCGTCGCCGATCCTGTGCCTCCCCCGGACGGATCTGACGGGTCGTCAGGTCACGCGGCAGACTGGCGGCGTGGACCTGACCTGGAGCGAGGCCGAGTCGAACTTCCGTGAGGAGTGCCGCACCTGGCTGGAGGCGAACGTGCCCCGCCCCGCCCTGCCCTCGGGCGACACCCGGGACGGGTTCGCCGCCCACCTGGAGTGGGAACGGTTGCTGCACGATGCGGGTTGGGCGGTCGTGTCCTGGCCTGCGGCCTACGGCGGTCGCGACGCATCGCTGTGGGAGTGGCTGATCTTCGAGGAGGAGTACTACCGGGCGGGTGCCCCGCAGCGCGTCACGCAGAACGGCATCTTCCTCCTGGCTCCATCGATCTTCGAGTTCGGCACGCCGGCCCAGCAGGACCACTACCTGCCCCGGATGTCAGCCGCGGTCGACCTGTGGTGCCAGGGGTGGTCGGAGCCGAACGCCGGGTCGGACCTGGCGGCGGTCTCCTCCCGGGCGGTGCGCGACGACGACGCCGGTGGCTGGCGGTTGACCGGCCAGAAGACCTGGACGACCCGGGGGGCGTTCTGCACCCACGTGTTCGGGTTGTTCCGCACCGACGGAGCGGCCGAGCGGCACCGGGGCCTGACCTACTTCCTGGTCCCCCTGGACGCCGACGGTGTGACCGTCCGCGGTTTCGGTCGACTGGACGGGGACGAGGGCTTCGCCGAGGTGTTCTGCGACGACGTGTTCGTCCCCGATACGCCCGCACTGGGGGTGGACCCGCAGGAGGCGGCCGGGACCATGGCCCGTGGTGGGACACTGGGCGAGGTGCACCAGGGCTGGGGTGTGGCCATGGCGACCACCACGTCGGAGCGCGGCCTGACGCTGCGGTCGCCCGGGCGCTTCCAGGCGACGGCGTCCCGGCTGCTCGACCTGGCCCGCGAACGCGATGCCTCGGGTCGACTGGGTGAGGCGCTGGCGGACCGGGTGGTCGACGCGTGGGTCGACGCCGAGGCCTACGCGCTCTACACGCTGGGCGACGTGACCGGCATCGTCGAGGGGCGGTCGCCGGGAGCGCGTTCCTCGTTCAACAAGGTCTTCTGGTCCGAGCTGGATGTCCGCATCCACGAGGCGGCACTCGACCTGCTGGGGGCGGACGCGGAGCTCGACGGTCCGTGGATGAAGGGCTACGAGTTCGCGTTGTCGGGCCCGATCTACGCCGGGACCAACGAGATCCAGCGGAACATCGTCGCCGAGCGGGTGCTCGGCCTGCCGAGGAAGTAGCCCGTGCGCTTCGAGCTCACCGACGACCAGGTCGACCTGCGGGACGCGGTGCGGGGGTTGCTCGCCGACCGCTGCGGCCCCGACGCAGTGCGCGCGGCCTGGGACCACGATGGCCGGGTGCGTCCGGCGTGGGACGCGCTGGTGGAGATGGGCGTGCTGGGTGCGATCGTGCCGGAGTCCGCGGGCGGACTTGGCATGACGGACGAGGACGTCGTGCCGCTGCTGGTGGAGTGCGGGCGGGTGGCGCTGCCCGATCCGGTGGGGCCGTCGGGTCTC
Source organism: uncultured Actinomycetes bacterium (assembly GCA_903925745.1). Taxonomy (GTDB): domain Bacteria; phylum Actinomycetota; class Acidimicrobiia; order Acidimicrobiales; family Microtrichaceae; genus SXMI01. The sequence continues at coordinate 7,976 of CAIYGQ010000335.1, read as the reverse complement.
GCTGCCGCGTCAGCGCTCGCTGGGCTGCTCGACGGTGACTCCGCCGGGACGGCGGCGGACTGGCTCGGGCGGATCGCCGGCGGCGAGGTGGTCCTGCCGGTGGTCGATCCGTCGGCGCCGGTCGCCGGTGCGACCACCGCCGCCGCCGTGTTGTGGTGTGCCCCCGAGGGGGGCGAGGCCCGCGTCGTGATGGCACCGGCCGGGCAGGTGGAGTCGGAGCCGCTCGAGTCGGTCGACGGCGCCCGGAAGCCGGCGAGGGTCCGGATCTCCGGAGGAGAGGTGCTGGCCGTCGGCGAAGCGGCCGGGACGATCGTCGCCGGTGTGGCCGACCGGCTGGCGCTCGGCGCCGCGGCCGAGCTGGTCGGGCTCGGGGAACGGATGGTCGAACTGACCGTCGGCTACGTCGGGGAGCGACACCAGTTCGGCGTACCGGTCGGGAGCTTCCAGGCGGTCAAGCACCAGCTCGCGGACGCGGCGCTCGCCGTGGCGTTCGCTGCGCCACTCGTGTCACTGGCGGCACACTCGATGGCCCACGGTGACCCGGACGCGTCCCGGCACGTGGCGATGGCGAAGCTGCGGGCATCGACCGCCGCCCGTCACGCGGCGTCGACGTCGCTCCAGTGCCACGGGGCGATCGGCTACACCGTCGAGTACGACCTGCACCTGTTCATGAAGCGGGCCTGGGCGCTCAGCTACGAACACGGCGATCCGGACGCGCAGCGGGCGCGGTTGCGGTCCTCGCTGGGACTGCTCGGGCCGTCGTCGTCCTGACGGTCGTCGGCTCGTCGGCCCGGAACGCCTTCAGGCCGAGATCGATCGTGGCTGGGCTTCGATCGGATCGACGGCGCTGAGCGTGCGGGTGGACCCGGCGCCGAGCTCCTCGAATCGCCGGGCCTGCGGGACGACCGACCGTTCCAGCGAACCGACCGCCTTGTTGTAGGCGTCGACGGCCCGACCGAGGGACGAGCCGACCGACCCCAGGTGGCCAGCGAAGGTGGTGAGTCGGTGGTGGAGTTCCCGGCCCAGGTCAGCGATCGTCTGCGCCTCCTCGGCGAGTCGGTGCTCCCGCCAGCCGAGCGCGATGCCTCGGAGGTGCGCGAGCAGCGTCGACGGCGAGGCCAGCACCACCCTGGCCGCCAGCGCCTGGTCGAGCAGGTCGGGTTGCGCCCGGTAGGCCTCGGCCAGCAGCGCGTCACTCGGCAGGAACACGACCACGACGTCGACGGCCCCGGGGACGACCTCGTCGTAGTTGCGGGCCGCGAGCGCCCGGACGTGCTGGCCGACGGCCCGGGCGTGGTCCGCGAAGTTCCGGGCGCGGTCGTCGGGGTCCGCGGCGGAGGTGCCGGCGAGGAAGCTGTCGAGCGGAGTCTTCGCGTCGATCACGACGCAGCGGCCCGAGGGCAGGTGGACCAGGGCGTCGGGACGTGACCTGCCGGCGGAACCGCTGACCGTCACCTGGGTGTCGTAGCTGATGTGCTCCTCCAGGCCGCTCATGCGGAGCACCCGTTCGAGCTGCATCTCACCCCACAGCCCGCGGGACTGGTTGTCCCGCATGGCTCCGGCGACGGCGCGGGCCTCGTCGGCCACGGCGCGGCTCGATTCGGTGAGGTCGTCGACCTTGGTCTGCAGCACCGCGGACTCCTCGCGCCGTCGGGCCTCGAGCTCTCCGATCCGGGCGGTGAACTCGTCGAGTCTCGACGCGATCGTCTGCGCCTGGGCCTGGAGGTAGCCCGAGACGGCGTCCCCGGACCGCTCGCCGCGGCGAGTGCGCGCGCTGCGGCGACCGAGGTGGCGGCCGACGGCCAGGGCGGCCCCGACCGCCAGGGCCAGCACGACGAGCGCGACCGTCAGGGCCACGGGCCCGGGGATGGTGGGGGAGAGCGTGTCGGTGTTCACGCCCACACCCTGGCGGGTGGGTGTGACATCGGGTCCGTGGCGGGCGATGCTGGGACCGTGTTCGGCTCCAGGCGACGGCGGGAACGGGAGGAGCGGCTCGCCGCGGGCCTGCCCGATGAGTGGCGTCGGACGTGTGCCGAGCGCTTCTCGTGGTACCCGGCCCTGGACCAGGACCGTCGGGACCGGTGGGAGCGCCGCACGCTCCAGATGGTGATCGACGTCTCCTGGGAACCGGCCCGGGACTTCGTGGTCACCGACGAGATGGCGCTCACCGTGGCGGCCCAGGCGCAGCTGCTCGTCGTGGACCAGCCCGACGGAGCACTCGCCGGCGTGCGCTCCGTCGTCGTGCACCCGACGACCATCGTCGTCGAGGGCGAGTTCTCGCAGGTCGACGGCATCGTCTCCGATGAGCCCACCCCCATCCTGGGGGAGGCGGTCGAGCACGGCCCCCTGCTGTTCGCCTGGGACGAGGTGCTCGACGACGCCCACGACCCCGGTCGGGGGCGCAACGTGGTCCTGCACGAGTGCGCGCACGTCCTGGACCAGTACGACGGCGTGGCCGACGGGACGCCCCCGATCGCGGATCCGGACCTGGCCCGCCGGTGGGTGGACGCGTGCACCCGGGCCTACGAGGACGTGGTCGACGGGCGTGACCCCGGGGTGATCGATCCGTACGGCGGCGTGAACCCCGCCGAGTTCTTCGCGGTCGCGACCGAGGCCTACTTCTGTTCGCCCCACGCGCTGCGACGGGCGCACCCGGAGCTGTCCGGTGTCCTGTCCGAGTTCTTCGGCGTCGACCCCCGGGAGTGGAGCCGGCACTGACGGCCGACCCCGGCCGGGGCGGGGCCAGCCTCTACAGTTGGCGCTGCCCCCCACTCTGCGCCCAGGAGCACCCGTGAACACCTCGACGTCCGGGCCGACCGTGCCGCCCGCCGCCGACGCCGCCGGAGCACCGAGCCCTGCCCGGCCACTGCGATCGTTCGCCGCCGCCGTGCGCGGCCCGTTCGTCGACGACGAACTGCGCACCCCGGTCGTGGTGGGCCTGGTCGGAGCCATCGTGGCGGTCGTCGCCGGCGCGCTGGTCCGCCCGGGCGGTGCGCCGACACTGCTCTACCCACTCGACGGCCGGTTCGTCATCTGGGGTGACCGCACGCTGGTGGTCGTCACCTCGCTGGCCGGCGTCGGCGCGCTGCTGGCGGCCTGGGTGGCCGTGTTCAAGGTGGTCCGCCGCCGCTACCACGCGCACGACCCGGTGCCGACTCCGACCTCGGTGGGGTTGTGGATCGTCTGGGCGCTCCCCTTCGCCCTGGGTCCGGCCCTGTTCAGTCGGGACATCTTCAGTTACGCCGGCCAGGGCGAGACGGTGGCGCGGGGATTCGACCCGTCCACGCTCGGCGTTCGGGTGCTCGGTCAGTCCAACGAGTTCCTGGCGCTCGTCGACCCGGTGTGGCGCGGGACACCGTGTCCGTACGGACCCTTCTGGCTGTGGATCAGTTCAGGGTTCGCATCGGCGAGCGGCCACCAGCCGCTGGTCGCCGTGCTCATGTTCCGCCTGCTCGCGATCGTCTCGGTCGTGGTGTCGGTGTGGTGCCTGGTCCGACTCGCCCGGCACTACGGCGGTGACGTGTCGACGGTCGTGGTGCTGGCGGTCTGCAACCCGATCGTGATGCTCCACGCCGTGTCCGGGGCGCACAACGAGGCGTTGATGATGGCGCTGATCCTGGTTGGGATGGTCCTGGCGGTGGAGGGGCACCTGGTCCCCGCCGTCGTCGCCTGCGCGCTGGCGGCGGCGATCAAGATCCCGGCCTTCGCCGCCGTGATCTTCCTGGGGTGGGCCGCCGCCGGCCCCGGGGCGACGTTCGTGCGGCGAGTCTGGTCCACGGCGTGGGTCTCAGCGCTCGGCGGGGCGGTCGTCGCTGCGGTGTCGGTCGTGTCCGGACTGGGGTTCGGCTGGATCGGTGCGCTGCAGTCGGCGGGTGGGAACCGTTCGCTCGTCGCGCCCGTGCGGGTGGCGGGGATCGCCGTGGCGGACGTGCTGGGCTGGCTCGGAGTCGAGCTCTACGACGCGGACGTGAAGCGGGTGACGACGCTGCTCGGCCTGGCGCTCGCAGCGGTGCTGTCGGCCGTCATCCTGTTGCGGACCCGCGATCGGGTGCCGTTCGTCTCGCTGGGCCTGGCGTTGTTGGTCGTCTCGCTCCTGGGGCCGGCGCTGTACCCGTGGTACGTACTGCCGGCGTTCGCCATCATGGCCCTGACCCTGCGCGAGTCACGGATGTGGCTGATCATCGTGTTGTCGATCATCGGGTGCGTGATCACGTTCCCGTCCGGCACCACCGCGCTCTACCGGGTCGGCGGGCTGGGTGCGTGGATCGTGCCGGCGATCGTCGTGGGTGGACTCATCTACTGGTACCGGTCGTTGCGGCCGCGGGGTGATGCCGCCGACGAGCCGGCGGACCTGGAGCCCGTCCCTGCGAGCGGTCCCTTCGGTTGATGGGATCCGACGACGCCGCCCCGGAGGCGGTGACTGCGGGCCGCGACGAACGGCTCGGCTGGGCGGCGGCCGCCGTGGCCGCCCTCTCGGTCGTCGCCGTCCTGGTCCGGCTGTGGCCGTCCACGTCGACGTCCCGCATCGACTACTACGTCTACGGCGAGGCGATCACCTTCGCACGGGGCGGCGGGTCGCTCTACGACTTCGCGTTCGAGGTGCTGGACCTGCCGTTCCTGTACCCACCCTTCGCCGCCGTGGTGCTGTGGCCCTCGTCGGTGCTGACCGACCGCACGGGCGAACTCGCCTGGCTGGCGGTCACGATCGCCTGCACGGTCGGATTCCTGGTGGTGGTCGGCTCCTCGTTCGCTCCGGTGGTGGCCCGGCGGTGGCCGGGGTCGCCGCTCGCCCGGCCACGGGTGCTGGTCCCGCTCGTCGTCGCCGTCGGGGTGTGGACGATGCCGGTGACGCTGACCGCCCGTCTGGGCCAGGTCAACGCGCTGATCGCAGCGTTGGTCGTGCTCGACGTGTGGCTGGTCCGACGGGCCTCCGGCGCTGCCGGTGTCGGCACGGGACTGGCGGCGGCCATCAAGTTGACCCCGGCGGCGCTGGTGCCGTACTTCGTGCTGGCTCGTCGCCGGCGAGAGGGGGCGGTGGCCGTCGTGGCGGCCGTCGCGGCGACGTTGGTCGGACTGGTGGTGTTCCCGTCCGACACGTGGCGCTTCTTCACCGTCGAGGTGTTCTCGACCGATCGGGCCCCCGACGTGTCGATCGTGTTCAACCACTCCATCCGACGGTTCGCGTCGTGGATCCCCGGTGACCGGGTCGAGCTCGTCGTCTGGGTGGTCCTCTCCCTGGTGGTGATGCTGTGGGCCTACCGGCGGGCGGTCGCAGCGGACCGGGCGGGCGATGTGATGCTCGCGACGACGCTGGTGCTGCTCGCCACCTTCCTGGTCAACCCGCTCACGTGGGGTCACCACCTCTTCTTCCTGGTGCCGGCGACCCTGTGGTGGCTGGCGACCTCGGACTCGTGGTGGCGCTGGCTGGTGGGCGCGGTGGCGGTGGTGTCGCTGTTCGATCCGATCGGCGGCGGCGAGACCTCCGAGGTGACGGTCGTGCGCGTCGTGGTGATGGTGGTGATGCTGGCCGCCCTGCCGGTGGACGGCGCCGTGGAGCGTGCTGCGACCAGGTCCGACGCCCCGGAGCCGACGCCGGCCTGAGCGTCCGCGCGGCGCGGTCGGCGCCCGATCCGACCGGGTGTGGCCCGTCGTCTCCTGTGGGGGCCGTCAGCGACCGGCCCCGTAGCGGGCCAGGATCCGCTCACGGGCGGGCGGGTGGATGTTGGCCAGGGTGACGTCGCCGTCGTAGTGCGCCAGGACCCGGCGGTCCATGACCGCCCGCCACAGGGGCGGCACGTAGGCCAGGCCGAGCATGAGTCCGTACCCGGACGGCAGCTGGGGTGACTCCTCGAAGTGGCGGAGCGCCTGGTAGCGGCGGGTCGGATGGGCGTGGTGGTCGGAGTGACGTTCGAGCTGGTAGAGAATCACGTTCGAGGCGACGTGGTTGGAGTTCCAGGAGTGCTGCGGATTGCAGCGCTCGTAGCGGCCGGAGGCGTCCTGTTGGCGCAGGAGGCCGTAGTGCTCGAGGTAGTTGACGACCTCCAGCAGTGAGAACCCGAAGACGGCCTGGATGACCAGGAACGGCAGGACCGCCCAGCCGAACACGGCGGTGAGCACGCCGAAGAGGACGACGGTCATCGACCAGGCGGTCAGCAGGTCGTTGTGGATGCTCCAGACCGGCTTCCCCTGCGCCCGCAGCCGCTTCGTCTCGAGCCGCCACGCGGACCGGGCGCTGCCGATCACGGTGCGGGGCAGGAACGCCCAGAACGACTCGCCGAGTCGCGAGCTGGCCGGGTCCTCGGGGGTGGCCACGCGGTTGTGGTGGCCACGGTTGTGCTCGACCTGGAAGTGGCCGTAGCCCGTCTGGGCGAGTGCGACCTTGGCCAGCGAACGTTCGAGCCTGACGTTCTTGTGGCCGAGCTCGTGGGCGGTGTTGATGGCGACGCCACCGACGGTACCCACGGTCAGCGCGTAGCCCAGCTCCTGGACCCAGTTCAGGTCCCGGCTGACGACGACCCAGCAGGCGAAGACCAGACCGGCGTACTGCAACGGCAGGAACAGGTAGGTGCACCAGCGGTAGTAGCGGTCCTCGCTGAGCTGGGCGACGGCCCACTCGGGCGGGTTGGATCGGTCCTCGCCGAAGATCCGGTCGAGCAGCGGGATGATGAGCAGGATCCAGATGGGTCCGGAGTACCAGAAGACGTTCGTCCAGCCACCTGGCTCGGTCCAGTCGGCGGCGCCGAAGGGCAGCATCGGCACGACCAGGCCCAGCAGCCACAGGTAGCGCTTGCGGTCCCTCCAGGTCACGGTCTCGCCGTCGATGGTCGTGGTGAGGGTGCTCACGGTGTGGTCGCTCCTCGGGTCGGTTCCGACTCGGCGGAACGGGGGTCGGTTGGGACGGCCTCGGCACCGGCGTGCAGCGCACCGAGGACCAGGAACGTGGCGACGTAGTCGGCGACGACCTCGGGTGGGTCGTCGGGGGCGTTGACCGCGTAGCTGATGAGCAGCCGGGCGACGACGTCGGCGAAGCGGCGCCGACCGACGGGGTCGTCGGTCAGCTCAGGGGTGCGCTCGGCGACGATCGACTCGACGAGGGCGCGGACGTGGACGACGACGGGTCCGCTGTCGGTGGTGAGGATCGGGACGAGCGAGTCGGGCTCGGTGCTGAGCAGGCGGTCGAGGAGCGGGTGGGTCCGCAGCCCGACGAGCGCCGCCAGGATCGAGGCCCGGAGCGCCTCCAGCGGGTCGTCCAGGTCGACCGTGGCCGTTGTGATCTGCTCGACCAGCGCGGCGGTCTCGCTGAGCACCACGGTGGCGATCAGGGCGTCCTTGGAGGGGAAGTACCGGTAGAGGGTCTGGCGGGACAGGCCGGCCCGACGGGCGACGTCGGCCATGGACAGCCGGGCGATCCCGTGGTCGGTCGCCGTGGCGAGGGCGGCGTCCACGAGGCGCTGGCGAATGGTGAGCTCCTCGGCGGCGGCCGAGGGTTCCGGGCGGGCGTCGGGCATGGATGACAGAGTAACGCAATATGTCAATCTGTCAACCCCCCCCACCCACCGATATAGGGGTCGCGCGCGGGTGACGTGTCGCGCCCGGGAGCCTCAGATCGGGGCTCGTCGGCCTCAGACCAGGGCGTGGCCCACCGTGAGGTAGGTCCACGGCTTCGGGCCCCGGGCGAACGCCGAGCGGGACGACGTGATGGTCATCCCGGCGTCACCGACGAGTCGGACGGGTTCCCGGACCAGGTGGCAGCCACCGGCGAGCCGCTGCTGGACGCCGTCGAGCCGGTGCTGCCAGCGGGCCACCGGCCGCTCCGGCGCCAGACCGTGCTCCAGGAAACGGAACTCCCCGCCCGGGCGGACCACCCGCCGGATCTCGGAGAGCGCCCGATCCACGTCGGGGATGGTGCAGAGCGTGAAGGTGCAGAGCGCGGCGTCGACCGAGTCGTCGTCGAGCGGGATCGACTCGCCGTCCAG
>CAIYGQ010000334.1 GCA_903925745.1 uncultured Actinomycetes bacterium | reverse complement strand
CCGTCTACCGCCGATGGCCCACAAAGGCGGATCTGGCCACCGCTGCCATCGCCTCGCTGGCCCGGGAGGACCGCCCTGTTCCGAGTGACGATCCGTTCGCCGACCTCGTTGCCGAGCTCGAGTCGTTCCGTCGGGGCATCTCCCGTCCCGACGGCCTGTCCATGGTCGGCACCATGCTCGTGGAGTCGACTGAACCCGAACTCGTCGAGCTCTACCGGTCCCGGATCGTCCTGCCTCGCCGAGAGGCGATCCGGCGGATCCTGGTGCGGGCCCGCGACGCCGGGTTGCTGGACGCCGAGTCGGACCTGGAGGTGGCGGTCGTCGCCGTGACCGGGGGCTGGTACGCCCGGGCGCTCGCCGAGGACCGCCCACTCCGGGGGTGGGCGCTGCGTACGGCTTCGTTCGTGTGGCGGGGTCTGGGCGGGACGTTGCCGACGGTCGGGCGCGCCTGACCTCGGCGGTCGCCTCAGCGCCGGCCGAGTCCGGCTGAGATCAGCAGCGCACCCAGGATCAGGTAGAGCGTCGCCAGCACGGCGGCGTGGTGCAGAGTGAGCCACGACCTGGCCGACTCGAGTCGTGCGGTCGAACGGTCGCCTCCGAACGTCCGGTACGACACCGCAGCGAGCGACGGAGCGCTCCCGATCAGGACGAACGTGCCCAGTGCGGCGGCCGTGGCCCGGGGTGTCGGATCCATCTCTGCCAGGGCGGCGCCGGCCGCCGCGGCGAGCACCAGGTTCTTGGGGTTGGCCGCGAGCAGCGCAGCCAGGCCCAGGACCCGCGCCGGAGTCGTTTCCTGTGCTGCTGCCATCCAGCGGGGTGGTTCGCTCTCCCCGTCAGGACCAGAGTCCGAACTCCACGTCCGCCAGGCGGCGATCAGCAGCGCCACGCCCAGGGCCAACCGCGCCCACGACATGCCTGCGGTGTCGCCGCTGGTCCGGTCCAGGCGGTCGACCACCAGGTAGGCGACGGTCACCACGACCGACAGCCCGGCCATCCACCCGACCAGGAACACCGGACCGTTGACCCGGGCCCGACGGGAGAACAGGACGAGGATCACGGCCACGATCGGGAACGGGCTGGCCGCCACGCCGGCCGCGAAGGGCACGACCGAGCTCAGTGCGTCGACCACACCACTCCCGGGTCCCGTCGCCCGGACGCGTACGAGCGGGACGGTCGGTGCATGGGGAGAGCCTGTGGGCCCCGAGGCTCCCGGCCAAGTCCCGGACACGATCGGTCGAGGACGACGGGAGTCAGGGGATCGACGGTGACGTGCCCCGCGTGGTCGGCGGCGGGGCCGATCACCACGTCGATCCGCTCGGCCACTCCGGCGCGTTCCCAGTGGGGTCGACCGACGTCGACGAACCCGGGGTTCACGTCGAAGCAGGTGAGCCGGCCCCCATCGCCGAGCCCCTCGGCGATGCACATGGCGGACAGTCCGGTGAAGGTGCCGACCTCGATGGCCCGTCGGGCGCTGAGCAGCCTGGCGGTCCAGGTGAGGAACGGGCCCTGCTCCTCGGCGATCTGCATGATGGCCAGGTCGCCCATCGCCTTTCGGGTCGCGTCGACCAGCTCGGCGTTGGCCGGGGGCAGCGTCACCGAGTGGGCCAGCAGGTACGACCGGAGTTCGGGGGTGACGGCGATGCCCTTGGACGATGCGTCGGTCACGGTGGAGCCTCCCGGTCCGATGGCCGACACGAACTCGGCGCGGTGCGGGCAGGTGATCCCGGAGCAGGCCGGCCGGGCGTCACGGGCGGCGACCGCTCGCAGGAGGTCGACCGCTCGTGGTCGCATGTCCACGAGCGCCCTGGCGTCGTGACCGGCGACCCTACCCGCAGTGGTCGGCCTGCTGCCCGGACGGCGTCCGGTGGGCCGCTCATCGGTCAAGGGGTCGACGGAACGTGTCGACCAAGCGGTGTGGAGCGACGTGAGACGACACCGGTCGAGCACGAGGAGCCGGTGCTCCTGGTCGGCCACTCACGCGACGAGCACGGGGTCCTGCGAGAGATCGCTTGCGGCGCACCCCGGCCGCTCATGTGTCGGCTCTGCAAGGGCGAACAGGACTGCCCGTACGTCGCCGCCCGGTCGCCGCTGCACCTGCAGGTCACCTACCGGGACCCCACCGACCCGGTCCCGGCGCTCGAGCACCGCACCGTGGCCACCGGCTCCAGGGGGCTCCCGGCTCAGTCCCGCCACCCCGTCGTGCTCGTGGCCGCTGCGGCCACCGGGTGGCTCGCCACGATCGGCCTGATCCTGTGGTTCTGGGTCGTGCACGTGCCCCACTGGACCGAGGTCGTGGCCGTCCTGGGGCTGAAGGTCGCCGTGTTCGTCTTCGTCGTCGCAGGCGTCCCGCTGGTCCGCCTGGGTTGGTCCCATCACGGCGGTCGTTTCCGGAGCTCACCATGAGCACCGTGCTCACCTCGGCCGGGACCGGCGCCCTGTGGGTGCTGAGCGCATTCGTGATGCTCTTCCCCGTGGTGATCTCGGTCCTGGCCGTCGACTCGGCCCGTCGTTTCGCCCTGGATCGCCGCGGCATCTCGACCGCCCGGATCGAGCCCACGCTGGCGGACCTGGACGAGGCGGAGCGCCGGTGGCCGGTCGTCACCGTCGTGATCCCGGCGCACGATGAGGCCACGAACATCGCCGACACGGTGGGTGCCGCGCTCGAGCTGCGGTGGCCGCGACTTGAGGTGGTCGTCGTCGACGACGGCTCGAGCGACGGGACCGCCGACGCGGTCGACGCGCTCGCCGACGACCGGGTCCGGGTGGTCCGCCTGGAACGGAACGGCGGCAAGGCCGCAGCACTCAACGTGGTGCTCGCCGAGTCCACCACCGAGCTGGTGTTGCAGCTCGACGCGGACTCCCACCCGGAGCGCGACGTGCTGCAGTGGCTGGTCCCCCAGATGCTGCGTCACGACGACGTCGCTGCCATCACGGCGAACCCCAGGGTGTCCGACACCTCGACGCTGCTCAGCGCTTTGCAGGCCTGCGAGTTCTCGGGCACCGTCTCGGCGCTGCGACGCGGTCAGGCCGCCTGGGGCCGGGTCGGCACGATGTCGGGGATCTGCACCCTGCTGCGCCGCCAGGCGGTGCTCGACGTGGGTGGCTTCGACGTCCGCATGCACACCGAGGACATCGAGTTGTCGTGGCGGTTGCAGGTCGCCGGTTGGCGGGTGACCTACGAACCCGAGGCGCTGGTCGGGATGATGGTCCCCACCACCCTGCGGTCGTGGTGGCGGCAGCGTTCCCGTTGGGCGACCGGCCTGGTCGAGTCGCTCCGCATGCACGGTCGACAGATCGTCCGGTGGGACCGGCGGAGGCTCTGGCCGCTCGCGCTGGAGGCGTCGTTGTCGATCATCTGGTGCCACGCCCTGGTGGTGACGGCGGTGCTCTGGGCGGCCGTCGAGCTCGGTGCCGCCCGGTCCGACCTGGCCGAGTCGCCCGTCCCGGGCCGGTGGGGTGCGTTCGTGCTGGTCCTCGGCATCTTCCAGGTGTTGTGGGGCATGCACCTGGACGCCCGGCGGGATGCGGGAATCGCCCGGTTGTGGTGGGTGGCTCCGCTCTACCCGCTCCTGTACTGGTGGATGTCGGCCGTCGCGGTCATCCGCACGACGCTCCCCGCACTGGTGCGTCCGCCACGGCGTGTCGCGTGGAGCCCTGACCGCCAGGAGTCCAGCGCGTCCACCGTCACCTAGGGTCCCTCGGGTGGAGCACGGGGCGCGCCGAGGAGTGGATCCCGACCCGGACGGACGCCCGTGGCGTTCGGTGACGTCGTGAGGCTTGCGGCCTGTTGGCGGTACCCGGTCAAGTCCGCCCAGGGCCACCGCGTCGACGACCTGCAGGTCGACGCCCGGGGCGTCGTGGGCGACCGTCGTTGGGCGGTGATCGACGAGTCGGACGGCCGCCTGGCATCGGCCAAGCGGTACTCGGCGTTGCTGCACGCATCGGTGGACGGCGACCACCTCGTCCTGCCCGACGGCGACCGCGTCCCGCTCGTCGACGACGAGTCGAGCCGCGCCGCGCTCTCGGCGTGGCTCGGCGGTCGGTTCCGACTGGCCGAGTCGACCCCGGCGACGAGCGTCGAGTACCAGATGACCTTCGACCCGCCCGACGACGACGCCGAGTTGTTCTCGATTCCTGCACCGCCCGGCACCTTCCTGGACCTGGCTCCGGTCCACCTGCTCACCACCGGGACGCTCGGGGCGTGCGCCGTCGCCCGACCGGACCTGGACTTCGACGTGCGACGGTTCCGGCCGAACCTGGTGGTGGACACCGGTGAGCAGGAACTGTTCGCCGAACAGGCCTGGGTCGGTCGGCGACTCCGGGTCGGCGGGGTCGAACTCGCCGTCGACTCGCCGACGGTGCGCTGCGCCATGCCGCTGCGCGCGCAGCCCGGACTCGACCGTCAGGCGGAGCTCTTCGCGGCGCTGAACGAGCTGAACGGAGTGTTCCCCAACCACTTGGGCGTCTACTGCTCGGTCGTGCACCCGGGTCGGGTCGCGGTCGGCGACTCCGTCGAGGTGCTCGACTGATCCGAGGGCCCCCTCGGGGCGCAGGGCCCCTCTGCCCCTGTTGCGCGAGTAACCGCGGGGCTACATACTACGGCTCGACGCATCCGTAGTCTCGAATCCGGAATTCGACTTCTGATGATTCGGCGGGTGGGGTCGGTGCGGCCGCCCGGCCGACACCGCCAGGCCGGGCCCGTGAACCGGAACCGGCTCGGGCGAGTGAAGGGACGGGAGCGATGGGAACCTCGACACGATCCGACGGTGGCGCTCGACCCGGGGGTCACCGGTGAGTCCGTCGGTCGATCCCCGATCCCCGTGCCTGGTCGGGACCGCCCGCCGCACGTGGCGGGGTGGTGCCGCTCCGGAACCGCTCGACATGTGGGTGGAGGTGTTTCGGGCCGCCATCGACGACGTCGGCGGTGGCGACGTGGAGTCGTCGATCGGTGGTCTGGACGTCGTCCACTGCATGTCGTGGGAGTACGACGATCCGGCCGGCCGGCTCGCCGAGCGGCTCGGACTCGACGGTGTGCGGACGGGGACCTCGATCCTCGCCGGGACCGCCCCGCAGCGACTGATCGACGAGTCGGCGCTCCGGATCCTCCACGGCGAGTCCGACGTGGAGGTCGTCGTCGGGGCCGAGGCGCTCGCCACCCGCCACCGCCTCCAGATGGAAGGGGGATTGCCCGACTGGTCGTTCCCGGCCGGGGAGCAGTCCGACATCCCGATCGACCTGGACGAGTGGTACCTGCCCACCGAACTCGCCCACGGCGTGATCCCGGCGTACGTCACCTTCGCCCTCCTGGAGCAGGCGCGGTGGGCCGATCTCGGCGGGCCGGCGGTGGGACGGGCCCAGCTCGAACAGGTCGTCGACCGGCTGAACTCCCGGGCCGCCGAGGTCCCCGAGGCCTGGAGTCGGGACCGCCGACCCGGGGCGGAACTCCTGCAGCCCGGGCCGGGCAACCGTCACGTGTCGTACCCCTACACGGTGCGGACCACGGCGATGCCCCGGGTCGACATGGCGGCCGGCAACATCCTCGTCTCACACGAGCAGGCCGACCGGTGGGGTGTTCCGCCCGAGCGGCGCCTGTACCTGCGCGGCTGGGGATTCGCCCGTGACGCCGTGCACGTCGCGGCCCGACGTGACCTGGGGTCATCGGCGGGGATGTCGGCGGCAACCACGCAGGCGTTCCGCATGTCGGGACTCTCGCTGGCCGACGTCGACACCTTCGACCTGTACAGCTGCTTCGGTTCGGCCGTGCAGTTCGCACAGGACGCTCTGGGGTTGGACCCCGCCGACCCCCGGCCGATCTCGGTGACCGGCGGACTCCCCTACTACGGCGGTCCGGGCAGCAACTACACGAGCCACTCGCTCAGCCATCTGGTCACCGAGGCCCGGGAGGGCCGGGCGGCGACGGGGCTGTTGACCGGGGTCGGGATGCACATGACCAAGCACGTCGCCGCGCTCTGGAGCGTCGAACCCGGCCGCATCGCCGTGCCGCTCACCGACGGCCCGCAGTCGTACGGGCCCGATGCGGCCGAACTGCCGGCGGTCGTCGACTCCGCCGGCGGCCCGGTCCGGCTCCGGTCGGCCACCACCGTTCGCATGGGGGCGAACGACGAGCCGTTCGCCGTCGTGATCGGCGAGCTCGCCGACGGACGGCGCTGCTACGCCCGGTCCACCGAGCCCGAGGTGGTGGCGCTCGTCGAGTCCGACGGCTGGTTGGACGTGGATGCCCGGATCCGGCCGTCCGGGTCGGTCAACGACCTGCTGGTCTGAGCGTCGACCGTTCCGCCCCGGGCCGTCTCAGGACGCGCCGGGAACGGCGACGGGGCTGTTGCGCTGGGTGGTGCTCCCGTCACCGACCTGCCCGAACCCGTTGGCGCCCCAGCACCGGACGGTCCCGTCGTTGGCGGCGGTGCAGCGGTGGGAGCCACCCTCGCTCACCTGGGTGGCGCCCGCCAGGATGACGGCGGCGGGCAGGGCCTGGATCGGTCCCGCCGGCGTGGGCCCCCAGCAGCGGACCTGACCGGGTTCGACCGTCGAGCAGGTGTTGTTGCCCCCGGCGCTGATGCGGCCCGACGCGAGGATCTCGGACACCGGCGTGGGGCT
>CAIYGQ010000333.1 GCA_903925745.1 uncultured Actinomycetes bacterium | reverse complement strand
GTCCAGGACCCCGTCGAACTGCCGGGACACCCTGGCGTCGACCCGCAGGCCGGGCATGGCGTTGACCAGCTCCTGCTTCGCGCCGAGCACCACGGAGTCACCGACCAGCAGGGCGTTGGTCGGCGTCTGGCGGACCGCCGCCCCCGACCCGGCAGCGACCGACTGGTCGATCTGCTGGGTCAGTTCCGCGGACGACGCCGAGAGGATCGTGGTGGTCGTCGCCGGGCCGCCGTCCTCTGCGCTGGTGCCCGCACCGGAACCACCCTCGCCCAGTGCCAGCTCGTCGGCCAGCCCCGTGGCCTCCAGTGCGATCTCGTCCCGGGTCGGGTCGCTCGCCGCCCGCTGCAGACCCCACCCGATGAGCACGACGAGCGACAGCGCGATGCCGCCGACCACGGCCCCCTGGCGGAGCGCGAAGACCCGCCGCTCCCCCCGGCCGGCGCGCAGGTCGTCCCACCAGCGCCCGAGCGCGCCGTGACGGATGGGCAGCTCAACGTAGCGGTAGGACGCCTCGGCGGCCGCCATCGTCAGCGCGATCCGCAGGACGAACAGCGGCCACCCACTGAACGGGACGTCGATCCCCGGCCGGGTGACCATGAAGATCGGCCAGTGCCACAGGTAGATCGAGTACGAACGCAGCCCGAGCCACTGCAACGGCGCCACACCCAGCGCCCGGCCGAGCCACGCCGACGGGTGGACCAGGACGGCGATGACCACCACGCAGACCACGTCGAGCAGGAAGAACCCGCCCCGGTAGATGAACGAGTCGAACGCGTTCACCCGGATCAGGAACCAGGCGATGATCGCCAGGCCGAGCACCCCGGTCACGTTCATGGCCGCGACCGCGCCCGCACCGGTTCGGCGACGCTCCCTCCATGGGGCCCAGACCATGGCGAGCACCGCTCCGAGCAGCAGCCCTGACGCCCGGGCGAAGGTGTTGTAGTACGCACCCGACGGGTCCTCGAAGGGCGTGAAGAGGATCGCCATGTAGACCGCCGAGGCGACCGAGCAGCCGATCAGGAACCAACGGATGTTCCGGTGGGCGAAGCGGGCGATGGCCAGGACGAACAGCGGCGGGAACAAGAGGTAGAACTGCTCCTCGATCGCGAGCGACCACAGGTGCTGCAACAGCGGCGGCCGGCCCGCCTGGGCGAAGTACGACTGGTCCAGGTGGATCTGCCACCAGTTGCTGACGTACAGCAGCGCCGCGATCACGTCCCCGCCCATGCGGCCGGCGGCATCGCGGTAGACGAGCAACGACGCGATCGAGACGACCGCCAGGAGCAGGTACAGGGCCGGGAGCAGGCGCTTCGCCCGGCGGATCCAGAACCCCCGCATGGAGACCGAGCCGTTGCGCTCGCGCTCCTCGAGCAGCAGCGTGGTGATCAGGAACCCGCTGATCACGAAGAACACCTCGACACCCAGGAACCCGCCGGGCATCCACGGGACGTCGGCGTGGTACAGGACGACGGCGGCCACCGACACGGCCCGAAGCCCGTCCAGGCCGGGCTGGTAGCCCAGCCGGGGCGCCGTGGAGGATCGGACGGAGGTCGTCACCCCGACATTGTGTCCTGCGGCGGCGTCCGGGGCGGTGTCACCGCGGGGTCAGGGCGCAGGGGAACGAGGTCACCGACCGGGCGAAGATGTTCGCCTCGACCTCACAGGGTCCAAGCGCCACCGGGGGCTCGAACCGCCGGGTGAGCTCGCCGAAGAGCATCCGGAGTTCGTAGCGGGCCAGGTTCGCGCCGATGCAGAAGTGCGTCCCGTAGCCGAACGACACGTGCGGGTTGGGACTCCGGCCGACATCGAAGGTGAACGGGTCGTCGAAGACCGCCTCGTCGCGGTTGGCCGAGGGGTACAACAGGATGATCCGGTCGCCCTCGGCCACCGGCTGGTCCCCGATCAGGGCATCACCCACGGCGGTGCGGAAGAAGTTGTTGAGCGGGGTCACCCACCGGATCAGCTCCTCGACGCCCGGGGTCAACAGCTCCGGGTCGTCGGCGAGCCGCTCCCACTGGTCCGGATGCTCCGAGAACACGTGCAGTCCGTGCGCGATGGCGGTGCGCGTGGTCTCGGCACCACCGGCGATGAAGAGGCCCACCTCGTTGATCAGTCGCTCGAAGTCGTAGGTGGAACCATCGGGCAGCTCGGCGTTGCTCCACACCGAGATCAGGTCGTCCATCGGGCAGCCCTGACGGTCGGGGGCGAGCTCGGCCAGCAGCGTCGCGAACTCGATGATCGCCGTGAAGGACCCCTCGGCCGCCGCCGGGTCCCGGTGCACCATGTCGTAGCGCATGAGCCGTTCGGACCACGACTGCACGTCGGCCCAGCGGTCCTCGGGGAACCCGAGCAGCCGGGCCGTCAATCGGCACGGGAGCTGGGCGGCCAGCCCCGGGACCACATCGAGCCGGCCCGAGGCCGCAATCGGATCGAGCAGGTCGTCGATCGTGGCGCGGAGCCACTCCTCGTGCGACCGCACCGCCCGGGGCGTGAACCGGTCAGACACCAGCCGGCGCTGCCCGATGTGCTCGGGATCGTCCAGGGCGATGATGTTGTTCTCGTCGGGCTCGTGGAACGACCGGTACCCCTGACCCGAGACGAACGTGGCGCTGTCGCGTTCGACGGCCAGCACGTCGGCGTGGCGGGTGACGGCCCACAGCGAGTTGCGCTCATCCCGGTAGACGGGCTCGTTGGCCCGCATCCACGTGAACGCCGGGTGCGGGTCACCCTGGTAGAAGGCCGGATCGAGCAGATCGACCTGGGGGCGGGTGGTGGTCGTCGGCGGCGTCATGGGCGACAGTCTGCCAGCGGCCCACCGGTCGTGCGGAACGCACCGACGGACTGCGGACGGTCGTCGCGGCCTTCGGGGGCGGCGCCGCCTCCATGGCCGACGGGTACGTCCGCGCGTCGGGCGGACTCGGCGTCTGCTTCGGGATCGGCGGCCCGGGAGGGGGTGCCGCTGGTGGTCGCGCTGATCGACAACGGATCCGACGGGCTGCCCCCGACCCCGATCCGAGCGCCCGGGCCGACCTGACCGGCCGGGCCGTTCAGGCCTCGGTGTGGGTGACGGGCTCCTCGCCCATCCACTCACGGAGCGTGTTCTTGAGCTTGATCTGCTGGATGAAGATGTCGTGCTCCGGGGAGACGCCCCCGGCCGGCTGCGGCGACTTCCAGTAGAAGCTCAGCCACTCCTGCACACCCGACTGCCCGGCCCGCTGGGCCAGGTCCAGGAACAGCGCCAGGTCCAACACGATCGGCGCGGCCAGGATCGAGTCGCGGCACATGAAGTCGACCTTGATCTGCATCGGGTAGCCCATCCACCCGAAGATGTCGATCGCGTCCCAGCCCTCCTTGTTGTCGCCGCGGGGCGGGTAGTAGTTGATCCGCACGACGTGGTCGATGTTCCCGTAGAGCTCCGGGTACACCTCGGGCTGGAGGATCGTGTCGAGCACGCCCAGCTTGGAGACCTCCTTGGTCTTGAAGTTCTCCGGGTCGTCGAGCACCTCACCGTCGCGGTTGCCCAGGATGTTCGTCGAGTACCAGCCGCGCATCCCGAGCATGCGGGCCTTGAAGCCGGGGGCCAGGATCGTCTTCATGAGCGTCTGGCCGGTCTTGAAGTCCTTGCCGGTCACGGGGACGCCGTTGCGCACCGCCAGTTCCTCCATGCACGGCAGGTCGATCGACAGGTTGGGGGCGCCGTTGGCGAACGGGACCCCCAGGCTGAGCGCCGCGTAGGCGTAGATCTGGCTCGGTGAGATGTTCTCGTCGTCGGCGCGCAGGCCGGCCTCGAAGGACTCGACCGTGGCGTGGACCTCCGAGGGTTCCTGGTACGCCTCGGTGGAACCGCACCAGACCACGACGAGCCGGTCGCAGTCCTGTTCGGTGCGGAACCGCTCGATGTCGTCCACGAGCTGTTGGGCCAGGTCCCACTTCGACTCGCCGGTCTTGACCCGGACGCCGTCGAGCTTCTTGACCCAGCGCTGGTCGAACACCGCCGGCATGGCCACGATCCCCTCCAGCTCGGAGCTGAGCGGCCCCAGGTCGGACTCGTCGAGCACCCCGCAGGTGCGGGCCGCCTCGAGTGCGTTCGGCGAGATCGGATCCCACCCGCCGAACACCAGGTCGTCGAGCGTCGCCAGCGGGACGAAGTCGCGGATCAGGGGGTTGCGGCCCTCCTCCCGGCGACCGAGGCGGATGTGGGCCATCTGCGACAACGATCCGATCGGTTCGGCCAGGCCCTGTCGGGCGGCGAGCACCCCGGCGTAGGCCGTGGAGGCGACCGCCCCCATCCCGGGGGTCAGGATCCCCAGGCGTCCGGTGGCGGGGGCGATGCTCAGCGGTTCGGGCATGGCGAGCACTCTAGGCCGGTGCCGACCCGGGCCCCGGGGCCGACACGTCGGCGCCGCCGCCACCGGCCTCGGCCCGCCGGACCGCGACCTCCCGGCGTCGGGTCCGGGCACGGAGCGCATCCTCGGGATCCACCTCGGCGGTCCGGGCGACCTCCACGAGCGCGCCCAGGGCCTCGGCCAGCGCGACCGGGTCGCCCGGTGCGTCCAGGTAGGCGCGCACCGCCGACTCGGCCGCCGGTGCGGCGTCGTCCGCAGTGGACGGGGCCGATCCCACCGTCGCCGCCTTGGTCGCCACGACCAGGGCGCGGGCGAGCGCCGGCAGGTCCGGTGGCACCCCGTCCAGGACCGACGACCGGCCGGGTTCGGCGAGCTTGGCGCGCTCCCAGCGTCGATGCGCCTCCTCGGCGTCCTCCGGGGCGTCGGTGGGGTCCGCGGGGGCCGGGTGGCGTCGCCGCAGCTTCGTGTCGATGGCGGCGACCACGTCGTCGAGCGTGAACCAGCCGGCCTCCTGGGCCACGACTGCGTGCAGGACCACCTGGTACAACACGTCGCCCAGTTCAGAGCAGACCTCATCGGCCCCCTCACCCGTCGCCGGGTCGTAGTCGTCCACGGCGGCGAAGAACTCGTAGGACTCCTCGAGCAGGTAGCGACGCAGCGATCCGTGGGTCTGGGCGGCCTTCCACGGGTCGCTCCGACGGAGGGAGCCGACGAGCTCGGCCAGCCGGACGAACCCGCCGGCGAGCGGCGCCCCCAACGCAGGGATGAACACCGACGTCAGGTGGTCGGCCTCGGTGATCCGGTCCAGGTGGTCCCACGGCAGCCGTTCGACCCGCTCGTCGGTCAGTCCCAGGTGGTGGAGCACCACCACCTCGACGGCGGGTGGGTCCTGCACGGCGAGCTTGATGTCGGCGAGCACGAACGGGTGGTCGCACTGGGCGACCAGGAACGGCCCGACGGCGCCGGCCGCCCGCTCGGTGAACCGGTGGCCGTCGACGACCTGCACGCCCTGCTCGACCGGATCGATGCCCAGACGGACCCAGGCCAGGTCGAGGAACGACAGCGCCGGGTGGAGCCGGACCCGCACCCGCTCGTCGGCGAGCAGCAACTCGACGGTCCGCTCGGCCACGACCGGTGAACCCGGCACGGCGTAGACCACCGCGCCGTGGGCCCCGGCCAGGTCGACGAGCGACTCGACGACACCGCCGTAGACCTCCTCGAACGATTCGGACCGCTCGTACAGGTCGTCGAACGACGGAACCCCGGAGAGCTCGTCGAGCTCGGCGACGGCCGGGTGGCGGGAGGTCCGCAACCGGACGGTCGCCGCATCCCTCAGGACCCGGAGCGTGCCGCCGGTGAGGAGGTCGGCGCCGGCGGGGCCGAGCCCGACGACCTCGACGACCGGTCGGGTCGGACCGCCCACGGGGTCAGGGGGTCGGGGTCGCGGTCGGGTCCTGGGTGACGGGCGGTCCGGGGCCGACCGGCGCACCGCCGGACCCATCCGTCGTGGCGTCGGACCCACCTGTCGTGCCGTCGCCCGTGCCCTCGGGGGCCGGGGGCTGGACCTGTGGCCGGTCCTGGGACAGGTCCACGTCGAGTTCCACCACCGGCCCCTCCGGCGCGGCGACCTCGAAGGTGCCGCTCGGGCCGATCACCGGCCGCCCGTACCGGGGGTTGACGTCCACGGCGTCGGGCAGGATCAGGTTCAGCCAGAACCCTGCCGCCTGGGGTGGCGACTGCGAGGCGCCGAACCGCTCCACCAGGGTCCCGAGCTGGTCGCGGGTCGCCTCGTCGTCGAACGCCAGCCGCTCCCGGCCGTCAACCCGGTAGAACACGGTGACGGGCCCCGCCTGACTCTCGATGGTCGCGGAACCGACCGGAGCGCCCGGGACCAGTTCCTCGATCCGCTCACGGAGCTCGCCGGGCAGCTGGGCCGTCGGCACGCACTCCTCGGCCGGATCGAACACGAGCTGGGACTCCTGGACCTCCCCGGCGACCTCCTCCAGCCTGCGTCCCGATCCGACCAGTGCGGCCACGTCCGCCGACCGCTCCTCGGCCACGGCGATGACCGCTGCGCAGGTCCGGTTCCAGAGGCTGGGCGCACCGTCGTACAGGAGTCGGAGGTCCTCCTCGTTCGACGGGTCGATCGACGTCAGTCGGTTGCCGAGCGCCGTCGTGGCCGCGACGAACGAGGCGAGTTCCTCGAGCGAGCGCTCGCCCAGCCCGGGAGGAACCTGCTGCTCGACGCTCGCGCGGGCCTCGGCCACGACCGATCCGTCGAGCGAGAGCCCCCAGCGCTGCAGCTCGGCCTCGGCGGCGGTGCGCTGGATCTCGAAGGACAACGCCGCCCGGGCCGAGTCCCCGGGGACGACCGACCCCGTTCCGGGGAGCCCACCGCCGACGGCCTGCAGGAAGGCCTCGTCCGATGCCAGCGCATCGACGGTGCCGGTCGACACCGGGGCGCCGAGCACCACCGCGGCGCGGTCGTCGGCGGCGACACCACAGGCCGCAGCGATGGTCGCCACCAGGAGCAGTCCGGCGAGGAGTCGGGCGCTACGCATGGCCGCCGATGCTACCGCCGGTCGACCGACCGGCCCGCTTCCGGGCCGATGTGAGGGTCAGGTCGGCGCAGGCGGGTCGCCGAGCAGGTCCTCGATGGCCGCGAGCAGCCCGGGTACGAGCCCGTCGCCACGTTGGGCCGGCAGGAACAGCTCCTCGGTCTCGGCCTTGTAGTGGGCGCCCCGGTGCGAGCGCTCCATGCGCACCCGTCGGGACTCGCGGAGCCGGACCGGGGCCAGGCGGGCGACGAGTGGCGGGCCCGACAACGCCGCGCCCTTGGACACGACGAGTTCCCGGACCCCGGCGCGGACACAGGCCCCCCGGAGCCGGGCGACCCCGAGCAGCGTTTCGGCGGGACCCGGCACGGGCCCGAACCGGTCGACCCACTCGGCGGCGATCGCGTCGACCTCGGACGCGTCCGTGACGGCGGCCAGTCGGCGGTAGGCCTCCAGGCGGAGGTCCTCGCGGGCGATGTAGTCCTCGGGCAGATACGCGGGCACCGGCACCTCGACGACCACCTCGACCGGTTCCTCGACCGGGTCCCCGTTGAGCTCGGCGATCGCCTCGGTGACCATCTGGCAGTACAGGTCGTAGCCCACCGATGCGACGTGGCCCGACTGCCCCGTTCCCAGCAGGTTGCCCGCCCCCCGGATCTCCAGGTCCCGCATCGCGATGCGGAATCCCGAGCCGAGCTCGGTCGTCTCACCGATGGTCCGCAGACGCTCGTCGGCCTCCTCCGACAGGGTCCGGTCGGGCGGGTGGAACAGGTAGGCGTACGCCCGTTGACCGGCACGCCCGACCCGCCCACGGAGCTGGTGGAGCTGGCCGAGCCCGAGCAGGTCGGCACGCTCGACGACCAGCGTGTTCACCGTCGGCATGTCGATGCCGGACTCGATGATCGTCGTGCACACCAGGACGTCGAATCGGCCCTCCCAGAAGTCGACCACGACCCGCTCGAGCGCAGCCTCGTCCATCTGGCCGTGCGCCACCGCGATCCGGGCCTCGGGCACGAGCGCCCGGAGCGCGGCCGCATGGTCGTCGATGTCACGGACCCGGTTGTGGACGTAGAAGACCTGGCCCTCCCGCAGCAGTTCCCGCCGGATGGCCTCGCCCACCGCCCGCTCGTCGTAGGCGCCCACGTAGGTGAGGATCGGTTGGCGGGCCGCCGGCGGTGTCTCGAGGAGCGACAGGTCCCGGATCCCGGTGAGGCTCATCTCGAGCGTCCTCGGGATCGGTGTCGCCGTCAGGGTCAGCACGTCGACGTTGGTCCGCAGCTGCTTCACCGCCTCCTTGGCCGCCACACCGAAGCGCTGCTCCTCGTCGACCACGAGCAGACCCAGCGAGGCGAAGCGGACGTCGGTCGACAGGAGCCGGTGGGTGCCGACCACGACGTCGACCGCGCCCGACGCCAGCCCGTCCACCACCTCGCGCGCCTGGGCGTCCGAGAGGAACCGCGACAGGACCTCGACGCGGACGGGGTGGCCGGCGAAGCGGTCCCGGAAGGTCGTGAAGTGCTGCTGGGCGAGCAGGGTGGTGGGGACCAGCACGGCGGCCTGGCGTCCGTCGGCCACCGCCTTGAACACCGCCCGGACCGCCACCTCGGTCTTGCCGAAGCCGACGTCGCCGCACACCAGCCGGTCCATCGGGACCGCCGCCTCCATGTCGGCCTTGACCTCGGCGATGGCCCGCAACTGGTCCGGGGTCTCCTGGTACGGGAACGCCTGCTCGACCTCGCGCTGCCACGGGGTGTCGGCGGCGAACGCGTGGCCGGGCGTGTGGAGTCGCTGCTGGTACAGGACGACGAGTTCCTGGGCGATCTCGGCGACCGCGGCGCGCACCTTGGCCTTGGTGCGGGCGAAGTCGGCACCGCCCATGCGGTTCAGCGTGGGCGTCTCGCCACCCGAGTACAGGCGGACGGCGTCGATCTGGTCCGACGGCACGTACAGCCGGTCGTCGCCCCTGTACTCGAGCAACAGGTAGTCGCGTTCGACCCCACCGATGGCGCGGCGCACCATGCCGCCGAACCGGGCCACCCCGTGGTGGTGGTGGACCACGTGGCTGCCGAGCTCGAGCGACTCGAACACCTGTCGTGCGTCGCCGCGGACCGGTGCCGCCGGGCGGCGGGTGCGCCGCCGACCGGTCAGGTCGGACTCGGCGAGCAGGGCGACGCCGGCGTCGTCGAGCACGCACCCGCGGTCGAGAGGTGCGACGACCGTCGCGATGCACCCGGGCCGGACCGACGGCTCGCCGGGATCACCGAGCGCGAACCCGGCGCCCGACAGGATCGACCGGATCCGATCGAGCGTGCCGGGCGCATCAGCGCACGCCACGACCCGGACCTCGCGCTCCAACAGGCGGCTGAGCTGACCCACGATCGCCTCGCCCTCTCCGCTCACCTGCGCCCACGGCGTCACGGCGACGACGGGTGCGTCGGGGCCCTCGGGCAGTGACGAGATCGTCCACAGCGATGCGTCGGTGCGGTCGAACAACCGGTCCGCGTCGACGGCGAGCCGCGGCACGTCGTCGGCCTCGGCCAACCCCCAGGTGCGGGCCAGGCTGTCGGCCAGGTCGACCTCCTCGTCGTGCACCGCCCGGGCCCGGTCCCGGAAGCGTCGGGGGTCGACGAGCACGACGCGGGCGTCCCCCCCGAGCAGGTCGCTGAGGACGTGCTCGCCGTCCACCAGCCAGGGCAGCCAGGCCTCCATGCCCTCGAAGAGCTGGCCCTCGGCGAGACGCTCCCACTGCTCGCGACCCCAGGGGGCGGTGGCGACCAGCGCCTCGGCCCGGGCCCGGACCTCGTCGGTACCCCGCAGCTCCCGGGCGCCGAAGATGCGGACGGCGTCGAGCTGTTCGCCGGCGAGCTGGTCGGCGACCGAGAACCGACAGAGCCGGTCGACCTCGTCGCCCCACAGGTCGATCCGGACCGGGCCGTCCTCGGTCGAGGGGAAGACGTCCACGATCGAGCCGCGCACCGCCAGTTCACCCCGGTGCTCCACCTGGTACTCCCGGCGGTACCCCGCGGCGACCAGTTCCGCGACCAGGTCGTCCAGGTCGATCCGGTCACCGGTGCGGACGAGGACCGGTTCGGTGTCCTCGACGTGCGGGCCGAGCCGCTGGACGAGCGCCCGGGCCGAGGCCACGACCACGCGCAGGGCCGCATCACCGGTGCGCAGGCGCCAGACCGCCCGCAGACGCCGACCCATCGTGGCCACCGACGGGCTGATCCGTTCGAAGGGGAGCGTCTCCCACGCAGGCACGACCTCGACCGCCTCGGGCCCCAGGAAGTTCACCAGGTCG
Organism: uncultured Actinomycetes bacterium; assembly: GCA_903925745.1. Classification (GTDB taxonomy): domain Bacteria; phylum Actinomycetota; class Acidimicrobiia; order Acidimicrobiales; family Microtrichaceae; genus SXMI01. The sequence continues at coordinate 1,991 of CAIYGQ010000333.1, read as the reverse complement.
GCACCGAGCCGGTCGGCGTCGTCGCCACCGGGCACGGCGACGAGCACCGGGCGACGATCCGACCGGTCGACCACCCCGGCCAGCACGGCGGCCTGCGCCGCGGTGGGGACCACCAGGGCGTCGAATCGCGATCCGGTGGCCACGGCGGTCGACGGGTCGGCGCCGAGTGCCGGCAGCAACGCCGCGAGCGGCGGCGTGACCGACGACGCAGGCACCCCCGCGTCCGCCGGCGGGCCCGACGTGGCGCCCACGCCGCTCACCGGGCGTTCACGTGCTGCATGGCGGCGTCGACCCCATCGGCAGCCACGGACTCGATCGCATCGGCGGCCCGGGCCACCATCTCGTCCAGGACGAGCCGCTGCGAGGCCGGGACGCGTGAGAGCACCCAGTCGGCCCCGCGTTCAGGCCCCCCGGGCGGCTTGCCGACCCCGAGGCGCAGCCGCAGGTACGCATCACTCCGCAGGTGCGAGTGGATCGAGCGGAGGCCGTTGTGGCCGGCGTGGCCACCCCCGGCCTTGAGCTTGATCCGGCCGGGGTCCAGGTCGAGTTCGTCGTGGACGACCAGGATCCGGTCGGGCTCCACTCCGTGGCGTCGCACCAGTGATCCGACCGCCCGTCCCGACTCGTTCATCCACGTGGTCGGCACCGCCAGGACCACGTGGCAGCCACCGATCCGGGCGGTGGCGGTGGCGGCCGAGACCTTGCGGTCGGCCCGGAGTCGCCCACCACTGCGTTCGGCCACCAGCTCGACGGCCTCGGCGCCCACGTTGTGGCGGGTGCCCGCGTACTCCGATCCGGGGTTGCCCAGTCCGACGACGAGCAGGTCGCAGGACGACCCCGACAAGGTCAGTCGCCCGACTCGTCACCGTCCGAGGCGTCACCACCGGCCGCTTCGTCGGCGGCGCCCTCGGCGCCCTCGTCCTCACCCTCGCCGGCGCCACGTGCGGTGACGGCCGCCCGGGTCAGCTGCGCGGTGACCACGGCCTGCTGGGCCGGGCTCCGGGTCTCGACGCCCTCGGGCAGCACGAGGTCGGCCACCAGGATCGAGGGCTCCTCGAGGGACATGTTCGTGATGTCGCACTCGATGGCATCGGGGATCGAGTCGGGCCGCACCACGACCCGGAGCACCGAGATCCGCTGCTCGGTCATGCCGCCGTTGGTCGTGACCTGCTTGGCCTCACCGACCAGCCGGATCGGCACCTCGACCTCGATGGGTGCGTCCACGTCGACCTTCAGGAAGTCGATGTGCACGACGTCGCGCCGCACCGGGTGGCGCTGGAGCTCGCGCACGACGGCCAGGAACGACTCGCCGTCGACGGTCAGGGTGATCAGGGCGTTGACGCCGGCATCGGTCGAGAGGGCACGGCGCAGGTCGGCCCGGTCGACCGACAGCGAGGTGGCGGCCTCTCCGGAGCCGTAGACGACACCGGGGACCCGGCCCTCTCGGCGCACCCGGCGGGCGGGACGGGTCCCGAGCTCACGGCCGGTCTCGGCGACGAGGGTGACCTCGGACATGGTGGAACTCCTGGAGTTGGCGGCGCTGCTGCCCGAACGGGCGACCTCGGACTGTACCGGGGCCCCGTGATCCCGTGCCAACGCGCCCGACCCGGTGGGCCGGCCGGGAGCGGGCCGGACCCGGGTGCTGCGGCCTCAGTGCTGGTTCTGGCCGTCGAAGATCTCCGAGACCGAGGTGTCCTCGAACACGGCGTCGATGGCGTCCGCGATGATCCCGGCGGCGGACAGGACCTCGATCTTGTCGATCCGCTTCTCCTCCGGCAGCGGCAGCGTGTTGGTGATCACCACCTTCTCGAGCGCCGAGTTCTTCAGGCGGTCGATCGCCGGACCCGAGAACACCCCGTGGGTCGCGGCGCAGTAGACGGCCGACGCCCCGTGCTCGGCCAGCTGGTCGGCCGCGGCGCAGATGGTGCCGGCGGTGTCGATCATGTCGTCGATCAGCACACAGGTCCGGCCCGCCACCTCGCCGACCACGT
>CAIYGQ010000332.1 GCA_903925745.1 uncultured Actinomycetes bacterium | reverse complement strand
TCTACACCCGCAACGGCGCGGACTTCGAAGGCCTCGGTGATCTCGTCGACGTCGTGGTGGTCTGACCCGGTCCCGGCGATCGGTGACACAGTCATCGATCGAGCCTCGCGAGGGTCTCCTCGACGTTGGACCTCCCGTGGATCGCAATGGCGGCTCCGCCGGGGAACCGCACCTTCATTCGTCTCCCGAACGGAGGTCGTGTCGTCGCCAGTTCCTCGACTCCGGCGGACCCGAGAAGGTCTTCGAGCCTCGAGTGGTTCGGGACATCCTCCCAGAGCGAGTCCAGTTCCCGACGCAGGACCGCCAACTGGTCCATGCCGCTCAGCCGACCGATCTCTGGCGGATGTCCGAGGATGATGTGCTCGGGGCGAACCAGCTCGATGGGGATGTGGACGGCCGGTTGCTCCTCTGCGCTGAGCGCAGTCACGAAGCTGTCGCGGCCGAATCCGGAGGAGGACACGTCGGACACGCTCAGAGCGTCTGCCTGGGTGGTTCGGGGGACCGAGGCAGGAGTGCGGTTCTGGGGCACCCGCGAGGCTTCTCCCTTTGTCTCGAGCGATGGGGATCTGCTCCATCTGTCCCTCCTTGCTGCCGAACTCATCCAGCGCTGAGGTCCGCACCTCCGGAGCACGCCACGGTCCCGCCCCGGACAGTCCCCACACCTACGCTGGACCGGTGACCACCACCATCGGGCGTCCCCTGTCGACCCTGCCGACCCGCATCGGCCTGGTGGTCCTGGCATCGTGGATCCTCCTCTCGGCGTGTGGTGGCGAGTCGGACGGGGATGCCGCCGCACTGCAGTGGCGGCCGTGCGGTGACGGCGCAGAGTGCGCCGAGCTCGTCGTGCCCCGGGACCGCTCCGAGCCGGACGGGGCGACGTTCACGCTCCCCGTCCTGAGACTCCCTGCGACCGGGCCCGATCGGCTCGGCTCGCTCGTCATCAATCCGGGTGGACCCGGGATCTCGGGGGTCGGCTACCTCCGTCGGGACGGCGGGGACCTCGCTGCACTGCGGGAACGCTACGACCTGGTGAGCTTCGATCCCCGCGGGGTCGGTGGGAGCGACCCGGTCATGGAGTGCATGGACGAGGCACAGGTGACGGCGGTCCGGGACCGCCCGAGCGTTCCGGTCGGCCCCGACCAGGAACGCGCGGCGATCGACTCCGCTCGATCGATCGCCGACGCCTGCCGGTCCCGGTTCGCCGAGTGGCTCCCACACGTCGGCACGGCCGACGTCGTGGGGGACCTGGACGACCTGCGGGCCGCGCTCGGCGAGGATCAGCTCACCTACCTGGGGTTCTCCTACGGCACCTACCTGGGCGCCGAGTACGCGTCCACGTTCCCCGAGCGCACCGGGCGGATGGTCCTCGACGGTGCGATGGACCCGGCGCTCGACTACGACGCCGTCCGGCGTGACCAGGCCATCGCCATGGACGCTGCGCTGGGTCGGTTCGTCGCGGACTGCCAACAGGACACCGACTGCCCACTCACCGGGGGTGTGGCCGGAGGGCTGGGCCAGCTCCAGGAACTCGTCCGCACCCTCGACCGTGAGCCGTACACGGCTCCCGACGGACGGATGCTGTCGGGTGGTCGGGCGCTGGCGCTGCTGCAGTCGGCGACGTACTTCCCGCCGGGCACGTGGGACGACCTGCGCGCGGTGCTCGGCGATGCGCTCGCCGGTCGCTACCAGCCGATGCTCGAACTCGCCCACGGCCCGGCGCTGATGGTGAACCCCGCCGACACCCAGTACCTGTCGGTCCTGTGCCACGACCTGGAGACGTCGACCTCGACCGATGACGTGCCGGTGCTGGCGGAGCAGTGGCGGGCCCTGGCCCCGATCGACGGACCGTCACGGGCCTGGTCCACCGCCCCCTGCCACGTCTGGCCGACGCGCTCGCCTGCGCCGCCTGCGCCCGTCCGGGCCGCCGGAGCCGGACCGATCCTGGTGGTCGGCACCACCCACGACCCGGCGACCCCGGTCGGCTGGGCGCGGTCGCTCGCGCAACAGCTCGACTCGGCTCGCTACCTGGAGTGGGAGGGCGACGGCCACCTGGCCTACGGCCGGGCCGGACCCTGCGTGAGCCGGATCGTGGAGTCGTTCCTGTTCCGGAACGGCGATCCACCCGGGAGGACGACCTGCGCCGCCGACGGCTGAGCACCTGGATCGGTCCTCACGTGGCGTCGCCTCCGCGCCTCGGCAGCCGCCGTTCAGGAACGGGACAGCAGCGGAATCGGCACCGGGCAACCATCTCGGAGCACCTCGAACTGACGGTCGGGATCGTCCTGGGGCACCGGGTCCCCGGGTTCACCCGCAGGACCCGGGAACCGGGCGACGGCGTCGCCGTGGCAGTACTGGACGATGTAGGCCTTGCGCACGTCGTCGGTGGTGTTGATGCGGGTGGCGTGCGGGCTGAGGGAGCTGAACACGACGACGTCGCCGGGCGCGGTCGGGACCTCGACCGCGGCGTCGAAGTCACCCCAGCACTCGAAGCCGATGGGCGTGTCGTCGTGCACCAGGGTCCCGTCCCGCTGGGCGCCGGGGACCACCCACACGCAACCGTTGTCGGACGTCGCCTCGGTCAGTGAGATCCAGCAGGTCAGATAGTCCTGGGGTTCGACGAACGTGTAGCCGTTGTCCTGGTGCCACAGCACCGGCTCGGAACCGTGCGGCACCTTGTGGACGGCCTGCTCCCAGTAGAGCCGGACATCGTCACCCATCAGGTCCCGGCACACCCCGACCAGGGTCGGGTGGGCGCACGCCCGACGGGCCGCGTCCGAGCGGAGCACCAGGTGGGGCGCCACCACCTGGGTGTCCAGCCCGGCGACGCCCAGCCGGCCGCCCATCTGTTCGAGGAGGTCGGTGACCACCGACACCCCGTCGTCGCAGGCTTCGACGAGTTCGGCGAGTTCCTCCGGGGAGAAGACACCCCGCAGGACGATGTAGCCGTCGGAACGGAACTGCTCGGCCTGCTCGACGGTCAGCATCGTGGGGGCACGGTCCGGGGGATCCCACCTGAATCCGTTGTTCCACGGGTGCGGCGAACGGTTCGGTGCCACGCCGGGACGTTAGGGCCCACAGGCCGACGACGCCCGCCCGGTGGGGGCTGCCGGCCGCGGTCGGCCCCTCGGTCGGCGCCTCGGTGCCCGGGGTGGGAGTCGAACTCCCGCTCGACCCGTGACGACCGAGTTGGTCCAGTACCGAGGTGCCCGTGTTTGCGCGGATCGAGGTCCCGATTCGGAATCCACCGTGACACCTCGTACCAGCCCGTGGTGGATTGTCCGGTAGCAGTTTCGGTAGCGGTCTTCCCGGCCAAAGAGAGACGACAGCCGCCACGACGGCGCGCCTGGTTCGGGCTCTGGCCCGACGAGCCCCCTACCATCGTGGATGAGGAATCGGCAGGTCTCGGGATTGGGAGGGGACGCCGTGACGGAACAGGAAGCCAATAGCGGCCCCGGGTGGTATCAGGCACTGGATGGTTCCTGGCATCAGTCGTCGGTTCCACCCGCTCCGGGGTGGTGGCTCGCAGACGACGGCCGCTGGTACCAGCCCGCTCCTGCACCTTCCCCTGCTCCTCTGGAGATCGATGCGAACCCCAACCCATCCACCGCAGCGTCGCCGACACTTGGGAAGGCCAACAGCGCCATCAGTAGCGGTGTCGGCTTCGTGGTGCTCGCTTTCATCCTCGGTGGGATTGCGTTGTGTGGAGCGGTGGTGATCCTCGGGAACGCGAAGAAGATCGAAGTGTCTGGGGCTATGAATCAGGTCACTGCCACGAGCGACGCGATTGTTGAAGTCAGGTACACGCTGACGAACCGGTCGGACAAGTCGGGACGGTTCTCGTGCTCGATCACATTGACCAACCCGGTGGGCAGCGGGTTCGAGAGCGTCTCTGGCAACATCGATGCCAATGAGGTTCAACGCCTCTTCACCGACATCGTGGTTACGAACAACGCTGCCGGCTACACCGAGTCGGGACGCATCGACTGCAACGACTGAACCTGATCGGAGCCTGCAACTGTCTGAGCGGTCGGTCCAGGACGCGGACCCCGGTACTATCTGAACCGTGAGGGGATTCGGCAAGGGAGCGAGAC
>CAIYGQ010000331.1 GCA_903925745.1 uncultured Actinomycetes bacterium | reverse complement strand
GCATCCACCAGATCCAGCACCCCCTCGGCGTCGAAGCGGTGCTGGAGCACCACGGTGGCCCCGCACAACAGGGCGAACACCCCGAAGACCCACTGGGCCGAGTGGTACATCGGCCCACACACCAACTGGACCCGCGGGTCGACGTCGCCACCGGCCACGGGCGGGACGTCGATGGTCGCACCGATCGAGTGCGCCATGAGGGTCAGCATCTCCGGCGGCCCGCCGACGGCGGTGAGCGCCGAGCGGACCCCCTTCGGGTGACCCGTCGTTCCCGACGTGTAGAACATCGGGCCGCCCTTGACCGGGGACACCAACGGGTCGGTCGACCCCGAGGCGAGCAGGGCGTCCCAGGCCTCGAAGTCCCCGACCGGACCACCGACGACGATCCGTACCCCCACCGGCCGCTCGTCGAGGGCGATCGCGGCCACCTCCAGGAACCGTTCGTCGACCACCAGCGCCCGGGCGTCGGCGTCGGCCAGGACGTAGGCGACCTCGGGGGCCACCCAGTGCCAGTTGAGCGGCACCAGGACGCACCCGATCGTCCCGCACGCGAGCGACAGTTCCACCAGCTCGAGCTGGTTCCCGAGCAGCGCGACGACGGAGTCCCCCTCGGACACGCCCCGGTCCAACAGGGCGTGCGCCAGCCTCGTCACGTGCTCGTCCAGTGCCCTCCACCCGGTGACCGAGCGCTCGTCGATGACTGCGGGCTCGTCACCACGGATGGCGACGATCGGCTCCAGGAGCACTCCCACGACCCGTCCTCCTCCCGTGTTCGCTGCCCGGTTCCCCGCCCCCGGGCGCCCGAGGTGATCGCTCAGGCCCGTTCCAGGATGTGGATCCCGCAGGCGGAACCCAGGCCGATCACGTGGGCCAGGCCGACCCGGGCACCCTCGATCTGACGGTCACCGGCCTCACCTCGCAGGTGGTGGCAGATCTCCCAGATGTTGGCGATCCCCGTCGCCGAGACCGGGTGACCCTTCGACTCGAGGCCGCCCGAGACGTTGACCGGGGTGGACCCGTCCCGGAACGGTGCTCCCGACTCGAAGAAGTCCACCGCCCCGCCGGGTTCGCACAGCATCAGGTTGTCGTAGTGCACCAACTCGGCGGTGGCGAAGCAGTCGTGGAGTTCCACCAGGTCCAGGTCCTCGGGACCGAAGCCCGACTGCTCGTAGGCCGTGGTCGCCGCACGCCGCGTCAGGGTGTTCACGTCGGGGAGCACCTGGCAGCCCTCGGCCCACGGATCCGAGGTCAGCACCGACGCCGCGATCCGCACCGCCCGACGCTGCTGCTCGTCGGACAGGGACCGCAGGCGGTCACCCGAGACCACCACGGCGGCCGCCGCACCGTCGCAGTTCGCCGAGCACATCGGCCGGGTGTTCGGGTAGGCCACCATCACGTCGCCCATGATCTGCTCGAGGCTGAGCTCCTTGGTGTAGGCCGCCAGTGGGTTCAGGGTGGAGTTGGCGTGGTTCTTCTGGCTGATCCGGGCGAACAGCTCGAACTCCGCTCCTGAGTACCGGTGTTCGTGCAGGTACTGCATGCCGATCTGGGCGAACGTCCCCGGCATCGTGACCGTCCCGATCCGGCCGTCGGTCCCGGTGATCGCGCCGACCCGGCCGGACGGCGTCCACGAACCGTCGTCCTCCTTCCGGGAACCACCGGCGAGCAGGCCCGCCCCCGACAGCTTCTCGACACCGACCGCGAGCCCGACCTCGGCCTCACCCGCCTTGATCGCCATGATCGCCGTGCGCAACGCCGTCGCACCCGTCGCGCACGCATTCTGCACGTTGTAGACAGGGATCCCCGTCTGGCCGATCTGCTTCTGCAGCATCTGTCCGAACCCGCCCGGACCGCCGAGCAGGTTCCCGGCGCCGATCACGTCGACATCGGCGATGGTGACACCGCCATCCGCCATGGCCGCGAGCGCCGCCTCGGCACCGAGGTCCGTCGTGTCGGCCTCGGGTCGCTTCCCGAACGCCGTCATGTTGATGCCCAGGATGTACACGTCGTCGCTCACGAGCCGCTCCCGTCGGTGATGGGTTCGAATCCGAAGGTCACACCCTCGACCCCGTTGCCGTCCTCCCCCAGCGAGTCCGTCGCCAGTCGGACCCGCATGCCCAGCCGGACGTGGTCCGGGTCGGGTTGGACGTTCAGGAGGTTGGCCTGCACCGTGGTGCCCCCGCAGTCGATGATCGCCGCCACGAACGGGACGGGGATGCCCGGCGCCGCGAAGCTGACGATGGTGAAGGCCGTGACCACGCCCTCTCCGGGCAGGTCCACGTCGTGGAACTCCAGCGCACCGCACGACGCGCACGCGTTGCGCCGGCCGAAGAATCGGGCGCCGCAGCTCGAGCACTCGTGCGCCCGCAGACGGGGCTCG
>CAIYGQ010000330.1 GCA_903925745.1 uncultured Actinomycetes bacterium | reverse complement strand
GCCGCCCGGGCCGCCCGGGCATCGCCGCCCGCGGTCGCAGGTTCGGCGCCCTCGGCACCGGCACCGCCGACCGTCGAATCGGCAGCGGAGTCGGTCTCGGCATCAGCGGGCCCGGAGCTGTCCGAACGGGTGCCGGCCGACCGGCGGGAGCGGGGCGCGGCGGACGTCCCGGCGCCGGCCTCCAGCTCGGCGACCCGCGACTCGAGCTCGGCCAGCCGGTCGGTCGACGCGGTGAGCGACACGAGCGCGACCTCGAGCGGGACCCGGGGGTCGGCCGCGTGGCGCATGTCGACCAGCGCCGTCCCGATGCGCTCCAGCGCCTGGGTCAACCGACGGGTGCCCAACTCGGCGGCCCAGCGCTCGGCGAGCTCACGGTCGGTGTCGAGCAGTTGGGGGACGTCGACCGCGACCGAGCAGAGGAACGCGTTGCGCAGGACGGCGAGCACCGACTCGGCCAGCACCCGGGGGTCGTGGCCCTCGGCCAGGGCCGACGCCACCGCCTGCACCGCAGCGCCAGCGTCGGACCCGGCCAGAGCGTCCATCAGTTCCTGCACCGGTTCGGAGCCCTGCACCACCCCGCCGGCGGCCACGACCTGGTCGAGGGCGGACAGCGTGTCGCGGGCCGACCCCCGACCCACCCGCACGACGTGGGCGACCGCCTCGTCGCTCAGGTCCAGGTCGGCGTCCTGGGCGATCCACCGCACGTAGGACTCCAGCTCGGCCGCGGACAGCAACCGGAACTCGAAGTGCTGCGTCCGACTGCGGATCGTCGGCAGCACCTTGTTCGGGTCGGTCGTCGCCAACACGAAGCACACGCCGCTCGGTGGCTCCTCGAGCGTCTTCAACAGCGCGTTCGACGCGCCGGCGCTCAGCATGTGGACCTCGTCCAGGATGTAGACCTTCGTGCGGCCCGGTGACGCGACGACCGTCCCACCGATCAGGCTGCGCATGTCGTCGACCTTGTTGTTGGAGGCCGCGTCCAACTCGAAGAGGTCCATGCTCGAGCCCGACTCCACCGCCAGGCACGAGTCACATTCGCAGCACGGCTCGCCGTCACGGAGGTCCGTGCAGTTGAGCGCCTTCGCGAGGATCCGTGCGGTGGACGTCTTGCCCGTTCCCCGGGGACCCGAGAACAGGTAGGCGTGCCCCTCGGTGCCGGAGCGCACCGCGTTGCGCATGGCACCCACGACGTGGTCCTGACCGCGCACCTGGCTGAACGTCCGGGGTCGGTACCGGCGGTAGAGCGAGGGGGCGGCCACGGGCCGATCCTAACGGTGGCCGGTGACGGGGGATCCCGCTCCGCTCCGGCGTGTGTCCTCAGGTGGCGGCCAGGCGATCTGCGGCACACCGCAGGTTCCGCTGAGAGCTGCTGCCTCCCGGCCCTGACTCGATTCACGGGCCACGGTCGCACAGGACCCGGCCGCCGCCTGAGGACACACGCGTGTCGTCAGGCTACCCTGAGCGGCGGTTCGTCCGCACCGGCAGGTCACGGCCACCGGTGCGGGACCGCACCAGGAGAGGTGCGAGAGCGGACGATTCGGCACGCCTGGAACGCGTGTGTGGCGGCAACGTCACCGTGGGTTCGAAT
>CAIYGQ010000329.1 GCA_903925745.1 uncultured Actinomycetes bacterium | reverse complement strand
GCCCAGGAGCGGGTCCTCCGACGGAGGATCGGCAGCGTCCAGAACACCAAGAAGATCACCCGGGCCATGGAGCTCATCGCCGCGACGCGCGTCGTGAAGGCCCAGCAGCGGGCCAACGAGGCCCGGCCCTACTCCGAGCACATCACCCAGGTGATCCAGGACCTGTCCGCGGCCGGGGCCGACGCCGACCACCCGCTCCTGCGGCCGATGGAGCAGATCCGACGGGTCGGGGTCGTGGTGCTCTCGGCCGACCGAGGCCTGGCCGGCGCCTACAACTCCAGTGTCATCAAGGCCGCCGAGCGTGAGGTGATGGCTGCCCGTTCCGGCGGCCACGAGTACGACCTGGTGACGATCGGCCGGAAGGCCAAGGGCTACTTCTCGTTCCGGAACTACCCGATCACGGCCTCCTTCGAGGGGTTCTCGGAGAACCCGACCTTCGAGGCGGCCGCCGACATCGCCGCCCGCGTCATCGACCTGTTCACCGAGGGCGGCTGCGACCGCATCGACCTGGTGTACACCCGCTTCATCTCGATGGGGTCCCAGGAGGTCGTCGTCCGCCGGTTCCTGCCGCTCGAGACGACGTCGCGGATCGCCGAGGAGGGCGACGCCGGCGCCACCGCCGGATTCGAGTTCGAACCGTCGGCCGACGCGGTCCTGGCCAGCCTGCTCCCGCGCTACGTCGAGTCCCGGCTCTTCGCCGCCCTGCTCGACGCGGCCGCCTCGGAGCTGGCCAGCCGCCAGCGGGCCATGAAGGCCGCGACCGACAACGCCCAGGAGCTGATCGTCAAGCTGACCCGGAAGATGAACCAGGTCCGCCAGGATGCGATCACCACCGAGATCATGGAGATCATCGGCGGAGCCGAGGCGCTCGCCGACGACCGTGACGAACCCTCCGAACTGATCCTGTCGCACCTCGACAGCGATCCCTTCCCCGCCCACATCGCCGGACGCCACGCGTCCGGCCCCGACCGGACCTGATGCGTTCCCGCCAGGAGCAGGAGACAACCATGAGCCTCACCGACACCAAACTGCAGGACGGCCGGATCGTCGCCATCGCCGGACCGGTGGTCGACGTCGAGTTCCCGCCCGACTCGATCCCCGAGATCAACACGGCGCTCGAGTTCACCATCACGGTGGACGGCACCGAGACGGCCGTCGTGGCCGAGGTGGCCCAGCAGATCGGCGACAGCCGGGTGCGCGCCATCGCCATGCGGCCGACCGACGGGCTGGTCCGCGGGACGGCTGTGCGGAACCTGGGCCACGGCATCTCCGTGCCGGTCGGTGACGCCACACTCGGCCACGTGTTCAACGTGCTCGGCCAGCCACTGGACGTCGAGTCGATCGGTGACACCGAGCGCTGGGACATCCACCGCGAGGCCCCCGCCTTCGACACCCTGGAGCCGAAGGCCCAGATGTTCCCGACGGGCATCAAGGTCATCGACCTGCTCACCCCCTACCTGCAGGGCGGCAAGATCGGCCTGTTCGGCGGGGCGGGTGTGGGCAAGACGGTGCTCATCACCGAGATGATCACCCGCGTGGCCACCCAGTTCGGTGGCGTCTCGGTGTTCGCCGGGGTGGGGGAGCGGACCCGTGAGGGCACCGACCTCTTCATCGAGATGGGCGAGACCGACATGGGCGACGGCACCTCGGTGCGGGACAAGGCGGCACTGGTGTTCGGCCAGATGGACGAGCCGCCGGGCGTCCGGCTCCGGGTGGCGCTGTCGGCGCTCACGATGGCCGAGTACTTCCGTGACGTCCAGGGTCAGGACGTGTTGTTGTTCGTCGACAACATCTTCCGGTTCACCCAGGCAGGTTCCGAGGTGTCGACCCTGCTCGGACGCATGCCGGCGGCGGTGGGCTACCAGCCGACCCTGGCCGACGAGATGGGCGAGCTCCAGGAGCGGATCACGTCCACCGGCGGTCGTTCCATCACCTCGCTGCAGGCCGTGTACGTGCCCGCCGACGACTACACCGACCCGGCGCCGTTCACCGCCTTCACCCACTTCGACGGCACGACCGAGTTGAGTCGTGACATCGCGGCGCTGGGCATCTACCCCGCAGTGGACCCGCTGGCCTCGACCTCGACCATCCTCACGCCCGAGGTGGTCGGTGAGCGCCACTACGCCGTGGCCCGCCGGGTCCAGGAGATGCTGCAGCGATACAAGGAGCTGCAGGACATCATCGCCATCCTCGGCATCGACGAGTTGTCCGAGGAGGACCGGGTCACGGTGGACCGGGCCCGCAAGATCCAGAAGTTCCTGGCCCAGCCCATGTTCGTGGCCGAGGTCTTCACCGGTCTGCCCGGCATCTTCACGCCGGTGGAGGACACCGTCGAGAGCTTCGAGATGCTCTGCAACGGCGACCTGGACCACCTGCCCGAGCAGGCCTTCTTCAACGTGGGCGGCGCCGAGGACGCGATGCGCAAGGCCGCCGAGCTGGAGAAGAACGCCTGATGTCCTCGCTGCTCGTCGAGCTCGTCTCGCCCGAGCGGGTGGCCTACTCGGGCGAGGCCCGCATGGTCATCTGTCGGACGACGACCGGCGACATCGCG
>CAIYGQ010000328.1 GCA_903925745.1 uncultured Actinomycetes bacterium | reverse complement strand
GCCGGGATAGCGGACGTCGAGGTTGGCGACCACGCCGTCGCCGTGACCGGCGCCGGAGGTGCCGAGCCGATGGGCCAGGTGGAGCTTCAGCCAGCGCTGCATGCCGTCGGTGGGCACGCCGATCCACTCGCGCGCGAACGGATCGGCGAGCGGTTCGGCCAGGACGGTGGCGAGACCGTCGGCGAGCGGCCGGACGTCGCCGGCGACCTGCAGGTGCAGCACGCCCGGACTGTATCGACGGGGTGGGACGCCGAGGCCGGGGCGTGGGGACCGGGGGGCGTGGGGTCGGGGCCGGGGGGCGGATTAGGTTCCTCAGGGGCCGCTGGAGGAACCGGGGTGACCGACGCAACGACCGAGCCAGCGGTGGACGAGCGCTTCGGGTGGTACCGGACGACGGTGGTCGAGGCCGAGGTCGCCCCGGGGCGGACCGTTCGGCTGACCGGTGCCGGTGCGGTCGGCGACTGGCCGTTCCCGGGCGCCGTCGTGGTCCTCACGGCGTACAACCCGGGTGCGGCCCGCCCGGATCGGGCGACGAACGAGGCCGCGAACGACCGCCTCGCCGATGCGATCCGGACTCTCGGAGCTCCGTTCGTTCCGGGGACGGGGACTGCGCCCGACGGGACGCACGCCGAGCCGAGCCTCGTGGTCGTCGGGCTCCCGCGGGACGACGGTGTTCTCCTCGGCCGCCGGTTCGGTCAGGACGCGATCTTCGAGATCGACGCCACCACGGTGCGCCTGGTGTCGTGCTGCGACGACCGCGTCGAGGAGTGGCGGCGAACGATCGCCTGAGGGCTCGTTGACTACGCGCTTTCCCGGCGCGCCGGGGCGACGGGGAGGGAGCCGGGTGGAAGGGTGCCCTCGAGGTAGTCGGCGAAGGCCTCGGGGGGCACGGGTGGGAGATCGGTCAGGACGATGCGAAACGCCTTCCGACTGTTCCCACCGCCTGCACGTGCCGAGGATGCGCGACCGACGAGGGCCATCGATCGCAGCAGGGCCCGCCGCATGTTCTCGAGGTCGTCGACCCGGGTCAACGGCAACGGGAACGCGTGACCGTCGCCGGGATCGAGGCGCCGGTCGGGGATCGGGAAGTGCTGGACCTTGCCGGAGTCGACGAAGGCGTCAAGGACGGTTGCACCGAGCGTGTGGAGCCGTTGCATCACGACGTCGATGCCCGCCACGTAGTCCGGGTTTCGGATCGCGGCGGTATCCCGGGCGCCGCCCGCCGACTCGAACTTGATCGACACCGGTCGGCCGAGGATGGCCTGCACGACGAACGTGGCGTTCAGAGCCTGGCCGGACTCGGTCCGGGGCTTGCGGGTGATCTCGGCGAGCCGGTCGGTGCTGGCCAGCAGGTAGCGGTGCAGCCGGTACTCGGCGATCTCGCGGACCATCTCGTGCAGCGTCGGTTGCAGTTCGGGGTCGATCGCAGGGACGAACCTGAACACCTCGTCCGCGACTTCGAACCACGCATCGGTGCCGCGGGTGTTCCGGCCGACCCAGGCTGCGATCGGGTTGCGCTCCCAGTACCGGTTCCACTCCTTTGCCGTGGGCCGCCATGGATCGTTGAATGCTGCGGTTGCGTCGTTGAGGTCGGCAAGCAGGCGCGGGTCCCCGTAGACCATCTCCCGGCAGCGGTCGCTCAGCATCGCAAGGTCGAGGCCATCGGCCAAGGAGCCGTGTTCCAACAGCGCCAGCAGGGTCAGCAGCTTGTACGACTTCTGGTACGCACCGTGCTCCACATCCCGCAGGAACGCCCCGTAGCGCTCGACCACGGCTTCCTCGGCCGCAGTGAGCAGGTTGCGGGTTCCGAGGAAGCCAAACCATCCTCCGAGCCGCTTCAGGTCGAGGGACCTCCGCAGCGCGACCGAGATCTCGAGGGCGGAGGGGCGGGCCCCTCCGTGGCTCTCGACCCAGTCGTCGACCACCTCGGCGATCCGGTCCTCGGGTCGGTTGGGATTCAGGATCCGGGACAGATCCTCGACCAGCTCTGTGTCGACGATGATCTCGCAACCGGGCGGCAGGTCGTCGAGCGGCGCCCGCAGACGCTCGATCGCCTCCCGGGACGTCAAGTCGGGCGCTCCCCCGAGTCGGCACAGCAGCCGGGCCTTGAGGAACGAGCTGCGGTGGTTCGCAACCAGATCGATGATCTGGAGCCGCTCCTTGTTCGCCGCGGTGCGCAAGCCTCGTCCGATCTGCTGGAAGAAGACCACGGGCGACTCTGTGGGCCGTAGCAGCATCACCACATCGAGCGTCGGGACATCGATTCCTTCATTGAAGAGATCCACTGTGAAGATGACATCCAGCGTGCCCTCGACCAGCGCGTCGATCGAGGTGAGCCGGGAATCGGTGGACGGTCCCGAGTGCACCGCTGCGGCGCGCACTCCTGCGGCACGGAAGTACGACCGCATGAAGTCGGCGTGGGCGATCGAGCAGCAGAACCCGATGGTGCGTCGGTCCGGGCCGCCCGCCGCGCGCCACTCCTCGAGGACTTGGTCGGCCCGCCGGGCGGTCTCCAGTCGTTCGCTCAGTTCGCCAGTATCGAAGCGGCCGCCCCGCCACGGGAGATGGGCATAGTCGGCGACGTCACGGATCGCCCGGTACGTGAAAGGCGCAAGGAAGCCTCGGTCGATGCCGGTGGCTAGACCGCACTCAAAGACGAGATTGTCGTGACAGAGCGCAAGGAGGTCGGCGGCATCGGCCCGCTCCGGAGTTGCGGTCAAGCCGAGGAGGAACTTCGGAGCGAAGTGGCTGATGACCCGTCGATACGTGCGGGCGGCGGCGTGGTGGAACTCGTCGATGACGACGTAGTCGAAGTCCCCGGGGTCGAAGGCGTCGAGGTGCCCGGCGAGCATCTGGATGGACGCGAAGACGACCGCGCCCTCGGCGTCCCGGTCCCGCCCTGTGAACATCGTGAGGGAGTCGCCGGGCCGGATCTGTCGAAACACGTCGCGTGACTGCTGCAGGATCTCCTCACGGTGCGCAACGAACAGCACCCTCCGAAACGACGGCCGACTCGTATCGAAGGCGGCGAGCCAGGTCTTCCCGAGCCCGGTGGCCATGACGACCAGGCCCGCAGTGTGCCCCTCGATCCGGGTCGCCTCGAGGGCGCCGAGGGCCTCGACCTGGAGCGCCCACGGCTCAGGTGGCGCCTCGGGGGCGACGTCGATCGCCTCCTCGCCGCCTGGGTCCGCGGTGCCGGTCGGAGCACTGCCGGCGTTGGGTCGGGCCGCTTCGTACCGCTCGTGGTAAGCAGCGAGCCAGGCAGCATCGATTCCCGTGGAGTCGGGGTGGGTCCACAGCCGGTCGAACTCGGCCAGCAACTCGGTGACACCTGCCGTCCGAAGGTTCCACTCGACGCCGTCGCGGATCCCTGCGGCACTCAGGTTGCTGCTCCCGACAATGGCCAGTCCTGTACCCGTGGTGGCCCGAGAGAAGAGATAGGCCTTGGGGTGAAAGCTCCGCGCCCCGCTCTGGTGAACCCGCACCTCGAGTGTCCCGCGCGCATCCTGGTTGCCGATGCGATCGAGGAGGAGGCCGAGCGCCGCTGGTTGGCTGATGGTGAGGTAATCGGTCGTCAGCAGACGGACCTGACCGCCGCGGGCGAGCACCTCGTCGAGATGCTCCAGCAGGAGCAAGACCCCTGATCGCATCACGAAGCTCACGACGAAGTCGATTCGGTCGAAGGCGGGGTCGTTGAGGTTGGCGCGGAGCATCGTGAGGAGATGCTCATCGTCGGGGGTGATGAGCGCGCCCGGCGAAGATGCGGGCGGGCGGGCGAGGTAGTTCGCCTTCCCGGGGATGACCGCTCGGACGCCACCGGTCGGATCCGGGACGTCCCCCCGGTAGCGGGGAATCACATGAACGTGCAGATGGGGAACCGTCTGCCCTGCCGCAGATCCGGCGTTGATACCGATGTTGTAGCCGTCGGGTTCGTAGTCCCGATCGATACGACTGCGAACGTCGTCGATCAAAGCGAAGAGCGCGATGCGCTCCTCCGGAGTTGCCTCCCACCAGGTGCGGATCTCTCGTCGGGTGACGACGATCGCGTGACCCGGACTGACCGGGTACCGGTCGAGGATCGCAAAGGCCAGGTCGTTTCCGGCGATGTGTTCGGCCTCGGGGATGCCCGAGAAGCTGCGCACCGGCGAACCCTATCCCTCGGTCGTGACTCGGAGCTCGGGCTGCACCGTCACGCCTCGGCGGGCGCGCCGATCCGGACGTAGGAGCCCCGATCCGTCTTGACGACCTCGATGCCGGTGCGGATCCGCTCGCGCAGGGCGACGACATGACTGATGATCCCCACCGTCCGTCCGCCTTCCCGCAGCCGGTCGAGCTCCTCCATCGCGGCCTCGAGGGCGTCGGGATCCAGGGTGCCGAAACCCTCGTCCACGAACAGCGCCTCGAGCCGGATCCCACCGGAGTGGGCCTGGACGGCGTCGGCCACGCCGAGCGCGAGGGCCAGGGAGGCCTGGAACGTCTCGCCACCCGAGAGGGTCGACACGTCGCGACGCTCACCGGTGTGGGCGTCGAGGACGTCGAGGCCGAGCCCGGCTCGCTTGGCGCCGTGGGTCTCGTCGGATCGGGTGAGCAACTGGTAGCGGCCGGACGTCATCTGCAGCAGCCGCCGGTTGGCGTAGAGGCAGATGTCGTCCAGGTAGGCGCTCAGCACCCAGCGCTGCAAGGAGATCTTGGGTGCGACCTTGCCAGCGCAGCGGTCGGCGACTGTGGAGAGCATCTCGGCGCGGGCTCTCCGATCACCGAGGGCTTCCACGCCCTTGCGGTGTTCGGTGGCGAGACGGGTGATCTCGGTCTGGGCGCGGCCGGCCTCGGTGGCGCGGCCGACGGCTGACAGTCGCGCTGCGTCGGCGTTCTCGGCGGCGATCCGCGCAGCTTCGGTGTCGGGCCGGTCGTCGGGCAGGTCGACGAGATCGGGCTCGGCCAGAACACCGGTGTTCTCGGCGACGGCCCGGTCGTGGGCCTCGATGCGGTTGCGGAGACTTGTGCGCTGCTTCTCGTCCACGAGCGCGGCTTCGGCGGCGGCGAGATCGTCGAAGGGCGACGCCGCGAGGTCGGTGTCGAGCCGCCCGGTCGCCTGAGCGTGGGCGGCGGTGGCCCGGGTGATCGAGTCGCCGTCGGTCTGGAGGTCGGTGAGCGCGCCGACGACAGCGGCAAGCGCGTGCCGGGCAGCACCGGGGTCGATGCCGTCACCGACCTCTCGGGCGACGGCCGCACGCAGGTCTCCGGCCCGGGCCGTCGCTTCGCTGGCCTCGGTCCGCTTGGTCGCGGCGTTGGTGTCGGCCGTGGTGATCGTGCCGGTGAGCTCGGTGATCTTGGTGTCGAGCGCGGCGATGCGCGTGGTGACGGTAGCGAGGGTGTCGGCCACCTTCCGGGTGCTCCGGACGGCTTCGTCGGCGGCCTCGGCGGCGGATCGCGCAGCGGCCGTATCGGTGGCCTCGCCCGCTTGGGCGGTGAGCGCGGCGATCTCGGCGGCGGTCTTCTTGGCGGCTCCTTCGGCGGTGGTGCGGCGGGCCTCGGCGGTCTCGACCGCCTGCTCGGCCGTCGCAATCTCTTCGTCGTCGACGGCGTCGGCGCCGGGGCGGGCCGGGCTCGGATGCTCGTTGCCGCCACACACGGGGCAGGCCTCACCGGCCACGAGCTCGGTAGCGAGCCGGGCGGCCATGCCGGCGATCTGGCGGGCCCGCAGGTCGACGAGGCGTTCCTTGGCCTCGACCACGGCGGTGCCGGCGGTGAGGAGCGCCTCCCGGGCCTGCTCGTCGGCGGCTCGGGCTTTCACCAGGGCCTGGGCGGCGTCGGCGACGGCCTTCGCCTGCGAAGCGGCCTGTTCCAGCCCGGGCAGGCGTGCCGCAGCGTCCTGAGCGGCCCGGAGATCTTCGTCGGCGCCGGTGCGATCGCCCTGGGCTGCGTCCAGCGCCGTGGCGGCGGTGCCTCGGTCCCGTTCGACGGCCTCGGCGGCGGCGGTCGCCTCTGCCGCTCGGCGGTCGAGCGCGGTCGCCTCGCCAGCCTGTGCGATCGCCTGCTCGAGTTGGGTCGACCGGGCGGTGGCGGCGGTGACGGCGGCCTGGAGCGCTCTCGGGTCGGGCGGGGCGTCGAACGACAGGTCGCGCACGGCGTCGGGCACGATCGGAGCAGCGGCTCGGGCCTGTTGCGCGGCGTCGAGGTGCCCGGTGGCGGCCCGCCGGGCGGTGCCGAGCTCCTCCGCGGCGTCGCGCACCGCTTCCATGCTCGGCCGGAGGGTCTCGGCCTGCTCGGCGATCCGCAGCGTGGTCCGGTCGGCCTCGACGGCAGGCTTCGCCGCGGCCAGTTCGTCGCGTTTCGCCTGTGCGGTAGCGCGCCGGTCCCACCGCTCGGCGACGGCGTCGACGGTCTGCCGGGTGTCGGCGGCGGCCGCCCAGGCGGCCTCCGTGTCGGCCACGGCCGTGGCGGCGGCGGTCACGACGGCGTCGATCCGTTCGACGAGGGCGAAGAACGCCTCGTCGTCGGCCGGGGGCAGGACTTCCTCGCTGTCGGCGGCGAAGGGCGTCCACTCCCGGGCGGCCTGGGCGCGCAGAACCTCGAGGGCCTCGTCCTGCTGGTACACGCCCTTGCGGGCGGCCGCCGCCTGCGCGTCGAGCCATTCGGTGATCTGCTGGTAGAGGCTGGTGTCGAAGAGGGTCTTGAGCAGCAGCTCGCGGTGCTCCGCCTTGGCGCGCAGCACCTCGGCGAAGTTGCCCTGCGGCAACAGGATCACCTGGGTGAACTGGCCGGCGTCGAGGCCGAGCAGCTCGGGGACCATCGAGTCGACTTCGCCCTTGTTGCCCGACACGGGCTTCGACGTTCCGCCCTCGAACCGGGCGAGGGCGGCGGTGGCAGCCTGTGGCGTCGTGCCGGTGCCCTTCTTCTTCGCTCGCTCATGGGCGGGAGCACGGGTGATCGAGTACCGCTCGCCGTTCACGGAGAACTCGAGGCACACCTCCGGGGTGGCGGCGTCGGAGGCGTGGTCGGACTTCAGGTGGTTGACGTCACGGGCCCCGGCGACCTTCCCGTAGAGCGCGTAGGTCATGGCGTCGAGCAGGAAGGTCTTGCCGGCGCCGGTGTCGCCGTGGATGAGGAACAGGCCCTCGGCGGTGAGGTCGTCGAAGTCGATCGTGACGGTGTCGGCGTAGGGGCCGAACGCCGTGATGGTCAGACGGTGCGGCTTCACGCGTCACTCCCGGTCTTGGCGGCGACGGCGTCCTCGAGCAGGGCGCGCTGGTCGGGTTCGAGGTCGGTGCCGGCTTGGCTGGCCCAGAAGTCGGCGATCAGGTCGATCGGTGACACGGTCTGGCCGGCGCGGGGGGCGATCACGTCGGTGCGGTGCTCGGCTCCCGGTGGGGTGTGCTTCAACTCCGCCACGGACGGGAAGCGTTCGCGTAGGCGCTGCATGGCCTGGAGGGGGAGGTCACGATCGGTCAGGAACACCCGCACCCGCTTGGTCTCGGCGTGGGCGTGGGTCGGGTCGGTCAGGAGGCGGTCGATCTCGCCGGTGATCGTGGCGAGGCCTTGCCCGACCCCGAGGGCGATTACCTCAGCCGACGGGGTGCCGTCGGCCGAGAGCTCGACGATCCGCACCGACTTGGTGTGGGTCTCCTCGGAGAACGAGTAGGGCAGTGGCGTTCCTGAGTAGGCGATGCGTCCGTCGGCGAACGTCTGGGCACCGTGGAGGTGGCCGAGGGCCACGTAGTCGATGCCAGCGAGGGCGTCGAGATTGACCTGGTCGATGTTGCCGACCGACAGCTCGCGCTCCGACTCAGAGGTGGTGCCGCCGGCGGTGAAGGTGTGGGCCACCAGCACCGAGCGGGTGCCGGGCCGGGTGGCGAGGTCGGTGCGGATGCGCTCGACGGCGAGCCGGGTGACGGCGTCGTGGGTGAGGCGGGGTCGGCGGCCCTCGGTCTCGTCGGCGGCGGGCTCGGGCTCGGTCACGAGCACCGGGCCGGCGAGCGTCGGGTCGAGGTAGGGCAGCAGGTAGACGGCCACCGGACCGCCCTGGCGGGGGGTGACCACCACCGGCTCGTGCCCCCGGTCGATGGCGCCCCGGAGGCTGACGCCCTCGGCCAGCAGGGGGTCGTAGGCCCCGATGCGGACATGGGAGTCGTGGTTCCCGGCGATGGCCACCACGGTGGCCCCGGTGTCGCGCAGGCGCCGGACGGCCTCGCCGAACAGGGCCACGGCGTCGGCGGGGGGCAGAGCCCGATCGAACAGGTCGCCGGCCACGACGACGAGGTCGACGGCCTGGTCCTGGGCGATCTCGACCATGCGGTCGACCGCCTCCTCCTGCTCATGGAGGAGGGAATCGCCGTGGAAGATCCGGCCTAGGTGCCAGTCGGAGGTGTGGAGGATGCGCACGCCCGGACGATACGACGGCCCTGGGACGGGGAAGGGCCCCTGTCCTTCCCTGCGTCCCATCGAGCTGGCAGGGTACGGACATGGACGCCGATCACCTGGCCCCCGGACTCCACGAGACCGTGATCACGGAGCGCATCCGGGAGCGGATCGAGGCCCTGCGCAGGGAGTACGAGCTTCGAACCGGTGGTCTGAAGGCAGCCGATGCCGGGGATCGACTCGCCCGGTTTACCGCCGAGGTGATCCAGCGGGTGGTCGACGCACTGCCCGAGGATCAGCGGAGTGCCCGTGGCCTCGTCTTGGTGCGCGCTGCGCTCGAGGCCGTGGCACGGGAGGTCCCGGACCTGGTCGATGCGATGGCGGACCTTCCGATCCACCCGCCCGAGGTGCTCGAGGCGGTGTTGACCCGGAACCCTGACGGCAGTCCGCGGGTCGTCGAGGTTCCCCTGACTCCGCTGCGGGACACGACGATGCTCACGAATGCCCGCGGCGAGCCCGCGATCGGCCATGAGCTTCGTGCCGAGATCGACTCGTCCGACGCGATCGACGTGGTGATGGCGTTCATCCGGTGGAGTGGCGTCGCCCCGCTCCTGGACGCCAT
This sequence comes from uncultured Actinomycetes bacterium, assembly GCA_903925745.1. Classification (GTDB taxonomy): domain Bacteria; phylum Actinomycetota; class Acidimicrobiia; order Acidimicrobiales; family Microtrichaceae; genus SXMI01. Next base: position 8,483 of record CAIYGQ010000328.1, on the reverse strand, counting down.
CCAACGCCACCACGAGCGCGGGCGTCCGATGCGGGTCCTGACCACCACCTACACGAACAGCACCGAGCTCCGGGCCCTGCTCGCGCTTCAGGAGCGTGGGTGCGACGTCCGCGTGTCCTACGACACGAGCGCGACGCGTCTGCACGCCAAGGCATGGCTCTTCCGGCGCTCGTCGGGATTCTCCACTGCCTACATCGGGTCGTCGAACCTCACCTGGTCAGCCCAGGTCAGCGGCATCGAATGGAACGTTCGGGTCGCCGGTGTCCGGAATCCGGATGTGCTGGCCAAGATGAGCTCGGTCTTCGAGACCTATTGGAACAGCGGTGAGTTCGTACCCCTTGATCCCGACGAGTTCGCCCGGAACACGGCACAGCACCGGCCCGGCTCATCGACCTTCGTCCCGCTGCAGATCGTGCTGCGCCCGTTCCAGGAAGCCCTGTTGGAGGCCCTCGAGCGTTCTCGGGATGAGGGGCACCACCGCAATCTGCTCGTGGCGGCGACCGGTACCGGCAAGACGGTCATGGCGGCAGTCGACTACGCGCGCCTCTCACGATCCTGGAACCGTGCCCGACTGCTCTTCGTCGCCCACCGCAAGGAGATCCTTGAGCAGAGCCGCGCCACCTTTCGCGTCGCACTCGGCGATCCGTCCTTCGGGGAGCTGTGGGTCGACGGCCAGAGCCCTGAGGTGTTCGACCACGTCTTTGCGTCGATCCAGAGCTTGAGTCGCACCGACCTTGCCCACCTGGCGCCCGACCACTTCGACGTGGTGGTCGTCGACGAGTTCCACCACGCCGCCGCTCCGACCTACTCCGCGCTGCTCGATCGGGTGCAGCCCCGTGAGCTCCTCGGCCTCACCGCGACTCCGGAGCGTGCGGATGGCCTGGACGTCGTCGCCCAGTTCGACGGTCGCATCGCGGCTGAGCTCCGTTTGTGGGACGCCATCGATCAGCACTACCTGGCGCCGTTCGCGTACTTCGCGATACCCGACGGAATGGACTACACAGCGATCCCCTGGCGCCGTGGACGGGGTTACGAGGTGGACGCTCTGAGTGGTGTGCTCACTGCGGACGACATCTGGGTCCGCCGCGTCATCGACGAGACGATTCGTCACGTTGGTGACCCAAGCCAGATGCGGGCGCTCGGGTTCTGCGTGAGCATCACCCACGCCGAGTTCATGGCGGCACGATTCTCCCAACGTGGTATTCCTGCTGCGGCGCTCCTCGGGCAGACCGATTCCGACGAGCGCCGTGCGATCCTCGAGCGCTTCCGCGCCGGCGATCTCAACGCGATCTTCGCGGTCGACGTCCTCAACGAGGGTGTCGACCTGCCTTTGGTGGACACCATCCTCTTCCTGCGACCGACGGACAGCGCCACTCTGTTCCTTCAGCAGCTGGGCCGTGGGCTTCGCCGAACCGACGGGAAGGACGTCTGCACCGTCCTCGACTTCGTGGGCACGCACCGCAAGGAGTTCCGGTTCGACCTCCGGCTCCGTGCGATCCTCGGTGGGTCGCGGCGGGACCTCGAGCGCTCGATCGAGGCCGACTTCCCATTTCTTCCGTCGGGTTGCTCGATGCGTCTCGAGGGTGTGGCGCGGGACCTGGTCCTCGCCAATATCCGGAATGCCCTGCCGAGCACGTGGAAGGCGCGGACCGACGAGTTGCGACGGTTGGGGGACGTTCCGCTGGCGGCATACCTCACCGAGACCGGTCTCGATCTGGACGACCTGTACGCAGGTGGCCGGAGCTGGACGGCGCTGCGCCGGGCTGTAGGAATCATCTCGGGCGCGTCCGGGTCTCGGGAGGAGTCATTGCTGAAGGGGATCGGACGTCTGCTCCACGTCGACGACGACGAGCGCATCGACGCCTATCGGAGGCTGGTCGATGCGCCACCGCCGGTCGGGGACCTGGACGACCGCACCCGCCGGCAGGTGCGGATGCTGCTCACGGCCTTGGTCTCCGACCGGTCCCGGCTCACCCTGGACACCGCTGCGGGTTGGCTGGCTGAGCATCCTGAGGTGTGCTCCGAGGTGGCCGAGGTCCTCGAGATCCTGCGCTCGGCATCCCGTGACCACCGGCCCCTTCCGCTCGGACTGCCGGGGGTCCCGCTCCAGACCCACGCCCGGTACAGCCGCGCCGAGGTACTGGCGGCGTTCGGGGTCGGCGACGGTGCGCTGCCGCCCCGGCTCCAGGCCGGGGTCTACTGGTGCTCCGCTGAGCAGACCGACCTCTTCTTCGTGACCCTCGACAAGTCGGCGGGGACCTTCTCGCCGACGACCCGCTACCGCGACTATGCGATCAGTCCCGAGCTGTTCCACTGGGAGAGCCAAGCGGCGACGTCCAGATCCAGTCCGACGGGGCAGCGTTACCTGCGCCAACGTGAGGCCGGTACGAACGTTGCCCTTTTCGTGCGCGACTCGGTGCATGACCGTGCGTTCTGGTCGCTCGGCTTGGCCGACTACGAGGCGGACTCCGGTGAGCGTCCGATCGCCATCACGTGGCGCCTCCGCCGGCGGATGCCGGGCGACGTCTTCTCGTTGGCGGCGGCGGTCGCCTAGCGCCTCCGGGGGCTCCGGCTCAGTCGAACTCGGCGACGACGGGGGCGTGGTCGCTGACGTCCCACACGTCGGGGTACGACTGGCTGCCGCCGTAGACCGCCCCGACCTCGTTCACCATTCCTTCGCTGGCGAAGATGAAGTCGATCTGCTGGGCCGACGGGTTCCGCCCCCCGGTGTTCCGGTGGGTCCAGAGGTGCCCGCACTCCGGGCCGAGGTCGCACAAGCGGCAGTTCGGGAGAGGTGGGCGCTCGTCTCGGGTGAGGTCGATGAGGTCGATCAGGCCGACGTCGGACAGGAGGTCGGTCACGTCGAAAGGAAGGAGGTTGAAGTCCCCGGCGACGATCAGCCGGTCGGCCCGGTCGGTCCCCAGGAGCGGCTCGAGGTCGTCGAGAAACTGCGACGTGGAGAACCCGCCGTGGCCGCACGACTTGCCGTCGAAGTCCTTGGTGACCGAGTAGTGGCCCACGACGGTCGCCCAGCGGTTGCCGTCGCGTAGGACGTCGGCGGCGAAGGTGACGCCGGGCCATGTGAACGCAAGCGGACGGGTGTGTTCCCCGCCCGGAACCTCCTGGACGGGAGCGAGCTCCAGCCCCCGGGCGGCGACCACCGTGCCCCAGGCCCGACGCGGTCCCTGCCAGGCGGGATCCCAGATGGCCGTCCAGCCCGTGGGGACCCCGCCGGCGGGGATCTTGGCCTCGGTGAGGACGACGAGGTCGGGATCCACGTGCTCGGCGAGCCACGACCAGCACTCGCCCGGGTTGGCCTGCGGGGCGACGGCCTGCTTCAGGTTCCAGGTGGCGACCCGGATGCCGGCGTCGCCGCTCACGCCGCGACCCCCGCCTCGGTGGCGTCGCCGACCGGAGCCAGGTCCCCCGGCGCGCATCCGAGGAACCGCCGCCGCCGCTCGACCCACTTGTAGTTGCAGGCGAGGATCTCGCCGATCCGGCGGTTCGACGTGCCCGCGCGGGCGAGGTGGGCGACCAGCACGTCCCGAACCTCCTCGGGGTCGGCGCCGACGGTGGCGGCAATCACCGTGATCTCGGTGCCGGCCTCGAACCACGTGACGATGTGGTCGGCGAGGTGGACGGACCGCTCGTACAGGGTGATCCCGCGCTCCCGGGCCCGCCCCCGCACGAGGCCGGCCAGGATCCAGGCCTGGCGGGCCGTGAGCCCGCCGTAGCCCGGGACCACCTCGTCGGTGCTGGCGGCCAGGAACCCCTCGGCGTTGGCCCGCAGGCCGTCGACCGCGCACTCGGTCCGCACCGGGCAGGCGCCACAGACCGCGGCCGCCGCCGGGCCGAGCTCGTCCGGACCCAGCTCGTCGGCGCCGGGGTCGCCCGGGTGGGCGGTGGCGTCGACGAACGCGGCCGGCCCGACGCCGCGGCAGGCCGCGTCGTAGTGCCACCCGGCGCGCTCGGACCACGGCCGCCCGTCCGCGGCCGCGGTGACGGCCCGGTCGAGGTCGATGGCATCCAGGGCGGCCCGGTCGTCGGCAGCGGTCAAGTCGGCGGCGGAGACGGTGGGGACGGCGAGGGAAACGGTCATGCACGCTCCTTGTGGATCGGGGGAAGAGGGCGAAGAGGAGGGAGAAGAAGACGAGGAGACGACGAGGAGAAGCGGTCGGGGTGTCGGAACGGTGGGGCCGGGGCGTCGGCCGGGGTGATGGCGGGAGCTCCGACGACCGGCCCCCGACACCATGGGACGCGGGCGGGACGGTGCCCGCCGGCCCCGCCGTCCCTCCCCGGGCTCATGCGGCCAGGGCGATCCCGGAGGGGCCGGCGGAGCCGTCGCCCAGGGGGATCACCTCGCACCCGATCCTCCAGAACCCGTGGTGGATCGACCGGTGGCGCCCGACGATCACCACGTCCACCCCTGCCGCCCGGAGGTGCTCGGCGAGGCCGAGGAAGTAGTGGTCGCCGCTGGCGATCACGACCCGGTCGAACCGGCCCGCGATCCAGGCCGGGTCGTTGGCCCCGACGAGGGCCCGGTCGGCGCCGTCGGCCCCCCGCTCGCCGATGACCAGGCGGCAGGGGAACGGCAGGTCACGGCCGACCGTGGCCAGGAGGTGGGCGTTGGCCGCCAGGACGGCCAGGTCGCCGGCGGCCAGGCCGACGGCGTCCCGGACGGCTCGGAGGACGGCAGCCGCCGCCCCGGCCGAGGCCCGGGCCCGGCCCAAGAGGTTCTCGAGGTCGATGGCCAGGTAGGTGCGAACGGTCGTGGGGGCGGGCAGGGGCGACAGGGTGATGGTCACGGGGGAGCTCCTCGGTAGGGGAAGGTCGGTCGAGGGGGTCGTTCCAGGGGCCGTTCCAGGGAGAGGATAGCGTATGGCGACGCACGAGTGCAAGTGCGGCTGTATAAAATAATATAAAATAAGCCGTAAAATTCCCACCCGAGGGTCGCCAGGAAAACGACGATATATATCGCTTCACGATGTCATATTCGTCCCAGCCGAGGGGTAGGGTCGGGTCGTGGACGGCTCCCGCATCCTCAAGGTCGCCCTCCCCACCCATCTGGTGGATCGGGTCGACGCCGCCGTGGATCGCCTGGACGGCTACCCCGACCGGGCCACCCTGATCCGGGACGCCGTGGAGAACCTCCTCGCCGAGCTCGAGGCCGGTCCGGAGCACCCGGCTGCTCCCGACGTCAGGTCCTCGGCCCCCGCCACCGCGCATCACTTCGACCTCGAGCAGACGTCCCGCCCGACCTACGCCCGCGCCGCAGCCGCCCCCCTGGCCGAGGCCATGGCGTCGTCCCTACCCGAGGTCCTGCGACTGAGCCGCCCGGACCGGCCGCGTTCGACGCCGCCCATCCCGTCCGGCCCGGCCCCCGCCGCTCGGATCCAGGCTCCCGACCCCGACCTGCCGACCGCACCGGCCGGCCCGATCCCCACCGAGGTCACCTGGGGCATGCACAACCGCGACTGGCCGACCCTCTGGGCGGCGTCGCGGCTCGGCCAGGAGGTCGCCGAGGCCGGGCGCCGGGCGGCGGAGGGCGTCGAGTTCGGCCCCTGGGTGGACCGGGTCTCGCTCGACGCGACCAACCTGGAGGCATCGCTCTCGCGCCTCGACGAATTCGACACCTCCGGCCTGCCGGTCTTCAACCGGCGCGGCAAGGGCGACCTCGTCACCAACCGGTTCCGCAACTTCTTCCTCGGTCCCGCGGCGGGAGACGGGCCGCTGTTCGGCCTCGGGCTCGCTGCGCCGGTCGACCCGGGCGTCTTCGCCCGCGAGCCGAAGCTCCGACGACGCGACGCCCGGATCCTCCCCACCGCTGCCGGAGTCGAGCTCCTCACTGCGCTCGACGGTCTCGAGCCGTTGCGTACCCCGGTGCGTGACGACCAGCGTGCTGCCTACCTCGCCCACCTCGCCCGCTGGGTGCCTTGCGACTTCGACCTGCTCGAGACGGTGGTCCACTTCGTCGAGCAGGGCATCGATCACCGGCTGGAGCTCGTCGACGCCGTGGTCGCGGAGCTCGGCTTCCCGCCCCGGGCCGAGACCGGGAAGATGCGCACCTGGTCGGAGACGGTCGTGGCGGGGATCATCGCCCGTGGGCGCGAGTGGAACGTGATGGAGCGCCACCAGGTGGAGCGCCGGTACCGCAACGTCCCGGACGCCGGCGCCGTCTTGGCCCAGGCCCGTGCCGCAGCCGGGCGTTGACCACATGGTCGCGGTGATCCGGACCGTCGACGGGGAGGTCATCCGATGACGACGAACCTGGATCGTGCCCGTGCGCACCTCGAGCAGCTGATCCAGGCGGTCACGCACGAGCCCCCGGCCCGTGACCACCAGGACGACTACCGGATGTCGGTCGCGCGGGCGGTGTACTACGCCCGGGTCGACGGTGAGGTGAGCCCGACCATCCGCGTGTACAGCATCGTGGTGGACGCGATCGACAAGACCGCTGCCCTGCTCGACTCGATCAACGACATCAACACCGACCTGGCGTTCCTGAGAGCCATGTGGATCGACCGCCAGGTCCTGATCGAGGGCGAGGTGCTCGCCGTCACCGCCGGCGTGGACGACCTGGCCGAGCTGTGCGCACGGGTCGCGAACGCCACCGACCGCTTCGGTCCCGAGCTGATCGAGGAGCACGGCGGCGAGCCGTTCTTCGAGTCGGAGAAGCAGCCGGGCTACCGGGCGACGGAGCCGGACCTGCCGGGGTTTCTCGAGGACTGAAACGACGTCGGTCCGAAATCTCCTTTGGAAGCTAATCTCGTCAAATGGCGGCGATCATCCCGGAAGACTTCGACCCGGAGGGCGTGGAGCGCTCACTGGCCAAGGTCGTCGCCCTCCTGGCGGACCGCCTCGGCGACGAATGGCTGATCCTGCCCCACGTGCCGTTCGTCGAGAACGGCGTCGAGGGTGAGGTCGACGTGATCCTCGTCCACCCGCAGTGCGGGCTGATCTTCCTCGAGGCCAAGGGCGGGGCGATCGCCCTCCGTGACGGGACGTGGCTCCAGAACGGCCTACCGATGCGCAGTCCGGTCGATCAGGTTGCCGACGGGAAGCACGCGATCAAGCGGAAGATCCAGCGGGCGCTCGGTCGGGACGCGCTCGTCGGCGTCCGCCACTGCCACGGCGTGGTCTTCCCTGACGTGGACGCGGTGCCGGGCGGCACGTCGATACCGGATCTCGACCAGAGGATGATCCTGACCGCGTCCGAGCTCCAGTGGCCCGAGGACGCTCTGGCCGCCCTCGTCGGGGAAACGAACGCCGTCAGCGCCAACCACCTCGAGGAGATCGTCCGCCTGCTGCGACCGACCGTCGAGTTCTCCGGATCGCTGGGTGACCAGCTTCGGGGGATCCGGCGCCGGCTCGGCGCCCAGACCGACCGCGTCATCCGGGTGACCCGGAACCTCGACATGATGAACGACCGGATGCTCGTCTACGGGCCGGCGGGTGCGGGCAAGACCAAGCTCGCCGTCGCCTGGGCGCGACGCGCGGCCGCCGCCGGCCAGCGGGTCCTGTTGACCTGCTACAACGAGCCGATCGGGTTCCAGCTGCAGGGCCTGTTCCAGGACGAGCCGTTGGTGACCGTCGGTCCGTTCATGCCGCTCGCGCTCCGGTGGCTCTCGCCGTGGGACTTCCCGGCCCCGCCTGCGGACGACGCGCCCAACCACGAGAAGCGGGCGTACTACGAGGCACTTCCGTCGGCGCTCGCCGAGCACCGATCCGAGATCGGCGCCGCGTTCGATCTCGTGATCATCGACGAGGTCCAGGACTTCAAGCCCGAGTGGCTCGAGACGATCCGGTCGATGCTCGACCCCGAGGGACCGCGCCGGGAGTTCCTGCTCGGCGATCAGAACCAGGACCTGTTCGACCACGGTCAGGACGAGGTCTGGGACCTCGCGAGCCACGGGTGGGTCCGGGTCCCACTCGACGCGAACTGCCGGAACACGCTGGCGATCGCCGCCGTGGCGGCTCGTCTCGTGACCGGGACGGAGGCGTTCCCCGACAACCCACCCGGGCCGGACGTCCGGTACTTCCCGGTCGGCGGGCCGAGAGAGGTCTGGAAGCGGGTGCGTGACGAGGTGCGCTACCTGGCCGAGGAGCAGCGGGTGCCTCTCTCGGAGATCGCCGTGATCACCACGCGGGCCCGTATCAAGGACCACCTGATCGACAAGTCGTTCGAGGCGCTCGAGCGCGGTGACGGTGACGTCATCCGGCTCGTGGCCTGGAGCGCCCGCGACGAGGACGCCGTCGTCTGCGAGACCTCGTACAAGCTCAAGGGCACCGAGTGGCAGGCGGTCGTGATGGTGAACCTGGAGCCGACCGACGGAGAGGGGGTGGTCCGCAGCCTCTACGTGGGGGTCACCCGGGCGACCACCTGGCTCAGCGTGGTCGGCACCGCGGAGACGGCCGAGCTGCTGCACCTCCGGCCCTGACCCGGCTGGCCGGGCCCGCGGGGCCCGCCGGGCCCGCGGGGCCCG
>CAIYGQ010000327.1 GCA_903925745.1 uncultured Actinomycetes bacterium | reverse complement strand
GGCGTGACCGGCATCCTCTACGACCCGTCGCTCGGCCTCCAGCAGTTGATCGCCCAGCTCATCGGCGTCCTGGTGATCTGGACCGTGATGTTCGGCATCGCCTACGGCTTCTTCAGGATCCAGAACTCGCTCACCAAGGGCGGGATCCGCTCGTCGGTCGAGGACGAGCTCACCGGACTCGACTACCCCGAGATGGGTGTCGCCGCCTACCCCGGCGACGTCGCCTACTCGCTGCAGGACATCGTCGTCGAGCAGCTCCCGAAGGCCCAACAGGAGGAGGTCGCCGCGGGCCGGAGCTGACCGCCACCCCGCCCGTCCCCCTGGGCGTGAACCGGAGGACCCGCCCCACCCCTGGGCGGGTCCTCCCGCGTCCGGGCGCGTAGCCTGCGCCCGTGGACGACGCACTCCTGCCCGACGGCACCTACGACGTGTTCATCGTCGACGCCGAGGACGCGGCGAGCGACGAAGCCGGGGACGGTGGCGGTCCTCCCGGGACGAGGCTCGACCTCACGGTGACGAGCGGAGCCCACAAGGCCGAGACGCTCACGTTGCGTTCCACGACGTGGCTCGGCGACCCGATCGACCTGATCGGGATGCCGGCGACCCTGACGGTGGCGCTCGGCGTCCCGTCGGTGCGGGTCGACCACTGAGCCGTCGGTGCCTCCCGCCGGTCAGGAACGGGCGGCGGCGAAGCCCCGGTCCAGGTCCTCGATGATGTCCTCGATGTTCTCGAGGCCGACCGACAACCGGATGAGTCCGGGGTTGACGCCCGTGGTGAGTTGCTCGGACTCGGTGAGCTGGCTGTGGGTCGTCGATGCCGGGTGGATCACCAGGCTCCGGACGTCGCCGATGTTCGCCAGGTGGCTGTGGAGCTGCAGGGCCTCGACGAACTTCACGCCGGCCTCGCGGCCACCCCGGATCACGAACGCCGGCACGGAACCCGCGCCCTTGGGCGTGTAGCGCTCCACCCGATCGTGCCACGGACTCGACGGGAGTCCGGCGTAGGCCACCGACTCCACCTGGTCGTGCGCCTCCAGGTACTCGGCGACAGCCTGGGCGTTGGCGACGTGGCGATCCATGCGGAGGGAGAGCGTCTCGATGCCCTGGATGAGCAGGAACGCGTTGAACGGGCTGATCGCCGCGCCGATGTCACGGAGCAGCTGCACCCGGGCCTTGATGATGTAGGAACCCGCGCCCAGCGCCGGCCAGTAGGCCAGGCCGTGGTAGCTCGGGTCGGGTTCGGTGAACTGGGGGAACCGGTCGTTGGCGGAGAAGTCGAAGCTGCCACCGTCCACGATGGCCCCGGCGATCGCCGTGCCGTGGCCACCCAGGAACTTGGTGGCCGAGTGGACGACGATGTCGGCGCCGTGGTCGATCGGGTTGAGCAGGTAGGGGGTGGCGACCGTGTTGTCGACGATGAGCGGCACGCCGTGGGCGTGGGCGACGTCGGACACGGCGGCCACGTCGAGGATGTCGTTCTTCGGATTGCCGATGCCCTCGCCGTAGAAGGCCTTGGTGTTCGGTCGCACGGCGGCGGCCCAGGCGTCGAGGTCGTCGGGGTCGTCCACGAAGCTGACCTCGATGCCCAGCTTGGGCAGCGTGTAGTGGAAGAGGTTGTAGGTCCCGCCGTAGAGGGCGGCCGAGCTGACGATGTGGCTGCCGGCCTCGGCCAGGTTCAGGATCGCGAACGTCTCGGCGGCCTGCCCGGAACTGAGCACGAGCGCACCGGGGAGCCCGACGGCGGTGGCGGTGCCGTGCTCCAGGCTGGACAGCCGCGCCTCCACGACCCCCTGGGTCGGGTTCATGATCCGGGTGTAGATGTTGCCGATCTCGCCGAGCGCGAACAGGTTGGCGGCGTGCTCGCTGTCACGGAACTGGTAGGCGGTGGTCTGGTAGATCGGCGTGGCCCGCGACCCGGTGGTCGGGTCGGGCTCGGCGCCGGCGTGGATCTGGCGGGTGTCGAAACCCCACTGCTCGCTCATGTCGTGGCCTCCTGGTGCGTCGGCCGGGCAGTGTAGGCCAATCCTGACCGGATCAGTCAAGAATTGAGGCCCCGGCCGGGTCGACCTCGAGGACCCGCACCGTGCCGCCGTCGGCCGGGACCGCCGCCGCGACCACGGGAGCCAGGTCCGCGTCCACGAGCGCCGCCACCGACGGACCTGATCCCGACAGCCACGCCGCCAGCACCTCGTCCCGGCCCAGTAGTCCGTCCAGGACCGCGGCGGCGTCCGGTCTCGCCGCCAGACGGACGTCCTGGTGGATCCGGTCCACGCACGCCTCCCGCAGGCGGCCCAGCCCACCCGTCGCCACCGCCGCCACCCAGGTCGCGGCCGCCCCGACGTTAGCGACCGCGTCCTCCAGTGACACGCGGGCGGGCAGGGCCCGGCGGGACACGTCGGTCGACGTCGACGACGGCGGGGACCACACGACCAGGTCCACTCCGGGAGGCAGGTCCAGGCGGACCACCCCGCCGCCGGTGGCGACGACGAAGCCGCCGTGGGCCGAGGCCGCCGCGTTCTCGGCGTGCCCCTCCAGGTCGGTGGCCACCCGGACCGCCCGGGAGCGGGCCACGTCCGGCGCGTCACCGGCCTGCACGCGCGCCAGGAAGGCGCCGGCCACCCGGGCCGCCCCCGAGAACCCCAGCCCCCGGCCCGGAGGGATCGGACTGTGCCACCACCGGGGCGCCCCGGTTCCGCCGGCGGCGGCGTGGGCGACCACGGCGGGGTGGGTCGACTCGGCCGGGTGGAAGCCCTCCGGTGCCCGGTCGGTGGCCGCCAGCCGGAACGGCAGTGCCACGGCGATCGCCAGGCAGTCGAAGCCCGGACCCAGGTTGGCCGACGACCCCGGCGCCGAGACGATCACCGGCTCAGGCCCGCGACGACGACCCGGGCGGTCAGTCGCCGCCGGAGACGTCCTCGACCTTGGTCCGTCCGGCCGAGATCCACGGCATCATCCCGCGCAGCTGCGCCCCGACCTGTTCGATCTGCTGGGTCTTGCCCGCCTCCCGCAGCTCGGTGAAGCGCTGGCCTCCGCCGCGCACCTCGCCGACGAACTCCTCGGCGAACGCGCCGGAGACGATCTCATCGAGGATCCTGCGCATCTCGGCCTTCGTGTCGGCGTCGACCACCCGCGGTCCACGCGTCAGGTCGCCGTACTCGGCGGTGGTGGAGATCGAGTAGCGCATGCCGGCGATCCCCTGCTCGTACATGAGGTCGACGATCAGCTTCAGCTCGTGGAGGCACTCGAAGTAGGCGACCTCGGGTTGGTACCCCGCCTCGACGAGCGTCTCGAACCCGTTCTGGACGATCGAGGTCAACCCGCCGCACAGGACGACCTGCTCGCCGAACAGGTCGGTCTCGGTCTCCTCGGCGAAGGTCGTCTCGATGACGCCGGCCCGGGTGCCACCGATGGCGTCCGCGTAGGACAGGGCCAGCGCCAGCGCTGCCCCCGAGGCGTCCTGTTCCACTGCGACGAGGCACGGCACGCCGCCACCCTCGGTGTAGGTGCGCCGGACCAGGTGACCGGGGCCCTTCGGGGCCACCATCGCCACGTCGACGGAATCGGGGGCCTGTACGTAGCCGAAGCGCACGTTGAAGCCGTGCGCGAAGAACAGGGCGTCACCCGGCTGCAGGTTGGGGGCGACCTCGGCGTCGTAGGTCGGCCCGATCTCGGTGTCGGGCAGCAGCACCATCACCACGTCGGCCTCGGCGACGGCCTCGCCCAGGCCCAGGACGCGCAGGCCCGCCTCCTCGGCCTTCGCCCGCGACGAGGACCCCTCCCGGAGCCCGACCCGCACGTCCACACCCGAGTCCTTCAGGTTGAGCGCGTGGGCGTGTCCCTGCGATCCGTAGCCCAGAATCGCCACCTTCCGACCCAGGATGATCGACCGGTCAGCGTCCTGTTCGTAGTACACGTTCGCCATGGGGGGTCATTCTGCCGCCTCCCGTGACGGCGGACGAATCCGTCGCCGGAGACCCACGACCCGGAAACCGGCGCCACGGGTCCCGGCACACCTAGAGTGGGGACATGACCGACAACGTGCATCTCCGTCGGCGCCGCTCCGCAGCGGTGGCCGCCCTCGCGACAGCCACCATGCTGCTCGCCGCCTGCGGCGGTGGCAGCTTCGAGGACAAGGCCGCCACCACGACCGCCCCGGCCGGTGGCCGGGACAGCCAGCAGGACAACCAGCAGGACAACCAGCAGGACGGCTTCAGCGCCGAGGCGGTCCAGCTCGGAGAGGACCTCCTGGGCCAGTTCGACCTGCAACCCAGCGAGATCGACGAGCTCGAGGCCGGGTGCCTGGGTTCGAGCCTCATCGACGCCCTGGGCGACGCCGACGCCCAGGACCTCCTCACCGTCGAGGACCCGACGACCGAGCAGCTCGACGCCCTGGAGGCGAGCTTCGACGCCTGCGTCAGCGGTACGACGCTGGCACCAACGGTCACCGCCCTGTTCTTCGGGGAGCTCCCCGGGAGCCCGACCCCGGACCAGTCGGTCGTGAGCTGCGTGGCCGGCGAGATCGACGGCACGACCGGGCAGCTCATCACGGGGCTGTCGCAGAGCGGCAGCAGTGGCGGCCTGCCGACCGAGTTCCTCGCCACGCTCGACATCTGCGTCCCGGAACAGGTCGTCGCCGACCTGTTCGTGGACGAGTTGACCGCCGACGGCTCGTTCGACAACGTCCAGGCCACCTGCATCGCCGAGACGGTCGCGCCGGACCTGTCGATCAGCGTCCTGGCCGAGGCCGGTCAGTCCGACTCGTTGCCGCCCGACGTGCAGAAGCTGATCGAGGACGCCACCCTCGCCTGCATCGCCGGCGGCTGAGGTCGCCGCAACGACACCGGCGGCTGAGGTCGCCGCAACGACACCGGCGGCTGAGGTCGCCGCAACGACACCGGCGGCTGAGGTCGCCGGTCGATCAGGCGGTGCCGCGTCCGGGGCCTCCGCCCGGGTCGAGCTTCGGCAACGCCACGCGGCCGGTGCGTTGGATGTCGACGATCCCGAACGGCCGCAGCAGCTCCTCGAGGTCGTCGAGTCGGCCCGGGTGGTCCTCGACGCTGATGGTCAACTCGTCGACGCCGACGTCGAGCACGTGACCCTCGAACAGGTCGACCAGGCTGGTGACCTGGTGGCGGACCTCCGGTGCGGCCCGCACGGTGAGGAGCACCAGTTCGCGCTCGACGGAGTCGCGCGGGTCGAGTTCGGAGATCTTGATGACGTTCACGAGCTTGTTCAGCTGCTTGACCACCTGCTCGAGCGGCGCCGACTCCACGTCGACCACGACCGTGAGCCGCGAGAAGCGGTCGTCCTGGGTCGGGGCGACGGCCAGGGAGAAGATGTTGTAGCCACGCCGGGCGAACAGCCCGGCGACGCGGGCCAGCACACCGGCCCGGTTCTCGACGAGCACCGACAGGACGTGGTGCCGGGGCGGAGGCCCCGGCGGCGGGGGCAGGTTCACCGTGCGCCACCCGGCCCGGGTGCGGTCTGGGACGGGTCGACGACGATGTCGGAGTTGCTCCGACCCGCCGGGACCATGGGGAAGACCTTCTCGCTCGAGTCCGTGCGGAACTCGAGCACGACGGGCCGGTCGTCGACCTCGTT
>CAIYGQ010000326.1 GCA_903925745.1 uncultured Actinomycetes bacterium | reverse complement strand
GGGCGGATCTGCGATCTCGAAGTTGGCGTACCCGGGGCGTCGCTTGGCGGCCGGGGTGGCGAAGAGTCGCTCGTAGAAGTCGACGGCGGCGTCGACGTCGGTGACGTTGATGGCGAGTTGGACCCGTGACATGGCGTCAGTCTCGCACGGCTTCGTCGGAATCCTCGTCGAGCAGTTCGTCGAGCAGGCCGCGGACCAGGTCGTCGATCCGGTCACGGATGGGCCGGACGGCGTCGACGCCCTGGCCGGCCGGGTCCTCGAGCGCCCAGTCCAGGTAGCGGACGCCGGGGTAGTAGGGGCACTCGTCGCCACAGCCCATGGTGATCACCACGTCCGAGGCCTCGACGGCGGCGTCCTCGAGCCGCTTCGGGTGGGCGCCCGAGGCGAGCAGGTCGATGCCCAGCTCGGCCATGACCTGGATCACCGCCGGGTTGATCGACTCGGCGGGCGCGGTGCCGGCGGAGCGGACGACGACCCGGTCCCCGGCGTGGTGGGCGAGCAGCGCCGCGGCCATCTGGGACCGTCCGGCGTTGTGGATGCAGACGAAGAGGACTTCGGGTCGGTCGGTGCTCATGGTGGCTCCTGGGCTGGGTGGGGTTTCGGTCACTCGACGGGGTGGGGGAAGAGGTACCGGATCAGGCCCCAGGCGATGAACATGCCGACGACCTGGGCGAGCACGAACGGCGGGACCGACGACGGGGCGATTCCGGCGAAGGAGTCCGACAGGGTCCTGGCGATGGTCACCGCCGGGTTGGCGAAGCTGGTCGACGAGGTGAACCAGTAGGCGCCGCCGATCCACAGTCCGACGGCGAACGGCACGACCGACGCGCGACCGGTCCGCACGCAGCCGTGGATCACCAGCAGCAGGCCGACGGTGGCGACCACCTCGGACAGCCACAACGCCGGCGACGAACGGTCCTTGGTGGAGAGCTCCACGGCGGGGAGTTCGAACATCAGGTTGGCCAGCACCGCTCCGGCGCAGCCGCCGACCACCTGGGCGACGACGTAGGCGACGGTGTCGCCGGTGCTGAGCGAGCCGAACAGCCGGTCGATCACGCTGACGACCGGGTTGAAGTGGGCGCCCGACACGGTGCCGAACACCAGGATCAGGCCGATGAGCGCGCCCATGGTGGCGAAGGCGTTCTCGAGCAGCTGCAGGCCCACGTCGTCGGGCGAGAGCTGGGTGGCCATGATCCCCGAGCCGATGACCGCCATCACCAACAGCGCGGTGCCGAGGGCCTCGGCGACCAGCCGTCGGGGCAGGTCCAGTCGGAGCGTCCCGGTTCCCGTCTCGGGGAGCAGCGTCAGGTCGTCGCGGTCCGCGGTCACGCGGCGCTCCCGGGGGTGAGCGCGGCGACCCGGCCGCGAAGCTCCCTGACCACGGCGTCGAAGTCGCGGGCCCGACCCGAGGGGACCGGATCGGGGATCGACCAGTGGAGCGTGTCGTCGCCCAGGCCGTCGACTCGGCGGGCGGTGAGCTCCTCGTGGGCCCGGTCGCAGACCGTCACCACGGTGGTGCTCGCCGCGACGCCGCGCAGCAGGCGGGGCCGGGCGGCGCGCAGGTCGAGTCCGGCCCGTCGGGCCGCGGCCACGGCACCGGGGTGCACGGTCCGGGCCGGGTGGGTGCCGGCCGACCGGGCCGGTTGGCCGGTCGTGTCCCGCCAGATCGTTGCGGCCAGTTGGCTGCGCGCCGAGTTGTGGGTGCACACGAACAGCGCCGGCCCGGGCGGTGGCGCTGCAGTCGTGTTCAGTTCGTCCAGGGCGCCCACGACCAGGTGCACGTAGCGACGCCGGCCGTCGCCGCTCGAACGGAACCGTTCGACCAGTCCGGCCCCGGCGAGCACGTCCAGGTGGTGGGCGAGCAGGTTGGAGCCCAGTCCCAGTCGGCGTTGGAGCTCGACGGGGGCGCGGTCGCTGGTGCGGAGTTCGTCGACGATCGCCACCCGGGTCGGATCGCCGAGCGCCGCATGGCGGGTGGCACGGACCTGTGCGGACGCTGGTGGGGGCACGCCGCAGGCTGGCACGGACCGGCAGATCAGTCAACAAATACTGAGTGAACTGTGGGGAGGATGGACCGTGGCGCCGGCTCCGCCTGCAGCCGGGCCGACGGGCGGCTCAATCCGGGTCGACCGTGCCCGATGAGACCTGCACGACGTGCTGTCCGGATCACCGGACCGCCCCCGACCCGCCGGGACCCCCGACCGCCACCGGTGTCGGTGGCCCGTCGCCCGCAGAGAGGAGACGTGGTGGATCACCACGACGCACCTGGTCCTGAACCCGAGCCGACGTCCGAGCTCGTGCCGGATCCCGAGTCGTCCGTTGCCGACGATCCCGGGCACGGCGCGGCCGTCCGGCGCATGCCGTCCGACGCGTTCGAGCGACTGCTCCACCGGCCGGAGCACGCATGGCTCGCCGCTGCGGTCGGCCTGCACGCCCCCCGACCCCAACCCGCCTACGTCCGGCGCACCCGGGTCTCCCGTGCCGACCGCGGACCGGGCCGGGCCACCACCTGAGTCCGAATCCGCCTACCGGAGCGCAAGCGCCCCGTGGCCCACCCTGCTCCCTCTCCCCCCACAGGAGGCCACGGGGCGCGCGCTCGGCCCACCCGGTGAGTTCGGCCCGGAGCGGTGACCCGGATCGGCCGGCTGGTCACGGCTCGGCGAGCGACAGGTACTGCTCGTCCTCCTGGGCGAAGTGCAGCCGCAGGATCGCGTGCAGTCCGTACAGGAGTCGACGCATCTCGGTGACGTCGTCGGGGTCGGGTTGTGCCACGGCACCGGTTCGTCGATCGTTCGGTACCCCGGTCGCGGCGTCCCCGGTCCCGTCGACCTCGTCGAGCAGCCGGCCCCGTCGGTGCACCAGGTGGATGATCTCGACGTGCGACCGGGACATGGCGCCGGTCGGGTCCGCCCCACCGATGGCCGCGGCGACCGCTGGGTACAGCGCCCGGTCCTCGGCCTCCTCGTGGGGGACCAGCTCGTCGGCCAGGAACCGGTGCACCCGCCGCACCTCGTCCAGCCCGACCCGGGTCGGCACCGTTCCCAGGTCGTCGGCGACGGTCCGCAGGTCGTCCAGTTCGGGCCGCAGTTCCCGGTGCTCTGCGCTGAACCGGCGGGCGAGCGCGGACCCCGGTTCGTCGAGCCGCCGCAGCCGTTGGCGGTCCGGTGCCAGCACCCGCAGGGCGTTGAGGATGACGGCGACGTCGATCACCTCCTGCAGCACCGCGCCTGCGACGGGAGGGAGCAGACCGAACGCCGCGGCGACCATGGCGATGGCCGACAACCCGGTGCCGGCGACGACGCTCTGGGTGGCGATCCGTCGGGCGCGGTGCGCGATCCGGATTCCGTCGGCCAGTCGGTCGAGTCGGTCGACGCACAACACCACGTCGGCCGCCTCGGACGACGCCGTCGAACCGCGGGCGCCGATCGCCACACCCACGTCGGCCGCGGCGAGTGCCGGTGCGTCGTTCACGCCGTCGCCGACCATGATCGTCGAGCCGTGCCGTCCGGCGTCGAGCACTGCCTCGACCTTCTCCTCGGGTGTGCGTTCGGCGAGCACCACGTCGACACCGATCACGGCTCCGACGGACTCAGCGACGTCGGCCCGGTCTCCGGTCACCATCTCGACCCGCTCGATGCCGCTGCGGCGCAGGGCACGCACGGTCCGCGGCGCGTCGGGACGCAGGGGGTCGTCCAGCACCAGTGCGCCGGCGGGTTCTCCGTCGACCGCGACGAACATGGTGAGCGCCCCGTCCAGGTCGGCGCGCCGCCGCACGGTGCGAACCCAGCGGGGTGCGCCGCCCACCGGCAGGATCCACGACGCCTTGCCGACCGCCACGGTGTGTCCGTCGACCACACCGCGCAGCCCGTGGGCCGGGACCTCGTCGACGTCGCTCGGCAGGCTGGTCGACAGGTCGCGTTCCCGGGCGGCGCGCACCACGGCGCTCGCCAGCACGTGCGGGGACACCTGCTCCAGCGACGCGGTCCACCGCAGCAGGTCGTCGGCGTCGACGCCGGTGGCGGTGACGACCTCGGCGACGGTCGGCCGACCCTCGGTCAGGGTGCCGGTCTTGTCGCACAACAGGACGGTGGCGCCGGCGAGTCGTTCCAGTGCCGCACCTCCCTTGACGACGACGCCGACCCGGGCGGCCCGTGACAGGCCCGAGACGATCGCGACCGGTGCGGCCAGGATCAGCGGGCAGGGCGTGGCGACGACGAGCACCGCCACGGCGCGCACCGGGTCACCCGAGGTCGCCCATGCGATTGATGCGACGACCACGCTGATCCCCAGGAACCAGCCGGCCCACCGGTCGGCGGTCCGCACGAACGGTGCGGTCGACGCCCGGGCCTGTTCGACCAGACGGACCACCCCGGCGTAGGTGCTCTCGGCTGCGGTCGTCGTCGCCTGCAGGTCGAAGGCGTCGCCGGCGTTGACGGTGCCGCTGCGCACGGGGTCGGAGGTGGCGTGGTCGACGGGGAGCGGTTCGCCGGTCAGTGCCGACTCGTCGAGCACGGCCAGCGGCGAGCGGATCCGTCCGTCGACGGCGAGGACCTCGCCGGGTCGGACCAGGAGCAGGTCGCCGGGCCGGACGTCGCCCACGTCGATGGCTGTGACGGTCCCGTCGGTGTAGCGCTGCACGGTGGTCGGTGTGCGACCGGCCAACGCCCGCAGGTCCCGTTCGGCGCGGGCCGCGGCGCGGGCCTCGAGCAGCCGACCGCTGGCCAGCATGACGGTGATGATCGCCCCGGCGAGCACCTCGCCGACCGCCAGCGTGCCGAGCAGCGCGAGCACGGCGACGACGTCGGCGCCGAGCCGGCGTTCCCGGGCCGCGGCCACCACCCACCAGATCGCTGGCGGCAGGCCCAGGACGGTGACGGCGGTCCACGACGCGTCCGCAGGACCCGACGCGCCGGCCGCTGCCAGCACCAGCCCGGCGCCCAGACCGGTGAGTGCGACGATGAACAGCACCAGCTCACCGGATCTCCTGATCGCGCGCACGGAGGACACATCGGTCCGGAACCGCTCCGACACCAGTCGTGATGCGCGAGGCTCGGCCAACGGTCAGTCGGCGGCGGGAGCCGCCGTTTCCGCTCGGTGACGGCCAATCCCAACCGCTGGGCGTTGCGCCACGACGCCCGCAACCGGCGGACGACCTGCAGCTGCTCGAGCGCGGTCAGGCCGGACGCCGCCAGGTCGTCGCTCTCACCACGGGATCAGGCCGGGGGCTGTCCAGCCGGCGCGCCTAGGTTGGTGACTGTGGGGATCAGTCGAAGCGAGTCGGGTCGGCTCGGGCTCCGAACGGCACTGGTCGTTGGCCTCGCGCTGACGGTTGTCACGGGAGCGTGTGGGTCGACCGGTGGCGAGGTCGACTCGTCGGTGCCCGCGACGACCTCCGCGTCGCCGGGGTTGTCGTTCGCACCCGAGGCGGTCGCCCGCACCGAGCGGAGCATGCGGGGCCAGCGGTACTGCGAGGTCCTGCTCGTCGACGTGGTCGACGGCTCCGGCGTCGCCG
>CAIYGQ010000325.1 GCA_903925745.1 uncultured Actinomycetes bacterium | reverse complement strand
TCGGCGCCTGAGCTGCGGCCACCCCGCACGGCGGGCCTCGGCCTCCCCGGTCGGGATGGACGCCACGGCAGGTCGGTTCCGGCGGTACCGGCCGCTGGATTTGTGTCACGATCCCGGCGCGGAGCGTTCAGGACCAGCAGCGGCAGGAGGCCGCACGCTGATTCGAGCGAGGAACGGAGCAGGGCGATGCACCACACCGACGTATCCCGTCACCACGAGCCACCGCGGAGGCGGCGGGCCCGACGATCGATCGGCGCCGTCGTCGCCACGGCGATCCTGGCCGCCGGACTGGGCGTGGCCGCGGTCGGCACGGAGGCAGCACTCTCGCCGTCCACACCGCCTGCGGCGGCCGACCCGGTCCCGGGTGGACTCGGGCTGACGGCCATCAACCCGTGCCGCGTCGCCGACAGTCGAACCGCCACCCCCCAGGGTGCCGGGACGGGCGGCCGGCGCACCGACGGCACCACCTGGCAGGTCCAGACGGGCGGGACGGGCGGGGGTTTCGCCACCCAGGGCGGAGCCGCCGGCGGTTGCGGCGTGCCCGACGGCGCCACCGCCGTCGAGGTGTCGATCACGGCGGTCGACCCGATCGGTGACGGGTTCATCCGGGCGTTCGCCGCAGGAGGGAGCGTCCCGACCGCCACCTTCATCAACTACACGTCCGGTCGCGGCATGACCAACACGGGAACCGTCCCGCTCGCCGCGACGGGCACGCTCGACCTGGCGATCGCCAACTTCGGGGGCCAGACCCACCTGGTCGTCGACGTCCAGGGGTACTACACCGCCGCCGGGACGCTCGGCTACACCTCGCTCCCCGCACCGTGCCGGGCGGTCGACACCCGTGGCCTCGACGGGGAGGCCGGCGAGTTCGGCAACGGCATCGGTCGGGGCTTCCGGATGACCGGTGCCAACTCGATGACCTTCCAGGGTGGACCGGCGGGCGGATGCGGCGTGCCCGACGGCGTGACCGCGGTCGAGGTGTCGATCACGGCGGTCAACACCGCTGCGAACGGGTTCCTGCGGGCCCTGCCCCCCGGCGTCCCGAACTCAAACCCCGGGGCCTTCGTCAACTTCACCACCGGCACCTCGGTGACCAACACGGGAACGGTCCGTCTCCAGCTGAGCGGCCAGATCGACCTGGTCGTCTTCGGATTCGGTGGGCCGACCGACGTCCTCGTCGACATCCAGGGCTACTTCTCGACCGCACCCAGCGCTGCCAGGTACCAGGTGGTGCCGCCGTGCCGTGTGCTCGACACCCGGAACGTGGGGGGACCCGCCGGAACGGGCGGGCCGTTCCCCGACGGCGTCACGCGGCACATCCAGACGGCGGGGGCATCGGGCAACTACCGCTCTCAGGGTGGGAGCGACCCGACCGGATGCGACGTGCCCCACGGTGCGGTCGCCATCGAGGCGTCGCTCACGGCGGTGTCGCCGGCTGCGCCGGGCTTCACCCGCCCCTACCCGGTGGGGGCGTCGCCGACCGGCACGTTCCTGAACCTGTCGGCCGGCCGGTCGATCACCAACACCGGGAGCCTGACGTTGGGTCGCCGGGGCATGGACGACCTGGCCATCAAGCACTTCGGCGGATCGGCCAACTACCTGCTCGACGTGTTCGGGTACTTCGAGTCGAACGCAATCGTGTTCCCGACCGCCGAGTCCGCCGACGCTGGACGCGACCACGACTGTGCGCTCACCTCCGACCTCGGAGCGAGCTGCTGGGGTGAAGGCGACGAGGGACGCCTCGGCCGTGGCGGCAGCGCTCCGTTCACCGACGACTCGACGGCGTCGCCGGTGCTCGCCGGGCCGTCGACGTCGCTCTCGGGCGACGTCGCCCAGGTGAGCGCCGGTGGAACGTCCGCGTGCGCGCTCCTCATCGACACGTCCATCCGCTGCTGGGGCAGTGACAGCTCCGGCCAGCTGGGCGACACTGCGGCGGGCGGATTCAGCTCGTTGGCCACCTTCGTCCGCCGGCAAGGCCTCAACAACACCGCTCCGGCCGTGTCGGGCTTCGTCCAGATCGCAGTGGGCGGGACACACGCCTGCGCGCTGAGCACGTCGGGCTCCGTGTCGTGCTGGGGTGAGAACGGCAAGGGACAGCTCGGTACGGCAAACACCGACGACACCTCGAGTCCGCAACTGGTCAAGGCCACCAGCGGCGGGACAACACTGTCCAACGTCGTCCAGGTCGTCGCCGGTGACGAGCACACCTGCGCCCTGATCACCGACGGGACCGCCCGGTGCTGGGGCTCATCGGCGGCCGGACAGCTCGGCATCGGTTCCGGCGGTCCGGGAACGTTCAAGTTCGTGCCCCAGACGGTGGTGTCGGGGCCCAGCTCGACGACACCCCTGACCGGCATCGTCGAACTGGCCGCGGGCGCCCTCAACACCTGCGCCGTGCTGCTCGACTCGACGATGCGCTGCTGGGGCGACAACTCCGACGGCCAGCTCGCCATCGGCACGGTCGACACCAGCCTGCACCTGTCACCCGAGACGGTCCGCCAGTCCGGGGGCACGCCCTACGTCGGAGCGGTCGCCGTGTCGGTCGGGGGCTCGACCGGTTCCGCCCACCACGCCTGCGCACTGCGCGCCGACTCCCGGGCCGAGTGCTGGGGTCGCAACCTGTCCGGCCAGCTGGGGCGCAACTTCCTCTCGAACCGGGAGCCGGTGCCGGGACCGGTCGTGGCCCCGGACAACGACCCCGTGCCGTTCGGCGAGCTGTCCACCGGGGGCACGCGCAGCCTCGGGTTCGACGTCGGCCCCGGTGGCGGTCTGCGCCGCTGGGGTGCCGGCGCGATCGTCACCCCGACCGACGTGCCCGGCGTCTGAGCCCGCAGGCGTTCAGCCCAGGTCGTAGCCGAGTCGGTCGGCCAGGTCCCGCAGCAGGTCCGCCGCTGCGGTGTGGATGACCGTCCCCGGGGGGAAGATCGCCGCAGCGCCGGCCGCCCGCAACTCGTCGTAGTCCTGCGGGGGGATGACCCCGCCGACCACGACGACGATGTCCGGTCGACCCAGGTCGGCGAGCGCCTGACGCAGGGCGGGCACCAGGGTCAGGTGGCCGGCGGCGAGCGACGAGGCCCCGACGACGTGGACGTCGGCCTCGACGGCCTGACGGGCCGCCTCCTCGGGGGTCTGGAAGAGCGGTCCGATGTCCACGTCCCAGCCCAGGTCGGCGAACGCCGAGGCGATCACCTTCTGGCCCCGGTCGTGACCGTCCTGGCCCATCTTCGCGAGCAGGATCCGGGGTCGACGTCCGTCGGCGCGTTCGAAGGCCTCGACGAGTGATCGCACCTCGTCCACCGCTCCTCCTCGGTCGCCCAGCTCGCTGCGGTACACACCCGAGATCGACCGGATGTCGGCGCGGTGCCGACCGTAGACGACCTCGAGCGCGTCGCTGATCTCGCCGACCGACGCCTTCGCCCGGGCGGCGTCGACCGCCAGCTCCAACAGGTTGCCCTCAC
>CAIYGQ010000324.1 GCA_903925745.1 uncultured Actinomycetes bacterium | reverse complement strand
TTCCCCCCAATTGCCCCGGAGTCGCCTCCAGGTGGTTCCCGCGAGCTCTCGTGAACTCAGCGTACGGAGAGCCACCTGCGATGCACAGAGGCAGATCTACCCACGGGCTCAGGCCGGCGCCACGTTGAGCTGCAGTGAGGCGCCACCGGTCACCGTCACGTCGTGGGCCCGCCCGCCCCCGTCGCTCCACGAGACGAACCGGTAGGGCCGACCGTCGATGATCTGGGTCTGCGCGGTCGAGAACTCGATCACGTTGCCGACGATCGCCGTGAACGTGAACGGCGTCGTCAGCGTCGTCTCGCCGAACGTGACGGCGGCCCCGGGCACCGAGGAGGTCACTTCGATCTGCGCGGTCCGCGGTTGCAGGTCGACGACCCGCGTCACCGTCTGACCGCGGGAGTCGGTGGCCCGCACCTCGAGTTGCAGGAACGACGGGTAGCCGTGGGTCGGTCCGACGACGACCCCCTGGGTTCCGGTGCCGACGCCCTCGGGGTGGCTGTGGCAGTCCTGGGACGTGTAGCAGTGCCTCACGACGCTCCTCCACTCCACCGACGAACCCGAGAGTGGACCATCGTCCGGGTCCTGCGCGTCGATCGTGAAGGTGATCGGCTTGCCCGCCTCCCACGGCTGGGCCGACGTGACGGCGACCGACACGGTGGGAGGCCGGTTGCCCGGGTGGAGCACGATCGACGCGGTGCTGGACCGCCCCGCCGGGTTGGTGACCCGGACCGACACCTCGCGGTCCGAGGGCAGCGTCAGGGTCAACGGGGTGGTGGCACCGGTCGCGTCGTCGAAGGCGCCGTCGTCGTCGAGGTCCCAGGCGAACGTCAGCGTTCCGCCGCCGGGCTGTGTCGACCCGGACGCATCCAGCGTCGTGGTCAGCGGCGTCGGCCCGGACTGCGGGGTGGCGGTCAGCGAGGCCACCGGCTCGGAGTCCTCGTTGGACAGCCGGTCCAGCGTGCCGGACGCGATGTCGACCCCGTAGATCCAGCCATCGGGGCCGGTGACGAGGGCGACCTTCTGGCCGCCGTAGGCGACCGCCTCGGGCGGCACGGCGGCTCGACTGCCGTCGGGGTTCATGGCCAGCGAGAAGACGTTGCCGAGCACGTAGTCCACGAAGAACAGGTCTCCGTCGTACTTCGACGGGTAACGACCGGGCTGCACGAAGGCGAGACCGGTGATCGCCGCCCCGGAGTTGACCCGGGTGTAGAGGAACCAGGGCTCGGTCAGGATGGACGGGGCCGTGGGCGAGGTGATCCGCTCGGTGCACATCGTGTTGCCCAGGTCCTCGACGGGCTTGTAGGCGCGGTTGCCCTCACGGCAGGGCCAACCGAAGTTGCGCGGCCTGGAGTCGGACAGCACCACCCGGTCGATCTCCTCGGCCCAGCCCTGTCCGACGTCGCCGACGAAGATCTGGTCGGTGCCGGGCCGCACGGTGAGCGAGTACGGCATCCGGAGACCGTGCGCCAGCAGGGCGTCGTCGTCGGTGCCACCGACTCCTGCGAGCGGGTTGTCGGGCCGGGCCCGGCCCGTGTCGGGGTCGATCCGGACGAGTGCGCCGGCCCAGCCGAGCGGGTCCCCGGCCGTGAGGAGGTCCTGTGACCGGAACGATCCGCCTTCGCCGGTGACCGCCGTGCCGGACGAGCCTGCGGGCCGCGGCGGATCCCCGCAGGGGTTGCGGGGGGTCAGGTTCGCAACCGGTGGGATGAGTTGCTCGCCGCCGAACTGCCCGTAGTCGGTGCGGGTGTAGTTGGCGCCCTCGCCGGAGGTGGCGAGCAGTGAGCCGTCGGCCATCTGGATGATCGAGCCGACCGAGTGCTGCGAGAACTGGAAGCACCACCGGTCGTCGACGAGTGACTGCGGGGACCCGACCATCACGCCGTTCGGATCGAGCGTGAGTCGGGCGATCCGCCCGCCGGTCACGCAACCGTTCAGTTCGTAGTTCGAGCCGCAGCCGTCACCCCAGAGTCCGGTCCGATCCCAGGCGTACAGCACGTACAGGTACGGCCGGGTCGGGAACTGGCGGTCGACCGCCACACCGCTGAGCCCGTGGGAGCCGACGTTGCGGACCGCCGCACGCAGGTCGGCCGTGATCGTCGGCGTCTGGTCGTCAACCGAGTCGAACGTCTTGATGATGCCGGCCTTCTCGGTGATGAACACCCGGCCGTTCGCAGCGATCGAGACGTTGGTGGGGGTGTCGAGGCCCGACAGGACCGGGGTCCACGAGAAGGTGTCAGCGGTCGGGTCCGAGGTCAGCCCGGTCGGAGCCGGTGCGGGCGGGGCCGGGGGTTGCGGCTGGGCGCAGGCAGCGGCGACCAGGCCGGCGAAGGCGATGACCGCGAGGGCCGCCGTGCGGCGCCTCGGAGGACCGCTCCGGCGTCGGTCATCGGAGTCGGTCAGCGGTCGGTGCGGGGAGCGTCGCTCCGCGCGTGGGGAGAATGGCCTGTGCATGGTGTCCCGTCCTCTGCTTCCGCCCCGCCGCCCTTCCACGGTACGTGCCGCCGCCGAGGTGGCGCAATGGCCGGAATCCAGCCGAACTGCGCTGCGGCGCTCCGTCGTCAGGCCGGGTGCTCGACGACGGTGACGATGCCGCCGCGGACCTGTTGTTCCAGCCGGATGCGGACGTCAGCGATCGCCGGGGCGACGGCGGCCAGGTGGTCGTGCAGCTCGATGGCCAGGTGCTCGGCGAAGATCCGGCGGTCCCGGAACCCGACCAGCCAGAGCTTCAGCGACTTGGACTCCACGGCGTGGGTCACCGCCGTGTAGGCGATCTCGGCGGTGTACAGGTCGGGTTGGATCCCGTCGACGGCCGGGCAGAGCGCCTGCAGCTCGCCGGTGCGGAACGTCACCCGCACCGGCGCCGGGACCGGGAAGAACTCGAGCGTCGTCGACTCGTGGGCGCCGACGGTGCGGCCGAGGAGCGTCGGTTCCGGCAGCGTCGGCGCCGGGGTCGCGGCTCCCGACCGCTCCGGTCCGTCGGTCTGGTCGCTCACCCCTGTTCGCACTTCTGCTTGACGTACTCGCCCAGTCGCTGGACCGCGTCCTGGAACTGCTGCGAGTTGGCGATCTGCTCGCGGGCGGCCTGGTCGGGCGCCTCCCGGATGGCGTTGAGCTGGTCGCTCAGGTACTGCAGGTCGGCCTGCACGTCCTGTGGCGCCGACGCCTTGATCTCGTCGAGCGTCTTCTGGGCGTCGGCCTGCGACTGCTCGTCACCGAGCGCCTGGATGGTGAACTTGCCGACGTCGATCACCAGGGTGGCGCAGTCCCGGACCTGGTCGAACTCGGCGCAGGCTGTGGGGAGCGTCAGGCCGAGGGCGACGACCACGGCGGCCAACGCGGTGGCGAATCGACGGTTGGCGGTGCGGAGCGACGGGGCCATCTGGGAGTCCTCTCGGTCACCCCCGGTCCCTCCCGGGGTCGAGCAGGAGCGTAGTGGCCGACGGGCCGCTACGGTCGCGGCGGACGTCGAGCTGACCTGATCCTCAGGGGGTGGTTCCGTCCGGGGTCAGCCGATCTTGCGTTCGCCCAGCCGACGCCGGTTGACCAGCATCGACTTGGTGTAGTCGCGGTTCATCATGGCGATGAAGTCGACGCTGATCTCCTTCGGGCAGGCCTCCTGGCACTCGCCGTAGTTGGTGCAGGACCCGAAGTACTGCTCCATGGTCTCCACCATCGCCTTCGTGCGCTGGAACCGCTCCGCCTGACCCTGCGGCAGCAGGTTGAGGTGCTGGATCTTGGCCGAGGTGAACAGGTTGGCCGCCGAGTTGGGGCAGGCGGCGACGCAGGCGCCGCAGCCGATGCACGCAGCGGCGTCCATGGCGGCGTCGGCGGCGTCCTTGGGGACCGGCGTCTCGTTGGCGTCCTGGGCGGCACCCGTGTTCACCGTGATGTAGCCGCCGGACTCGATGATCCGGTCGAAGGCGGCCCGGTTCACCGCCAGGTCCTTGATGACCGGGAACGCCGCGGCGCGCCACGGCTCGATGTAGATCGTGTCGCCGTCCTTGAACAGCCGCATGTGGAGCTGGCAGACGGTCGTGCGCTCGTGGCCGCCGTGGGGGACGCCGTTGATGACCTGCGAGCAGACGCCGCAGATCCCCTCCC
>CAIYGQ010000323.1 GCA_903925745.1 uncultured Actinomycetes bacterium | reverse complement strand
TCGAGTTCGGTCGTCACGGCCGCCCGTCGGGCGAACTCGAGCGGGGTCTCGTCCGGCCGGGCGACCACACCCCGCAGCCCGCACGCCCGAACGACGTCGTTCCACGCCAGTGCGACCGGGCCGGTGCGGGGGTCGTCCCGCTCCCGTCGGCGGGCGAGGGTGCGTCGCCACCGCACCACCGCCACCGAGGCAGCCGCCGCCAGGAGCAGTCCGATCACGGCGACCACCCCGACTGGTCGACCCGACCCGGAGCCGGAGCCCGTCGCCGCGTCGGCCCCATCCGGGACCGTCGCATCGGCGCCGACCTCCAGGTCCGCCGCGTCGGGTGCGGTCGTGGGTGGGCTCCCGGCGACCGTGGTCGACGTGGTCGACGTGGTCGCAGCCTGCTCCACGGGAGGTTCGGCCTGTGCCCCGGTGACCCCGGTGTAGGACTCGGTCTGCGGGTCGCCGCGCCCCGGCGTCGGCTCGAACGCGACCCACCCGACCCCGGGGAGCTGCACCTCGGGCCACGCGTGCGCGTGGCGTCCCCGCACCACGAACCGGGCCGGTCCACCGTCGCCCGCCGCCACCAGGTCGCCCGGCGTGAACCCGACGGCGACCCGGCTCGGGAGCCCGACGGAGCGGGCCATGAGGGCGAATGTGGACGCGAACTGCTGGCAGAAGCCGCGCCGTTCGCGCAGGAACGCGGCGACGGGGTCGGGCTCGCCCCGGTAGTCGACGGTCGTGTCGTAGGTCGCTCCGGGGCGGCGGAGCCAGTCCTGGATGGCGAGCGCCTGGTCGTAGGGATTCGTGGCCCCGGCGACCGCCAGCTCGGCCGCGATCCGGACCTCGTCGCTGATTCCCTCGGGCGCGACCGTCGCCGGGTCCGTCGGCGGGCCCGGTCCCGGCCCAACGGTCGCCGGGTCGACCACCCGGAGCCGGGACTCGACCTGGTAGGTGGTGCCGGCTCGTGCCGTTTCGTCCCGGGCGATCAGCGATGCGGACTCGGTGTCGACCCCGACGGCGACGTCGCCGCGCACCGAGGCCGCCTCGAACGCCGCCGGGAGCCACAGGCCGCCGAGCGAGGCGATGCGGAACTCCTGGGCGAGCGGTCGGCCGCCCGGGACGTCGCCCAGGTCGCCGTCGGTGGACCGGTAGGTGCCCCGGGAGGTCCAGATCGACCGGGCGGGGTCGTACTGCTCCAGCGCGGTCAGGCGCCAGTAGGTCGGCTCCGCCGCGGCGACGGAGAAGACGACCTCGTCGCTGCGCTCGCCGAGCAGTGACGTGACACCGACGAAGGGCGACACGACCGTACGCGGACCGTCACCACGACCGAGTGACCGCAGGTCGACCACGGCGTCGTCGTCGCCCGGGAGCAGGGGAGCGACGGCCACGCCGGCGGCGAGCACGACGACGGCGACGGCGGTGGCCCCGACGGCGACCGCGCGCACGCCGCGGCGCGAGTCCCCGGCCAGCCACCTGGCGGAGTCGGCCCGCAGCACCCGCTGGGTGACGGTGTAGACGCCGAGTCCGAGGGCGAAGGTGAGGGTGGCGCCGACCCGGGCGGCGTCACGGGCCAGCACGCCGCTCGCCACGACCGTGGCCAGGTAGGGGATCACCGCCTGGACGGGGGCCCGGTATCGAAGGGCGCTCGTGTCGGCGAAGAACACGAAGACCCACAGCACCGCACCCAGCGTGAGCAGGAACCCCTGGCTGGCCGGCACCGGAGCGACCTGTTCCGCGAAGTCGCCGAACGACGAGCGGACCAGCTCGGCGAACGCCGATGCGGTCCCGGGGGTCGGGAGTCCGTAGGTCGTCGTGTCGGGCGCGAATCGCCAGGCCAGGGTCGACAGTCCGATCGCCAGTGACAGGGCGGTGGCGACGCCGGCTCCGACTCGAAGACGGCGCAGTCCGATGGCGATCGCCCACGAGGCGACGACCAGGACGGCCAGCGACTCGAGGAACGCCCACCCCTGGAACAGCCTGGCGAAGGTCGCCGTCGTGCCGAGCGCCAGTGCGAGCAACCCGAGCTCGGCGGCCACGAGCGGCCACGGGGATGCCGGTTGGACCCGGTCGGGGTCCGGCCCGGACGGTGCGGTCCGGGCCGGGCTCTGCGTGGCCGTCACCGGATCCCCGTCCGGTCGGCGGCCGGGCGCGACGAGCGGGATGTGTCGGCGGCCCCGGCGGTGCCCCGCCGCCAGGCGCCCGTCAGGTCGTCCCCGGTGTGCTCGATGAGCAGCGGCGGCTCGGGAGCGTTCGACGGGGTGCACCGCCCGGTGACGACCAGGATCCGGAGCCCCCACCCCCGCGTCGCCTCGGTGAGCGCAGCGTGCGCCATCGGCTCGAGGACCCCGGTGCACACCACCAGGCGCCCGGAGGACTCGTCGCCCCGGAGCGAGCCGACCGTGGCGGCGAGCGAGCCGGCACCGCTCAGGTGCACCGCAGCGAGTTCGTCGAGCAGCTGCGATTCGACCTCGGCGCCCACGACCCCGCTGTCCGTGCCGTCGGTGGTGACGAGCCGCACCAGGTCGCCCTGCTCCGCAGTGTGCTCGACCACGCTGGCGGCGGCCGACACGGCCCGTTCGAAGCTCTCCGGGTCGTGTGCGGTGCGACGCACGTCGAGCACCACCGTCGTCCGTCGTTGCCACGGTTGCTCGAACTGCTGGACCACCAACCGCCCCAGACGGGCGCTGGTGCGCCAGTGGACCTGTCGGACGTCGTCGCCGGGTTCGTAGCTGCGCAGCGCGGCGAACTCCTCGTCGGTGGACGTGCGGCTCAGCAGCGGCGTGCTGCCCTCGGTGGGGGTTCCGCCGGCGGTGCCGACGAGCGCGTCCAACGGCCACGTCCGTGGCAGCACGACGATCGACTGCCGGTCGGTCTCGGACCGGGTGGTGGTGGCCAGTGAGAACGGGTCGTCGACCTCGATCACCGCAGGCCCGATGGTGTGGATGCCCCGATGCCGGGCCGGGAACCGGTAGGTCACGTCGCGTGTCGCGCCGTCGGGGATCGGGGCGACGGACAACGTCACGGTGCCGGCCCGACCGGCCACGTCGCTGAGCCGCAGCACCGGGCTCGACCCGGCCCCACGGCGGCGGAGCCGCAGCGTCACGAGGGCCTGTTCACCCACGCGCAGCCGGGTCGGCTGCACCCGGCGGGCGGTGGTGATGCGCACCGATCGCAGTCGGACCCACAGCCAGGCGCCGGCCACGGCGAGCAGGCCCATCGCCGCGAGTGCGGTCAGCTCGGGTTGACCGAGGAGCCACCCGACGATGCCGACGACGATGGCGATGGCGACGACGAGGAGCCCGTCGCGTGTCGGTCGTGTGCGTCGCTGCTCGGCCACGGTCGCCCCGGCGTCGACCCGGTCAGGTGCCGGCGGTGGGCACCGGTGTGGACCCGAGGAGTTCCTGGACGGCCTCGACGCTCGATCCGCCGCGCAACCGGGTGTCGGCGCCGACGACGACGCGGTGGGCGAGCACGGGGACGGCCAGGGCCTTCACGTCGTCGGCGGTCGCGTAGTCGCGCCCTTCGGAGGCGGCCCGTACCTGGGCGCAGCGTACGAGTGCCATGGCGGCCCGTGGTGACACCCCGAGCGCGAACCGACCCGAGTTCCGGCTGCGGTCGGCCAGGTCCACGACGTACGCGGCCAGGGGGTCCGCCACGTGGACGGTCCGCGCGTGGCGGGTCATGGCGAGCAGGTCCTGGCCGCTCGCGACCGGCTGCAGGTCGGCCAGTCCGGCGTCACCGACGCCGGCGCCGCCCCGGACCAGGGCCAACTCCTGGCCGCGCGACGGGTAGCCCAGCGAGAGTCGCATCGTGAAGCGGTCGAGCTGGGACTCGGGCAGCGGGAACGTCCCCTGGTGCTCGAGGGGGTTCTGGGTTGCGATCACGGTGAACGGCCGGGCGAGTTCGTAGGTCGTGCCGTCGACGGTGACCTGTTCCTCGGCCATCGCCTCCAACAGTGCCGACTGGGTCTTCGGGGAGGCCCGGTTGATCTCGTCGCCGAGCAGCAGGTTGGTGAAGATCGGTCCCGGCCGGAACTCGAAGGTCGACTCCCGTTGGTTCCACACCGACGAGCCGAGGACGTCGGACGGCAGCAGGTCGGGTGTGAACTGCACGCGACCGAACCGGGCTGCGAACGAGCGGGCCAGGGCCTTGGCGAGCGTGGTCTTGCCGACGCCGGGCACGTCCTCGAGCAGCAGGTGCCCGCCCGCGACGGCGCAGGTGACGGAGAGTCGGACGACCTCCTCCTTGCCGTGGACGACGCCGGCGACGTTGCCGCAGACGGCGTCGAAGACGCTCGCGAACGTGCGGGTCGGCGCCTCGCCGGTCGTGGTCACCGATGGAGTCTGCCACCCGATCGCCGGCGACCGGCTCCGGGTAGCGTTCGGGCGTGCAACGGGTGCTCGCGTTGGATGTCGGGGGGACGAAGCTCGCGGCCGCGGTCGTCGACGAGGACGGCACGATCCTGGCCTCGGAGCGCCGTCCGACCGAAGGAGCGGGGGCCGATGGCCTGTTCGGCGCCGTGGTCGGGCTGCTCGAGGACGTGCGGGAGCGAGCCGGGGTCGGGGTGGCGGCCCTGGGTGTCGGCTGCGGCGGGCCGATGTCGCTGGGCGGTGCCACCGTCTCACCGCTGAACATCGAGCAGTGGCGTGACTTCCCGCTGCGCCGGCGGCTGGAGGATGCGATCGGTCTGTCGACCTTCGTGGACAACGACGCCAAGGCCCTGGCGCTGGGTGAGGGGCGCTGGGGCGCGGCCGCCGGGGTGCGGGACTACCTGGCCATGGTCGTCTCGACCGGTGTGGGCGGCGGGATCGTGCTGGGCGGAACCCTGCTCGACGGCGCAGCGGGCAACGCCGGCCACATCGGCCACGTGATCGTCGAGCCGACCGGTCGGCAGTGCGCGTGCGGCGCCCGCGGCTGTCTGGAGGCCGAGGCCTCGGGCACGGCGATCCGGGAGGTGACCGGGGGACCGGCTGCCGAGGCGCCCGTCGAGGTCCGGATCCGGACCGGTCGCCTGGTCGGCCGGGCCGTGGCCTCGGTGTGTCACCTGCTCGACCTCCGGCTCGCGGTGGTTGCTGGGTCGGTGGCCCTCGGCTTCGGTCGTGACTTCTTCGACGCCGCCCAGGAGGAGCTGGACCGCTGCGCCCGTCTGCGCTTCGCCCGCGGCGCCCGGATCGTCCCGCCCGGGTGCGGCGAAGGTGACTCCGGTCCGCTCCTCGGGGCCGCCGCCGTTGCACTGCGGGGCACCGGCGTCCCGGGGGTAGGTTCCCCTCGGTGAGTCGCGCGACCGGATCGTCGGGTCCCGGATCGACCCGACCGGTCGGACCGGGTCGGACCGCGGTGTTCGCCGTGCTGCGCCGCGTCGACCTGTGGCCGATCGCGCTCCGCCAGTCGCTGCGACTGGCGCCCCGTGGGTGGTGGCGGCGCCCGCCGTTCCTGCCCGTCCCGGCCCGTGACTACCTGCACTTCAGGATGGTCACCGCCTACGGCGACGACGGCGATCCTGGACGTGCTCCGGGGACGGATCCGGCGGCCGACCTGGTGACCTACCTGGAGTGGTGTCGGTCGTGGCCGGGGCGCTGAGCGCACCGGCCGAACTGCTCGCGGAGGACCGCTCCCTCCCGGCGTCCATCGAACTGCATCGGGTCCGGGTGCCGCTGCGCACGGCGCACCGCAGCGCGCACGGGACCGAGCACGAGCGCGACTCGGTGCTCGTCCGCTGGGAGCACGTCGATGGTGCCGTTGGCTGGGGGGAGTGTCCGGCGCTCACGGGCGACGGGTACGTGACCGAGCCGATCGACCGTGCGTGGACGGCGCTGCGTGACGACCTCGCACCGGCTGCGCTCCGGGGGGTGCCTCCCGATCCAGCGACCGTCACCGCTCACCCGGCCTCGACCGCGTCGATCGCGGACGCCCGGCTGGACGCCGTCCTCCGGGCCCACGGCCGCTCGCTTGCCCTCGACTGGGGTGTGTCCTCCTCGGTCCGCTCCACGTCGGTGGTGGCGTTGGCCGGACTGGCTCCCCAGGTGGTCGTCGAGCGGGCGTTGGCCGCCGTGCCCGCATCGGCGGTGGTCAAGGTGAAGGTCGTCGCCGGATCGGCGGGCGAGCTCGCCGAGGTCGTGGTCGACGCCCTGGGCCCGACCCCGGTCGCGGTCGACGCCAACGGTTCCTTCGACCCGGACGACAGGGGACACCGATCGGACCTCGAGCGTCTGCTCGCGCTGCCGCTGGTGTACGTCGAGCAGCCCTTCGCCCCCGCCGTTCCGTGGGACCGCTGGGTGGAGGTCGCCTCGGGCGGTGGCGCGCCCCTGGCCGTGGACGAGTCGGCGGGGTCCGTCGAGGCTGCCGCCAGGGCGGTGGAGGAGGGCGCCGCCTCGGTCGTGTCGGTCAAGCCGGCGCGCCTCGGTGGCCTGCTGGCGGCGCTGGAGGCCGCGCGTTCGGCGGCTGCGGCGGGCGGCCGTGCGTTCGTCGGTGGCATGTTCGAACTCGGGGTCGGCCGCTCGGCCGCCCTCCTGCTGGCCGCGTCGGGGGTCGCCCACCTTCCGACGGACCTGGGTCCGAGCGACCGCTACGTCGAGGAGGACGTCACCGCCCCGATCGTCGCCGGCGACCCGGGCCGGGTGGTGGTTCCCCGCGGACCGGGTGCTGCGTCCCACCCGTTGCCCGACCGCCTGGAGCGCCGCCGTGTGGCGTTCCACCTGGTGGGCGGGTCCGGGCGCACGTCGTGAGCACCGGGCCCGGCCCGAGCCGGTCAGTCGCCGGGCGAGCGGTCGCCGTGGCCCGCCGAGCGCCAGCGCTCGACGTGGTGGTCCTCGGGGGTGATGTCGATCGGCGCCTCCGGGACCCGGCCCGTCGCCAGGTCCTCGATGAACTCGAGCATCCGGTACGGGATCGTCCTCGGTCCGTGGGCGAGCACGTCCTCGACGGCCCACCAGCGCTGCTCACCGAAGGCCACGGCCTCCAGGTACTCGAGCCCACCGGGTCCGTCCGTCGTCCCGTCGCAACGGGCGACGTGGATGAACTCGTCCTGGTCGAAGTGCCAGCCACCGAAGGTGTACTGCACCCGCTGGACCCACACGCACGGACCGACGTCGGCCTCCCGGATGCCCGCCTCCTCCCAGAGTTCGCGACGGGCGGCGTCCACCGACTCCTCTCCGGGATCCATGCCGCCCCCCGGGATCTCCCACCAGCGTCCGGGGATCCGGCCCGCCGGGTCACGGCCCTCGATCAGCAGCACCCGGTCGTGTGGATCGAAGACCACGACCCTCGCCGCCTGACGCCGACCCCACGAGCTCACCCGGCGGAGCCTACGGCCCGGCCCGGACCGGGCCTGCCCGCCGCCCGTCCGATCCGTGGACGCCCGGTCCGGGGCGCGGGGTGACCACCGGAGCGTCGGGCGGCCCGCTGCCGGGGGGATGGCGGTTCGAGCACCTGACCGGCGACGCCGAATCGCTGCACCTGGCCGAGTCGCCGGAGTGCCGAACCGTCCGGTGGTGCGAGGTCGACTCCCCGGCACTGGTTCTGGGTTCGGGTCAGGACGTCGACGTCATCGACCGGGGCGCCGCCCGGCGGGCGGGCGTGTCGGTGGTGCGCCGACGCTCGGGTGGGGGAGCGGTGCTGCTCCGTCCCGGGGAGCACCTCTGGTTCGACGTGTTCGTGCCCGCCGACGACCCCCTCCACGACGACGACGTGGAACGGGCGTCCTGGTGGGTCGGGGAGTGGTGGGCCGCGGCGGTCGCGGCGACGCTGCCGGGTTCCCGCCCGCAGGTCCACCGCGGCCCGCTCTCGGACCGCGCCGCAGGGACCGTGGCGTGCTTCGCGTCCGTGGGACCCGGCGAGGTGGTGCTCCATCCGGGCGGCCGGGCGGGGGACCCGACGGTCCCTGACCAGCAGCGGACCGGGGCGGCCGTGAAGGTGGTCGGCATCTCGCAGCGCCGGACCAGGTCCGTCGTCCGCTTCCAGACCGTGGCGTTCCGCCAGTGGGATCCCGACGCCCTGCTGGGTCTGCTGGTGCCCCGGGCGGCCGAGGTCGTCGAACGGGCCCTGGTGGACCGGGTCGCTCCCGTCCCGGCGTCCCCGGATGGCGCCGAGGGCCTGCGGTCCCGACTGCTCACCGGCCTCCCGACCTGAGTCCACCGGTCCCCGGGCCGGATCCACCGGTTCCCGGGGCCGATTCGCGCCCGGGGACGTCTCGGGGAACTCGCGAACGTCGCAGGGACGTCGCCGGGAAGTGGCAGGGACGTCGCCGGGAAGTGGCAGGGAAAGGGTTGTGGCGGGGCGCGACGTGGTTTAGGGTGGGTCGACGTGGAGGGCGTGGGAGCGACGTGGCTCCCACGCCCTCCACTCCCCGTCAGTGGCACCCCGAACGGACCGACCGTGGACCTGTACGACACCTTCGAGCACACGATCGACGGCAAGGGCCGGCTGGTCCTGCCCGCCGCGTACCGGTCGACCTTCGCCGAGGGAGGCTTCGCGGTGAACCTCGGCGACTGCGTCGGGCTCTTCTCGATCTCGGACTGGGAGAAGTGGCGGCGCCGGGTCGAGCAGAGTCGTGTGCTGCACCGCAGTCGCCTCAAGTACATGATCGCCTCGGTCTCGCCGATCCAGCCCGACGCCCAGCACCGGATCACCATCAACCCGAGGCTGCGTTCGAAGATGGGTCTGGAGCGTGACGTGACGATCGTCGGCTCCGGCATCTACGCGTCCGTCTACGACCGGGCCACCTGGGACCGGTTCGAGGCCGAGGCCGAGGCGCCCGACGGCGACGGGCGCACGCTGGCCGACGACCTGGCTGACCTGGAGTTCGTGTGAGCGCCCGGTTCCTCCCCACACCCGCGAGCGGAGCCGGGTCCCGGTGTGGTCGATGACGCCTTCCACCACGTCCCCGTGCTGCTCGACCGAGTCGTCGAGCTCCTCTCGGCGGTCCCTGACGGTCGCTACGTCGACGCCACGCTCGGTGGAGGCGGCCACGCCGAGGCGGTCCTCGCCGCACACCCCGGCCTGCACCTCCTGGGCATCGACCGTGACGACGCCGCACTCTCGGCCGCGTCCGTCCGCCTCGCCCGCTTCGGCGACCGGGTCGAGCTCGTCCGGGCCAGCTTCGGTGGCATCGCCGACATCGTGCGGGACCACCCCGACCCACTCCGACCCCCCGACCGACAAGGAGTCTCCGCCGTGCTGATCGACCTCGGTGTCTCGTCCCCCCAGCTCGACCGCAGCGAACGTGGCTTCTCCTACCGGGGCGCCGGCCCCCTGGACATGCGCATGGACCGCCGCCAGGGCTTCAGTGCCGACGACGTGGTCAACGGCTACGACTACGCGTCGCTGGCCCGGGTGATCCGGCAGCACGGAGAGGAGCGGTTCGCCTCCCGGATCGCGCGGGGGATCGTCGATGCCCGCCCCATCCGTGATGCCGGCCACCTCGTCGAGGTCGTGCGGGCAGCCATCCCGGCCGCAGCCCGGCGCACTGGTGGCCACCCCGCCAAGCGGACGTTCCAGGCGATCCGGATCGAGGTCAACGCCGAGCTCGACCAGCTCGCCGACGCGCTCGACGGGGCCATCTCGGTGCTCCAACCCGGAGGACGACTGGCCGTGCTGGCCTACCACTCGCTCGAGGACCGGGCCGTCAAGGACGCCTTCCGCGAGGCCGAGTCCGGTGGGTGCACCTGCCCCTCGGACCTCCCGTGTGTCTGCGGGGCCGAACCGACGGTGCGGCTGCTCCGCCGCGGCGCGTGGACGGCCTCCGATGACGAGGTCCAGCACAACCGGCGGGCCGAGAGTGTCCGCCTGCGCGTCGTCGAACGGCTCGGCGAGCCCGCATGAGCGCGGTCCGCGCCGAGACCCTCGACGCGTCCGGTCCCGCGCGCCGGCGAGAGACCGGCGTCCGCGCGCGCCGGCGAGAGACCGGCGTCCGCGCGCGCCGGCGAGAGACCGGCGTCCGCACGCGCCGGCGAGAGACCGGCGTCCGCGCGCGCCGGCGAGAGACCGGCGTCCGCGCGCGTTCTGGGTCCACC
>CAIYGQ010000322.1 GCA_903925745.1 uncultured Actinomycetes bacterium | reverse complement strand
GGTCGGACCGGTGCCGCCGGCGGCCTCCGTGCGGGGGACCGCGACCCCGACCAGGGTGTCGTCGGCGTCGCCGCCGATGCCGACCTCCTCGCCGAGCGTCCCGTTGGCCGCCACGGGGGCGCACCAGCCGTCGGGGGTGCCGCTCGCCCGCGGCCCGCGGGTGCTGTCAGAGGTCCCGCAGGCCAGCGTGGCGCCGCCGCCCGAGGACACGCCGGCGGCCCGGTCGGAGCCGTCGGAGCCGAACTGCCGCGGCGTCGCGGCCGTGTTCGCGGAGTCCACGACCACCACCAGGGCGTCGCGTCCGCCCGCGGTGGGTCCGACGGCGCCGTCGGTCGAGCCCACCGCGACCACCGACGCGTCGCGGCCGGTGACCGAGGCCAGCTCGTCGTTGCCGAGCCCGCCGACCTGGCGCACCCACACCAGCTCGAGCGGCGCCTGGGGGTCGACGGTGGTGGAGGGTCCGCCCCGCCGCCCGGTGGTGGTCGGCGGCGACGTGGTCGTCGTGCGGTCGGGGTCCTCCTGGGTGGTGACCACGGGCGGTCGGGCCCCCTGGTCGCGGCTGCAGGCCGTGGCCACGACGGAGGTGGCCAGCAGGGTCGCGGCGACCAGCAGCCCGGTCGCGCCCCGGCGCACCGGCGACGGCGCGCGGCGGTCGGCGCCGGGGTGCTCGGTCGTGCTGCGTCGCATGGGGCTCCGTCCTGGCCGGTGCGCCGTCGGTCGGCGCAGGCCCCCTCAGTGTGCCGTGCCGCGCCGCCCGTCCCGGCGCGCCCGGCCTGCGGGCCCGAGCAGATCTTCAGGCCGGGGCCGTCCGACCGGCGACGGCCGCGCCGTGGCGGCCGGGACACCCCTAGGGTGGCCGTCGTGACGCGTGCACGTCGACGACGGCGGGTGGGCGCGGTGCTGGCCGCCGCGGTGCTGGTGGCCGGGGTCGCGGCGACCGGCTGCTCGCTGTTCGGCGGCGTGGACCTGGGCGTCGAGGGGGTGCGGGCCGAGTACGTGCCCGTGCCCGTGGCCGGCGGTGACGACCGTGAGGTCCTGGTCGTGCAGTCGGACGAGCTGGCGGCGGCGACCGACCCCGCCCCGGTGCCGCTGGTCGTCGTCCTGCACGGCTACGGGTCCGACGCCGAGATCATGGCCAAGATCACGTCGTTGGCGGCCGAGGCCGGGGTGAAGAACTACGTCGGGGCCTTCGGCGTGGGCCTGGACAAGAGCTGGAACGCCGAGATGTGCTGCGGCACGTCGGCCGCGACGGACGTCGACGACGTGGCCTACGTGCGGTCCATGATCCTCACGGTCGAGGCCCAGTACCCCGTCGACAGGTCGCGCGTGTTCCTGCTCGGCTACTCGAACGGCGGGATGATGGCCTACCGGGTGCTGTGCGAGGCGCCCGAGCTGGTGTCGTCGTTCGTGTCGGTGGCCGGCACCAACTCCTCGAACTGCCGGGCGACCGTGCCGCGGCCGTTCCTCCAGATGTCCGGCGACGACGACCCGATCGTCCCCCTCGCCGGGTCCACGGTGGAGACCGCGCCCGGCGTGGGGCCGGTGCCGTCCGTGCTGGGGTCGGTCGCCAGGGTCGCCGAGGACTTCGACTGCCCCCGGTCCCGGCGGACGGTCCTCGGTCCCGTCACCGAGCAGCGCTGGGCGCCGTGCCGCGACGGCGTGCCGGTCGTCCTCGACGTGGTCCAGGGGGCGGGCCACGGCTGGCCGACCGGGGAGCCGTTCTCCACCACCCAGCGGGTGCTGCAGTTCTGGGGCCTCGTCTGACCGTGGCGCCCGTCGTGTCTGCCGCCCGGCCGTGTCCTGTGGGAGAATCGGACCATGACTGACCTGCCGCCGCTCGACGCCGACATCGCCTATGTCGTGGTCGCCGAGAACGACCAGCGCGGGCCGTACCAGCTCGAGGTGCTGATCACCGAGGTGCTCGGCGGCCGGATCTACGACTCCACGCCCATCTGGTGGCCCGGCCTGCCCGAGTGGACCACGATCGCCGCCCACCCGGGCATCGCGGCCGAGCTCCAGCGCCGGCGTGACGCCTACGCGGCGGCCAGGCCATTTTCCGGCATTATGGCATCACCCGGGAACAGTTTTATGCGAGCCTGGACTTTTACACCCGTCATCCCAAGTGGATGAAGCCCATACTCGACAG
>CAIYGQ010000321.1 GCA_903925745.1 uncultured Actinomycetes bacterium | reverse complement strand
GCGAGTTGACAACAGATTTCGGTGGCCACAGCGGAGGGGTCACACCCGTTCCCATCCCGAACACGGAAGTTAAGCCCTCCAGCGCCGATGGTACTTGGGACGAGTGTCCCTGGGAGAGTAGGACGCCGCCGGATTTCGTACCCGGAGGAGAGGTGTTCGCACCTCTCCTCCGTCGCGTCCGGCCTGCGTCGGCGCCGACAGCGTTCCGGCGGTCCGATCGGGTCGTGGCCCCGGTGCCTGCGGCGGGTACGGTCGCAGGCCCGCCCCCAGACCGGAGACGACGTGGAGCACGAGGACGACGATGAACGGCGACCGCCGGGTCGCAGGAGTCCGGCCACGGGTCGGAGGGGCGCTCGACCCGGCGGGTCTGCCGGCGGCGGCCCCCGGTCCGGGCGCCCGTCGGCGGGCGGGTCGCGCTCGGGTGGTTCCCGTTCCGGAGGATCTCGTTCCGGAGGGCCGCGCTCGGGTGGTCCACGTTCGGGTGGGTCCAGGTCCGGGGAGTCGCGTTCTGCCGGTCCCCGTTCGGGTGGATCCAGGACCGGGGAGTCGCGTTCTGCCGGTCCCCGTTCGGGTGGATCCAGGACCGGGGAGTCGCGTTCCGCTGGTCCGCGATCCGGCGGGGCGTCTCGCAGTGGGGACCGGAGTGGGAGTC
Organism: uncultured Actinomycetes bacterium; assembly: GCA_903925745.1. Taxonomy (GTDB): domain Bacteria; phylum Actinomycetota; class Acidimicrobiia; order Acidimicrobiales; family Microtrichaceae; genus SXMI01. The sequence goes on along the minus strand of CAIYGQ010000321.1, from coordinate 15,015 downwards.
GCAGTGGGGCAAGGGACGGCTCCCACGCGGGCGCTCGCCCGTCCGGCCGCACCGGTGACCGGCGGGAGCGCCCGGGTTCCCCTGGTCGTCCGACCGGTCGGACCGGTCGATCCGGATCCCGCCAGGGTTCGGAGCGGGGTGACGGGCGGCCATCCGGTTCACGGTCGGGACCCGGGTCGGGCGACGGAGGTCGAGGTGGACGCAGCGGCGATCGGCGAGGAGCGGGGCGCCCCTCGGGCACAGGGCGCTCCTCGGGCACAGGCCGACCGGACCGGGGGGCTCGTGCGGCCGACAGCGGTCGCAGGCCCGCTCCCCGGGACCGGTCCGAGGGACGTCCGCCGGCGGCGGGCCGGACGGGTTGGCCCGCCCGCCGCGCCGCCGACCCCGATCGTCCCCCGGCGGCGCCCCCACGCGAGCCCGAGGTGTGGATCGACGAAGGGGTCGTCGATCGGAGACCGGCCGGCCAGCCCGGCCGGCGGCCCACGAAGGCTGACGAGGGGGGCCCGCGGGGCCGGCGGCGCCCGATCCGGGTGGAGGTGCCGGAGCTCGTCGGCATGGTCGGAGCCGCGAAGGCTGTCGGGCTGCAGGACCAGCTCGGCCAGGCAGCCCGGGAGTTCTCCGACGAGCGCTACACCGACGCCCGCCGGCGCCTCCGGCGGATTCTCGAACAGGTGCCGGACCTGGCCGAGGGGCGTGAGTTGATCGGTCTCTGCCAGTACCGACTCGGTCGCTGGCGCGACGCCGTGCGGGAACTCGAACGGTTCGCCGAACTGACCGGGAGCACCGAACAGCACCCCGTCCTGGCGGACTGCTACCGGGCCCTCGGGCGGCACGCCCGGGTGGCCGACCTGTGGGCCCAGCTCAGCGAGGACTCGCCGTCCCCCGAACTCGTGACCGAGGGCCGGATCGTCGCTGCGGGCTCACTCGCCGACCAAGGCGACCTGGCGGGGGCGATCAGGCTGCTCGCCAAGGGGTTCCGGTTCCCCAAGGCTCCACGGGAACACCACCTCCGGCGGGCCTACGCGCTGGCCGACCTCTACGAGCGGGCCGGGGACGTCCCCCAGGCGCGTGCCCTGTTCGCCACGCTGGTCAGGTCCGATCCCGAGTACCTGGACGTGGTCGAGCGGCTGCGGGCGCTCGACTGAGCCCCGGAACCGGAGCGTCCCGTCAGGTCGCGGACGCCGCGACGGCCCCGTCAGGTCGCGGACGCCGCGACGGCCCCGTCAGGTCGCGGACGCCGCGACGATGCTCGCGATCGTTGTGTCGAGCGTTGCGTTGAACTCCTCGTCGGTCTGCTGCGCCGAGAGCCCCTCGGTCAGCGCCCTCGAGAAGCTGGCGATCATGCCGTGGTTGCGGGAGAGCAGGTCGTTCGACTCCTCACGGCTGTACCCGCCTGACAGCGCGACGACGCGCAGCACGCGGTCGTCCGCGATGAGGTCGGCGTAGAAGTCGTCCTCGGACGGCAGCGTCAGCTTCAACATGATGGGAGCGGACGCGTCGACGTCGGCGAGACGCTCGACGATCCGGTCCCGCAGCAGCACCTCGGCCTCGGCCTTGGTCGCAGAGTTGATGTCCACCTCGGGCTCGATGATCGGCACCAGGCCCGCACTGAGGATCTGCGAGGCGACCTCGAACTGCTGGTCGACGACCGCGGCCACCCCGGCCGGGTTCGCCTCCTTGATCACCGACCGCATCTTGGTTCCGAACACGCCGGCGTCGACCGCTCGCCCGAGCAGCTCGTCGAGTCCGCCGATCGGCTTCATCACCTGGGCCCCGTCGGCCTCGTCGGCCAGGCCCTTGTCGACCTTCAGGAAGGGCACGACCCCCTTGGTGTCCCAGAGGTACGAGGCCGTCGGGGTGCCCTCGACCGCCCGGTCCATCGTCATCTCGAAGAGGATCGCCCCCAGGACGCGGTCGCCACCGAACGCCGGGCTCGTCATGATCCGGGACCGCATGGCGTGGATGAGGTCGAACATCTCGTCCTCGCCCGAGTACGCGGCCTCCTCGACGCCGTAGAGCTTCAGCGCCTTCGGCGTGCTGCCCCCGCTCTGGTCCAGCGCGGCGATGAATCCGGTGCCGTTCCGCATCTTCTGGAGCTGGGCGTCGTTCATGGTTCTGATCACTCCTGTGTGGTGGTCCGCGGTCGGTGTTCCACGGCGCGGTGGCCCGCGGTCCCGATCGAGCCTCGCACTGGCTTCCCGGGCAGGCGGTGGCTCATCGTCGCACACCGGTCCCGGCCGGTGCCACGTCGCGACGCGTTCGGCGCCGACCCCGGGCCGGGTTCCGTTGTCGCCGCACGCACGGAGCGGGATCGACCGCCGCCGGCGAGCCTGTGCGACGATGCAGCCGTGGTGGACTGGGTCGTGGACCTCGACGGGGTGGTGTGGCGGGGCCGCGAGCCGGTCGCGGGCTCCGTCGAGGCGCTCTCCGAACGGCTCGCCCTGGGCGAGCGGGTGGTGTTCTGCACCAACAACTCCTCGGAGCGGGGCGTGGACACGGCGGCGACGCTGGTCGGCCACGGCCTGCCCGCCGGGGTCGAGGTCGTGACCTCGGCCGACGCCGTCGTGGCGCTCGTGGCTCCGGGGGAGTGCGTCCTGGTGGTCGGAGGTCCCGGCCTGCTCGAGGCGGTCGACGCAGCCGGCGCCCGGGTGGTCCCGGCCGCCGCCGAGCCGTACGGACGTGCCGGGGTGGCCCTCGACGACGTCGACGCCGTGGTCGTCGGACTGGCACGCGACATCGACTACGGGCAGATCGACCGCGCTGCCGGCGCCGTCCGGGCCGGCGCCCGGCTGCTGGCCTCGAACGCGGATGCCACCTTCCCCGGGGAGGATCGGCTCCACCCGGGGTGCGGGGCGTTGCTCGCGGCGATCGAGACCGCAGCCGGGGAGCGGGCCACGGTCGCGGGAAAGCCCCACGGGCCCATGGTCGACCTGCTCCGGTCGATGCTCCCCGGTGGTGCCGTCGTCGTCGGTGACCGCACCGACACCGACGGTCGGCTGGCCGAGGCGCTGGGTTGGCCGTTCGCGCTGGTCCTCAGTGGCGTGACGACCCCCGACGACCTGCCCCCCGACGTACCGACCGCCGTGGTCGCCGCGGACCTCCGGTCCTGCGTCGACTCCCTCGTCGACTGGCTGCCGCAAACCAGGCGTGACTGAGGACCGGCGTCAACGGCGGGCTCGTTAGGCTCGACGTGTGCGTCGCCGACTCGACCAGGAGCTGGTGCGCCGCGGCCTCGCCACGTCCCGGGCCGAGGCCCGCTCGCTGGTGGCCGACGGTCGCGTCACGGTGGGGGGTGCTCCGGCCTCGAAGGCAGCGAGGCTCGTCGAACCGGGGGATCCGCTGGTCGTCACCGGTGGGCCACCACGGTTCGTGTCCCGGGGCGGCCTCAAGCTCGAGGCGGCACTCGACCGGGTGGGCCTCGACGTGGACGGGGCCGTCGTGCTCGACGCAGGGGCGTCCACCGGAGGCTTCACCGACTGCCTGCTGCAACGAGGGGTGTCGACGGTCCTGGCGGTCGACGTGGGTCGCGGCCAGCTCCACGAACGGTTGCGGCGTGACCCGCGGGTCGTCGCCCGCGAGCGGACCAACGTCCGCCACCTCGATGTCCGGGAGCTGGGCGCTCCCACCCCGGATGGTCTCGTCGACGGAGTGGTCGCCGACCTGTCGTTCATCTCGCTGCGAACGGTCCTGCCCGCCCTGCGTTCGCTCGTACGGGACGGGGGGTGGATGGTGCTGCTCGTGAAGCCCCAGTTCGAGGCCGGGCGGCAGGTGGTCCGTCGGGGACGCGGGGTCGTGCGGGACCCGGCGGTCTGGACCGACGTGCTCCACTCGGTGGCGGAGTCGGCGGTGTCCGCCGGAGCGGCCATCATGGACGTCGTGCCCACCCCGATCCACGGTGCCGACGGCAACGCCGAGTTCCTGCTGGTGCTGCGGACCACGGCGTCCCCCTCGTCGCTGGGCTCGGCGGACCGGGCCCTCATCGACCGTGAGGTCGCCGCAACGGCCCGGCGGGACGGCGTGGAGGAGTCCGTTCCCGGCGAGGCGGAGCCGGCCGGTCCCGTGTGGACCGGTGGCGAGCCGTGAGCTCCTTCGCGCTCTTCCTGCGGCCACAGGGTGCCGACGAGGTGGCCCGTCAGGTCGCCGACTGGCTCATCGACCGCGACCACGAGGTGCGGGTCCTCGCCGACGAGGCGTCCGCCCTGGGCCGTCCCGGACTCGGGGTGCGACCGGACGAGCTGGTGCGCGGGGCCGACCTGGTGGTCAGCCTCGGCGGCGACGGAACCATGCTGCGGGCCGCTGCGCTGGCGGTCGTCGAGGACGTGCCCGTGCTCGGGGTGAACCTGGGCGACCTCGGCTACCTGACCGCCGTCGAGCCCTCGGGTGCCGTCGTGGCGCTGAAGCGATTCCTGTCGGGCGCCTACGAGATCGAGGAACGCATGCGGCTGGCCGTGACCGCCCCCGGCCTCCCGGCCGGGACGAGCGCGTTGAACGAGGTCGTGGTCGAGAAGGCGGGCACCGGCCAGACCGTCCGCCTCGACGTCCGACTGGACGACGTCCCGTTCACCTCGTACGTGGCCGACGGCCTGATCCTGGCCACGGCGACCGGCTCCACCGCCTACTCCTTCTCGAGCCGCGGGCCGATCCTCGACCCCAAGCTCCGCGCCGTCGTCACCACGCCCGTCGCCGCCCACATGCTGTTCGACCGTTCGATGGTGCTCGATGCCGACTGTGTCGTGACCGCCGTCGTGGCCGATGACCGTCCGGCCGAGTTGAGCATCGACGGCAGGGAGCTCGGCCGTCTGGAGCCGGGGACCGAGATCCACTGCACGGGCGCCGACCGTCCGACACGTCTCGTGACCTTCGGCGGCCGGGACTTCCACAGCGTGCTGCGCTCGAAGCTGGCACTGGGCGACCGCTGACCCGGCCGGGTGCCCGTCCGGGTGGGTCGGGTGCCCGTCCGGGTGGACGGTCCCCGGTCGGAGCCGTCCTCTACGCTCGGGACACCATGTTGGTGGAGCTCGCGGTGCGCGACCTCGGCGTGATCGCATCGGCCCGGGTGACGTTGGGTCACGGCGCCACGGCGCTGACCGGCGAGACGGGTGCCGGAAAGACGATGGTCGTCGAGGCCCTGGAGCTGCTCCGGGGCGGCCGGGCCGACCCCGGTCGGGTCCGCACCGGAGCCGACGAGGCCGTCGTCGAGGCCCTCTTCGTCACCGACGGCGCTGAGCGGGGCGACGACGGCCGGGAGGTCGTGGTCCGGCGGGTCGTTCCCGCCACCGGGCGCTCCCGGGCCTACGTCGACGGCGACCTGGTTCCGGTGGCGCGCCTCGAGGAGGTCGTGTCCGGTCTCCTCGAGATCCACGGGCAGCACACCCAGCAGGGGCTCCTCCGGCCCGCGGCCCAGCGCGGGGCGCTCGACCGGTTCGGCGACATCGACACCCGACCGTTGCAGGAGGCGGTCGCCGAGGTGCGGACGCTGGAGCGCCGCCTGTCCGACCTCGGCGGCGACGAACGGGTACGGGCCCGGGAGCTCGACCTGCTCCGGTACCAGGTCGACGAGATCGACGCCGCCGCGCTGCGGCCGGGTGAGGATGAACTCCTCGACGTCGAGGAGGACCTGCTGGCCGGGGCCGTGGACCACCGTCTGGCCGCCGACGCCGCCGGTGACCTCCTGGCCGGCAGCGGCGCGGGCGACGACGCCGGAGGCGACCGTGGGGGAGCGGTGGACCTGCTGGCCGGCGCGGTCGCCCGGTTGCGGGGGCGGGCACCGTTCGTGGAGCTGGTCGCCCGCTTCGAGTCCCTGGGCATCGAGTTGGACGACGCGGTCGCCGATCTCCGGTTGCTCGCCGGAACGATCGAGGTGGACGACGAGCGACTCACGGAGGTCCGGACGAGGCGTCAGCGGCTCGTGGAGCTGCGCCGGAAGTACGGCGAGCGCATCGAGGACGTGCTCGGCTACGCCGAGGAGACCCGGGCTCGGCTCGACGAGCTGGAGCGGCAGGAGCGCGACGCGGCGACCATCGACGCCGACCTCGCCCGGGCGAGGGAACGGCTCGTCGAGGCCGCCGGCGCGGTCGGCGCGGCTCGACGGGCCGCAGCTCCCGTCCTGGCGACCGCCGTGTCGGAGCAGTTGCGCCACCTGGCCATGGCCGACTGCGTGGTCGAGGTCCACGTCGCCGACAGCGACGAGCTCCCCGGCGCCGGCGACCGGGTGACGGTGCTGCTGGCGGCCAACCCGGGCGTCGAGCCGGCACCGCTGCAACGGGTCGCATCGGGGGGTGAGCTCAGCCGGGTGATGCTCGCGCTGCGACTCGTCTCCTCCGGTGGTCCGGCGACGATGGTCTTCGACGAGGTCGACGCCGGGATCGGCGGCGCTGCAGCGACGGCGGTCGCCGAAGCGCTGGCTGGCGTGGCCCGCGACCACCAGGTGATCGTGGTCACCCACCTGCCCCAGATCGCCGCTGTGGCGGCGTCGCACCTGGGCGTGGAGAAGACGTCGGCGGACGGCTCGACCGCGACGACCGTGCGACCGCTCGACCGAGAGGAGCGGATCGTCGAGGTCTCCCGGATGCTGTCGGGGTCGCCCGACTCCGAGACCGCGCGGCGGCACGCCGAGGAACTCCTCGCGGCGGGGGTGCAGCGGTGAGCGGCCGGTTCCGTCGTCGGGACGTCGTCGAGGCGCCGTCGCCGTCGCCGTCCGGCATCTCCGGCGTCGTTCGCTCGGGTCGACGCACGAAGGACCTCATCGCCCACCTCCGGACCGGTGAGGTGGCCGTCATCGACCACGAGGACCTGGACCGCATCGCCGCCGAGGGACTCGTCCGCTGCCAGCCCGCCGCCGTGCTCAACGCCGCCGTCTCCTCCACCGGCCGGTACCCGAACGAGGGCCCCCTGGTGCTGCTCGAGGCGGGGATCCCGCTGGTCGACGGGCTGGGACCGGCGGTGTTCGAACTGTTGCGGGACGGGGACCTGGTGGAGGTGCGCGGCGGTCGGGTCCTCCGCGCCGATGAACCCGACGAGGTCGTCGTCGAGGGGACCCGGCAGAGCACAGCCGCGGTCCGGGCGGTCCACCTGGAGAGCCGGTCCAACATGGGTGGTGCCCTCAACAGCTTCGTCGAGAACACCGTCGAGTTCATCGACGCCAACCGTGACATCCTCGACGACGACATCGACGTGCCCGACCTGGGAGAGGACTGGCACGGGCGGCAGGTGCTGCTCGTCGTCCGCGGCAACGACTACCGCGAGGACCTGCAGCTGCTGCGCCAGATGGGCTACGTCCGCGAGGTCCGCCCCGTCCTGTTGGCCGTCGACGGCGGCGCCGACGCGCTCATGGAGCTGGGGATGCGGCCCGACGTGATCATCGGCGACATGGACTCGGTCTCGGACGAGGCGCTGCGTTGCGGGGCACGCCTGGTGGCCCACGGCTACCGGGACGGCCGGGCCCCGGGCGCGGAGCGTCTGCACCGGCTCGGACTCGACCACGACGTGTTCACCGCATCGGGGACGAGCGAGGACGTCGCGATGCTGCTCGCATACGGCCTGGGGGCCGAGCTGATCGTCGCCGTCGGCACCCACTCGTCGATGGTCGACTTCCTGGACAAGGGCCGTGCCGGCATGGCCTCAACCATGCTCACCCGGATGAAGGTCGGGCCGGTGCTCGTCGACGCGAAGGGGGTGAGCCGCCTCTACCAAGGGCGTCTGCGCAAGCGTGACCTGGCCTTGCTGGTGCTCGCCGCCCTGTTCGCCATGGTCGTCGTGGTGCTGATCAGCGAGCCGATCCGGTTGTTGATCCGCGCCAACTGGGTGCTGCTCACCGGTGTCCTGACCGGCCTCGGGGTCCCGGGGGGCTGGCCGTGATCAACTTCCGGTTCCACCTGATCAGCCTGGTCGCCGTGTTCCTGGCGCTCGGGATCGGCGTCGCCGCGGGCGCCTCGTTCGTCGACCGGGCGACCGTCGAGTCGCTCCAGGGGCGGATCGAGGACCTGGACACCGCCTACCGCGATCGCGGGGCGACCCTGGATGCCACGAGCGAGCAGCTCGCGGCCGCCGACCGGCAGGCCGCCGCGTTGGCCGGCGACCAGAGCTACGCGCTCGAGGGCACGCTCGGCTCGCAGACGGTGGTGGTCGTGGTGAGCGATGGCGTCCCGGCCGAACTGCTCTCCGCCCTGCGGACGACCCTGGCGGCGGCCGGTGCGGGGGACCCGGCGATCCTCAGGATCCTGCCCGCCGCGGCGTTCGACGACGAGGGTGTGTCCGCTCGTGTCGCCGCGGCGCTCGGTCTGCAGGTCGGCGACGGCGCCGCCCTCCGTCGGCGGGTCCTGACCGGCCTGGGCGCGGCCCTCGGTCAGCTGAGCGGACCGGATGCGCCGGGCGGTGCGCCGGCCCCGACGGCCGAACGCAGCGACGGTGTCCCCGTCGACGTCGTCTCGGCGCTCGAGTTCCTGCGGGTGCTCGACGCCGAGGGCGTCGTGTCCGTGGAGTCGCCGACCGGTGTCACCGAGGCCACCTTCGGCGGGTCCGAGGGTGCGAGGTACCTGGAGGTGATCTCCACGACCGACGCCGTGTCGCCGTCGCTGGTCATGGTCCCGCTCGCCGAGTCGATCGCCAACTGGTCGCCGGCGGTGGTCACGGTGGCGCTCGCCGGCCCGTCACGTCCGGACGGCGCGGCCTCGACGACCACGACGACCGTCGGCGGCGACCCGGAGGTGGATCCGCTGGTGCCCCTCCGCTCACCGCCCGCCTCGGAGCGTCTCACCACGGTCGACGACCTGCAGGAACCGAACGGTCGGATCGCGGCGGTCTTCTCGATCCTGGCGCAACGCGACGCCGGCACCGTCGGGTCGTTCGGGACCGGGTCGGGCGTGGTCGCTCCGTTCCCGACGGTGCCGCCGGGGTGAGCACGCTCGGCGAGGCGGGGGAGGCCTCGCTCGACGCGGTCTCGGATCCGCTCGCCGGGGCCTCCGACCGGAACCGGGCCGCAGGACGGATGGCGCTGGCCACCGTGGTCAGCCGGGGAACGGGGTTCGCCCGGACGGTCACCGTGGCCGCCGTGCTGGGCGCCACCTACCTGGGCAACACCTACCAGTCCACGAACGCGGTGCCGAACCTGGTGTTCGAACTCGTGGTCGCCGGTGCCCTGCAGGCCGTCCTGGTCCCCGTGGTCGTCGAACGGTTCGACCGGGGGCGTGCCGATGCCACCCGGGCGGCATCCGCTGTGCTCGGCGTGACGACCGCCGTGCTGGCGGCGCTCGCGGTGCTCGGGGCGTTGCTCGCCCCGGCCATCGTCCGGGTCCTCACCCTGGGCGTCGCCGACCCGGCGATCCGCGAGCAGCAGGTCGAGCTGGGCACCGTGCTCCTGTGGTGCTTCCTCCCCCAGGTCGTGTTCTACGGCCTCAACCTGGTGTCCACGGCGGTCCTCAACGCGAGCGGCCGCTTCTCGTTGCCGGCGATCGCTCCGACCGTGAACAACGTCGTCGTGGTGGCGGCGTACCTGCTCTTCGCCCTCATGCGGGGCGGTGCGGCCCCGTCACTCGACCTGACGACCCCGGAGGTGCTGGTCCTCGGCCTGGGCACCACCCTGGGCGTCGTGGCCTTCTGCCTGGTCCCGTTCGTCGGGGCGCGCCGGGCGGGTTTCGACCTGCGCCCGAGCTGGGAGCCCGGCCACCCGGCCGTCGCCCGCGTGGTGCGGCAGGGTGCGTGGGCCGGCGGGTACCTGGCGGCGAGCCAGGTCGTCCTGGCGGTCATGTTGGTCCTGGCCAACAGCGTCGAGGGCGGTGTGGTGGTCCAGCAGCTGGCCTACGTGTTGTTCCTGCTCCCGGTGTCGCTCGTCGCGGTCCCGGTGGTCACCACGGCGTTCCCGACGTTGTCGCGTCAGGTGGGCCGGGGTGACTGGTCGGGTTACCGCAGCGAGGTGGCGCGGACCGGCCGCCTGGTCGCGCTGGCGAGCGTCGCTGCGGCGGTGGTCCTGGTGGTCGCTCGGACGTGGCTGGCGGACCTCGTGTCCCTGGGCAACGCCGCGGTGGCGACCGATGAGGTCGCCCGTGCCATCGGTGGATTCGCCCTGGGCCTGCCGGCGTTCGCGGCCGTGTTGGGGCTGACCCGGGCCAGTTACGCACGCGGTGACGTCCGGTCCCCGACGATCGTCGCCGTGCTCGTCGCGCTGACCACGGCGGGCGTCGCGACCTGGTTGGCCGAGGTGTCCGCACCCGACTGGCGGATCGCTGCGATCGGGGCCGGCCACGCCGTGGCCCAGACCGTCGGCGCGGTGGTGCTCGTCGTCCTGTTGCTCCGGGACCTGCGCCGACGCGGCGCCGAATCCGTGGACGACCCGGCCGGCGGAGCCGTCCGGTGACCGCTCCGGTCCGGGCGTCCCGGCCCGGAGCCCTGCGGGTGCCCCAGGTGCTCGGACCCGCGGTCGGGGGGATCCGCGCCCACGTGGCGGCCCTGGCACCCCGTCTGGAGCGGCGCGGCGTCGACGCCCCGGTGCTGGGCCCCTCCGGCGGGCTCGGTCCGCTGGGCGAGGTGTCGGTCGCCGTCGGGATCCCTGCGGGAGTGTCGCCGGTCCGGTTGTTCCGGGCCCGGCGCACCGCCCGGCCGTGGTTGCGGGGTGCCGACGTGGTGCACGCCCACGGTCTGAAGGCGGCCGCCGTGGCGGGTGGGCCCGGCCGGGGCGCGCCGTTGGTGGTGACGGTCCACAACGTGGTGCTGCCGGACGCCTCGGGTCGCGTGCGCCGGTCGGCGTCGGCGGCGGCCGAAGCGGTCTGGTCGCTGGCAGACCGCTTGGTCGTCCCGTCCGAGGCGGTGCTGTCCGGACTGCCCCGGCGCCTCCGGAGCCGCTCCCGGGTGGTCGTCCCCGTGGTGGATGCGCCGGTGCCGCGTCGGGCACGGCGAGAGGTGCGCGCCGGGTGGGGTGTCGACGACGACGCGCCCGTGGTCGTGGCGGTCGCCCGGCTCCATCCGCAGAAGGGCCTCGACGACCTCCTCGCCGCCTGGTCCGAGGTCCTCCCCGCCGTGCCCGACGCCCGGCTGGTCCTGGTCGGTGATGGCCCGGAACGGCTCCGTCTGCAGGGTCGGGCCGGACCGGGCGTGGTGTTCGCCGGCGCGTCGGACAACGCCGCCGACGAGCTGGCCGCAGCCGACCTGGCGGTCGTGAGCTCGCGCTGGGAGGCGGTCCCGCTCGTGCTCGTCGAGGCCGTCGCGCTCGGGATCCCGGTGGTGTCGACCCGGGTCGGCGTGGCCGACGACGTGGCCTCGGGGGATCCGTCCGTCCACATCGTGGAGGTGGGCGACCGCGCCGGCATGGCGGTGGCGCTCACCGAGCGACTGCGGGTCACGGTGCCATCGGGGTCGCGTGGCGGTGGGCTGCCGTCCTGGTGTGACCCCGACCACCTGGTCGACCGGGTCCTCGACGTCTACCGGGAGCTGGTGTGATCCGCCGTGGCGCGCGGGCGGCCGCCCTGCTGACGGTCACCGGGGTGCTCGTGCTGCTCCTCGTCCCGGTGCTGGTGCAGCCGAACGCCCGGGCGGGTCCCTCGGTCCCGGTGACGGTGCCCGAACCGACGGTTGCCACCGGTCCGGGCCGGCCGGTCCCGGACACGCAGGGTGCTCCGGGGGTCGGCGGGCGGGTGCTGGTCGTGAGCATCCCGGACCTGACCTGGTCCGACGTGAGCATCGACGACACACCGGCGATCGGGTCGATCATCGCGTCGGGCGCCTCGGCGCTGCTCAGTACCCGGACCGCCGACGACGTGGACGGGCCGGCCGCGGCCTACCTGACCCTGGGTGCGGGTCGACGCGCGGGCGCCGCTCCGGGTCCGCTCACCGGCGCGGCCGAGCAGCTCCCGGTCGGTGTCCTCGTGCCCGGCTTCGAGGCGCAGGTCGAGCGGAACGACGAGCTGCGCTACGGAGCCCGCGCCGGGGCGCTCGGCGACGCCCTCGCCGCTGCGGGCGTCGACGTGGCGGTCGTCGGCGACGCGGGTGCCACCTCCGGCGGCCCGGCCGACCGATCCGTCGCGCTCGGGACGGCGGACTCGGGCGGCCGCACCCCGCTGGGCCGGGTGGACGGCCTGCTCCGGGCCGATCCCCGGGCCCCGGGTGGGGCCTGGTTGGACCGGGGCGCCGTGCTCGCCGCCGCGGCCTCGGCACTGTCGGCCGGTGGCGTGGTGCTCGTCGAGGCCTCGGACCTGCAGCGCGCGGTCGACTCGGCGGCGACCGGCGAGGGGGAGCCGGGCGTGGTCGCCGACGGCCTGGCGCGCACCGACGCCCTCGTCGCAGAGCTCGTGGCGCTCATCGACCCCGCCCGCGACACCGTGCTGCTGCTCTCGCCGACGTCGCCACGTGGGGACCGGATGCCCGCGGTGTTCTCGTGGCGGTCCCCGGGGGTGGTCCCCGGCACGGCCGTGTCCGCGTCGACCCGACGGGACGGCCACGTGGCGCTGACCGACATCGCATCGACCGTGCTGGTGGCTGCGGGCGTCACGGTGCCCGATGGAGTGGCCGACACCCCGGTGACGGCCGCGGCCGACGACCGGGCCGCAGCGGAGCGGATCGACGACCTCTCCTCGCGGGCGCAGCGGGCCGTGGACCGGGACGCGACCGTCGGTCCGGTCGCAGTGGCGGCGCTCCTGTTGGCGGTCGTGTGCGGCCTGTCAGGGATCTGGTGTGTGCGTCGGAACCGGACCATGGGGACGCCGGCCCGGCTGGCGTGTCTGGCGACGATGTCGGTCCCGGCGGCGGCCTTCACGGTCGGGGCCGGGCCGGGTGTCGGGGTCGGTGTCCCGGTCGTGCTCCTCTGGGTCGGCTCGGTGGCCACGGCCGTGGGCCTGGCGGCCGAGGGGGTGGGCCGACGCCTGGGCCCCGGGTGGGCACCGACCGTGCCCGCAGCGTCCACGGTCCTGCTCCTGGTCGCCGACGTCGTGACGGGCGCCCGCCTGCAGCTCGACACGCCCCTCGGGTACTCGGCCACCGTGGCCGGGCGGTTCGCCGGACTGGGGAACCAGGCGTCGGCCTACCTGCTGGTCTCGGCGCTCGTGGTGGTCGCCGCCGGATGGGTCGTGCTGGCGGCACGCGGGTGGTCACGGCGGGCACTGCTCACCGCAGCCTCGGTCGTCTCGGTGGTGGTGGTGGTCGTGACCGCTGCACCGTGGTGGGGCGCCGACGTCGGCGGTGTCCTGACGGCGCTGCCGGCGCTCGTCGTCGTGGTCGCACTGTCGGCGCAACGGGGCCGACTCCGCTGGCGCGTCGTGGCCGGTGCGGCGGCGGCCCTGGTGGGAGCGATGGCGCTCCTGCTGCTCGTCGGCGTCTGGGACCGGGCCCGCCCGGCCGCCGAGCAGACCCACCTCGGGCGGTTCGTGGAGGACCTCGTGACCGGTGGCGCACCCGAGGTGCTCGGCCGCAAGCTGTCGGCGGCCTGGGAGGTGACGGCCTCGACGCCGTGGTCGCTCGCAGCGCCCGTCCTGTTGCTCGCCCTGGGCAGCCTGGCCTGGGTGCCGGGTCGGGGTCGGTGGGCGGTGGCCGAACGGCATCCGGAGCTGTCCGCCTTCGGTGGGGCGGTGGCCCTCGCCGGGTTCGTCGGCTGGGCGGTCAACGACTCCGGGGTGGCGGTCCCGGCGGCCATGCTCGTGATCGCGGTGCCCTACGTCGCATGCGCGGCAGCCGCAGACCGCCCGCCCCCCGGCGCCCCGGACGCGGCCGGGGTCCGCTCGGTCGTGAGGAGTGCTCCGTGATCGCCTCGACGTTGGCGGTCCTCACCGGGCTCCTCGTCGGCGGCGCCGTCTGGCTGGCCGTCCGGGAGGTCTTCGACGTCGGGGTGTTCGCCCGCACGAACCATCGGGGCCTCCCGGTCACCACCGGGGTCGGCATCCTGATCCCGGTCACGGTGACGCTCCTGGCCGGGTTCCTGCGGGTCATGCAGCTGGTCACCCAGCGGGCACCCGGCTGGGACCAGCTGGTCGGGCCGTCGGTCACCGCAGCGCTCGGCTTCGGGCTCTTCGGCCTGCTGGACGACCTGGCCGGGACCGGGGAGTCCGGGGGGTTCCGGGGTCACCTGGGTGCCCTCGCCCGGGGGCGGATCACCACGGGCGTGCTCAAGCTGGTGGGCGGAGGAGCGGTGGCCCTGCTCACCTCGGCCGCACTCGTCCGCGGTGACGAGGGACTGCTGGGTGCGCTGCGCGACGCCGCGGTGGTGGCGTTGGCGGCCAACACCGCCAACCTGTTCGACCGGCGTCCCGGTCGGACGACCAAGGTCGCGGCCGTCGCCTTCGTGGCACTCGCCGTGTGGTCGCGGTCGCCGACCCTGGTGGGACCCGGCGTCGGACTCGGCGCCGCGCTGTCGCTCCTGCCGTCGGAGCTGCGCGAGCGGATCATGCTCGGCGACGCCGGATCGAACGCGCTCGGGGCGCTCCTCGGGCTGGCGACCCTGGCGGCGTTGCCCGGAGCGTCGGCCCGGTGGGCCGTGCTCGCGGTGCTCGTGGTGCTCAACGTGGTGAGCGAGTTCGTGTCGTTCTCGACGGTGATCGACGCCGTGCCCCCGCTGCGCTGGGCCGACCGGCTGGGTCGCTCCGACGACGACTGAGGGGCCGCCCGGCTCGACGTCGGGACGACCCGGGCCCGGGGTGCACCGGCGCCGACAGGGGTTCGCGAGTGTCCCGCAGGGTCGCGCTAGGGTCGCCGGAGCGGACCCAGGAGTGTGAGTGACCAAGCACATCTTCGTCACGGGAGGCGTCGCCTCGAGTCTCGGCAAGGGCCTGACGGCCTCCTCGCTGGGCCGACTCCTGAAGGCCCGTGGACTCCGGGTCACGATGCAGAAGCTCGACCCGTACATCAACGTCGACCCGGGCACCATGAACCCGTTCGAGCACGGCGAGGTCTTCGTCACCGAGGACGGCGGTGAGACCGACCTGGACCTGGGCCACTACGAGCGCTTCACCGACGAGTTCCTGACCCGCGACTCCAACGCCACGACGGGGTCGATCTACCAGTCGGTGCTCGCGGCCGAGCGTCGCGGCGAGTACCTCG
>CAIYGQ010000320.1 GCA_903925745.1 uncultured Actinomycetes bacterium | reverse complement strand
AGGGGCCGACGCCGGGCGGCGACCGCGGAAGCTCGTGATCCAGGTCCCGTGCCTGGACGAGGCCGTCACCCTGCCGGCGACCCTGGCCGACCTGCCCCGGGCGGTCGAGGGGTTCGATGTCGTCGAGTGGCTCGTGGTGGACGACGGGTCCACCGACGGCACGGCCGAGGTCGCCGTGGCGCACGGCGTCGACCACGTCGTGCGCTTCCCGGTCAACCGTGGGCTGGCGGCGGCCTTCCTGGCGGGCCTCGACGCCGCGCTCCGTGCGGGTGCCGACGTCGTGGTCAACACCGACGCCGACAACCAGTACGACGCGTCGTGCATCCCCGACCTGGTGGCCCCGATCCTGGCCGGTCGCGCGGACCTGGTGGTGGGGGAGCGCCCCATCGAGGAGATCGAGGAGTTCTCGGCCACCAAGAAGCGACTCCAGCGTCTGGGCAGCTCGATCGTCCGGGCGGCCAGCGGGACGGACGTCCGTGACGCCGCCTCGGGCTTCCGGGCGTTCAGCCGCGACACCGCGCTGCAGCTGCAGGTGCTCGGCCGGTACTCCTACACCATGGAGACCCTCGTCCAGGCGGGCTGGCAGGGGCTCGACGTCGTGGGTGTCCCCGTCCGCGTGCACCCGTCGACCCGGCCGTCGCGGCTGGTGCGGAGCGTCCCGCAGTACCTGTGGCGCTCGGCCCAGACGATCGTCAGGAGCTTCGCGCTCTACAAGCCGTTCCGGTTCTTCCTCCTGCTCTCGGCGCTGCCCGCCGGCCTCGGGGTCGTGCTCGTCCTGCGCTGGGCCTACCTGAACTGGTTCACCGACGACCCGGCCGGCCGGGTGCCCAGTCTGGTGGCGGCGGCGGTCTGCCTGCTCCTGGCCGCGCTCGTCGCCGTGGTCGGCCTCCTCGCCGACCTGTTGTCGGCCAACCGGCGAGCCCTCTGGGAGGTCCGCACCATGCTCCGTCGGCGGGAGGTCGACGCCGGTGACGACTGAGCCCGCCGCACCGGGCCGGCTGGCGGGCGCGGGTCGACTGGTCGTGGGGGCCGGGCTGCTCGGGGTCTGCCTGCTCGTGGGTGCAGGTCTGGTGGGGCACGTCCTGGCCGTCGCCGGGGCGTTCTCACCGTGGCCGGCGATCGGGATCGGCCTGCCGCTGGGTGCGCTCGTCTGGTTCGTCGCCGTCCGCAACGGTGCGCTCGGCGTGTTTCCGGTCGGCGACCGGGTCGGGGCCGCGGCCGTCCTGGCCGCAGTGCTCGTGGTCGCCTGGACGGTGTTCGCCGCCTGGGCCCCGTCCCAGCACGTCGTGTTGGACCGCGACCCGTCGTCCTACCTGAGCACGGGGATCTGGCTGGCCAACGGCGGCCAGCTCCAGGCCGAGGTGGCGACCGGCGGGCTCGAGGTGCTGGCCGACGACGACCTCACGTTCGCCTCGTCGGCCACGTTCGAGGTCGCGCCCCAGACCGCCGAGTTCCAGTTCGTCCACCAGACGAGCGTCCTCTACGCACTGGCCCACACCGTCGGGGGGGCCGGTCTGGTGGTCCGGCTCCCGGCGCTGGTGGCCGGACTCGGGCTGCTGGCCACCTGGGTCGTGGCGGTCCTGGCGGGCCGGCGACCGTTCGTGGCGCTCCTGCCCACGGCGCTGCTCGCCGCCGGGGCCCCGCTCCTCTTCGCGGCCCGTGACACGTTCTCGGAGCCGTTCAGCCTGGCCTACGCCTGGTGGGCCCTCGTGGTCCTCCTCGCCGTGCACGCCCGACCGCGGATCTGGCTCGGTGCGGTCGGTGGGCTGCTGCTCGGCTCGACCGTCGCCGCCCGGCTCGATGCCCTGCTGTTCGTCGTCGCGCTCGTCGTCCTGGGCGGGTTGTCGTCGCTGGCGGCGGGCACACCCGACCTGCGCCGCCGTCGCCGGGACGCCTTCGGTGCTGCGGTCCTGGCGGCGCTGGTCCCCGTCGCCGTCTCGACCGTCGACGCCGTGGCCCGTGCCGGGTCCTACTTCAGCGACCACGGCGGCATGGTCCTGGCCATGTTCGCCGTCCTCGTCGTCGCCCTGGTGGCCTGGGCGACCACCTGGGTGGTGCTGGAGCGTCGACCGGCGCTCCGCGGCCGGGTCGCCCCGCTGCCCCGGTCGTGGGCGGTGGCGGCGGGCGTGGTGGTCGTCGCGGCGTTCGCGTTCGCCTGGTTCGTCCGGCCGCACGTCCAGGAACTGCGGTTCCCCGACCTCCCGCCCCGCAACGGGGCCCGGAGCTACTACGAGGACACCGCCGTGTGGCTGTCCTGGTACCTGGGTCCGGTCGGGTTCGCGCTCGGGGTGCTCGGCCTGGGGTGGGGCACCATGCGGATCCTGCGCGGGCGGGCGACCGCGGCCATGGTCGTCGTGGTGGCGATCACCACGGGCCTGTGCTCGGTCTACCTGCTCCACGCCTCGGTCACCCCCGAGCAGCTCTGGGCGAGCCGACGGTTCCTGCCGGCGATCATCCCCGGCCTCGCGGTCGCCGCATCGCTGCCGCTGGTGTGGCTCCTCGGTCGGTCCCGACCGTCGCAGGGCTGGCGGGTCGCCGGCGTGTCCGCGGCCGTCCTCCTGGCCCTGGTGCCGCTCGCCGCGTCGACCTGGCCGATCCGGGACCTGGCCCAACAGCGCGGCTACCTGGACGTCGTGCTCGACGCCTGCGACCTGATCGGGGAGGACGCCACGGTCCTGGTGGTGGACCCGTGGGCGGCGACGGTGCTCCCGCAGACGCTGCGCGCCTGGTGCGACGTGCCCGTGGCCGTGCCGGCACCCGGTCTGGACGACGCGGATCGGGACCGGCTGCTCCGGGCGGTCGCCGCCTCGGGTCGCCGTCTCGTGCTCGTGTCGGCCGACGGGGTCGGCCTGGAGGCGGTGCCCTGGGCCGCAGGGGTCCAGCAGCGGACGCGAGTCGTCGTGAACCCCGTCGAGCCGGATCGCACCTACGAGACGTTCCCCGACGGCTACCTGGACCCGGCGGTGGTGGCGCCACCCGGGTCCCCGGACGGGTTCAGCCTGTGGGTCCGGCCGGTCCTCCCCTGGGACCCGGGTCACCGGGCCGGGCCTGACGACGGGCGGATCGGACCCGCACGGCGGCGGCCAGGAGCGCCTCGGCCGCGATCACCACGAGGCGCAGCATGACGGCGGCGACGAGCTTCGTGCCGGGTGGGCCCTCGACCAGCACGGCGATGACCGCCTCCCGGATCCCGAGTCCGGCGGGGACGGGGATCACGAGGAAGCCGACGGCCCAGGCCACCACGAACCCGGCCGCCGCCTGGACGGGGTCCACGCCCGGGTCGGTCACCACCGCCAGGACGGCGAACGACGCCCCGGCGAGGGCCTGGGCGGGAACGGCCCAGCCGATCGACCGCCAGACCGCTCCCGGGTCGGGGAGGACGGCCGGGTCGAGGGGGCGACGGAGGACACGACCCACCAGGTCGAGGGACCGTCGCAGGACCGCCGGGTGGCCGAGGGCGAGCCCGGCGGGGGTGCAGCACAGGAGCAGGCGGAGCCACGGGGCCAGCGTGGGGTTCGTGGCGGCGAGCACGGGGCCGGCGCACCCGGCGGCCACCACCATCGTCAGCTTCGAGACCGCCATCGCCGTCGTCGCCCGGGCGGCCCCGGTGCTGTCGTCGACGGCGAGCCCCGCCTGGGCGGCGGCCTGGGCGAACCCGCCGACGGGGGAGTACTTCACGAGCTGTGAGGTGAAGAAGGCGTCGTCGGCCGCCGTGGGGTCCGTGCCGTGCGGGAGGAGGACCCGCCAGGAGCGGGCCTGCATCCACAGGCTGGCTGTGCTCAGCACCAGGGCCGGGACGAGGGCCCACCAGGTGGCCGGGTCGACCTCGCGGACGTCCCGAGCGGCGAACCACGCTGCGATCAGCAGCGACGGGACCCCGACGGCGAGCGTGACCGCTCGCACCCAGCGGCCCACCGTCCGGGCAGTGTGCGGCCGGGTCACCGCAGCACGATACCGGCGGCCGCCGGGCCGCCCGGGTTCCGGTCGGCTCAGCCCGCGGGCTCGATGACGACCACGACGTCGCCGGCGGCGACCGAGTCGCCGGCGGCCGCCGAGACCTCGGTGACCGTGCCGTCCACGTCGGCGGCCACGTTGTTCTCCATCTTCATCGCCTCGAGCACGACCACGGGGTCGCCGGCCGCCACGGTCTGTCCGACCTCGACGAGCACCTTGACGATCGTCCCCTGCATCGGCACGGCCACCCGGCCGCTTCCGGCCGCGGCCCCGGCGGCTGCGGCGCCGCGGGCCCGCTTCGGTCGGGGCGTGGCGCCACCGCCCGCGGCGACGGCCCCCACCTGCGACTCGGGGACGAACACCCGCACGGCGAACCGCCGGCCGTTGACCTCGACGTCGACGTTGCGCTCCACCTTCGGCTCGGAACCGGCCCCGTCGGTCGCCGCGGCGGCTCCGCCGACGCCCGACAGGTCGAGCACCTGCTCGACCCACTTGGTGGAGTGCTCGACCGCCCGGAAGTCGGGGTGGCCCAGGATGGCCAGGTCGGCCTCGGCCACCGTGGCGATCCCCTCGATCTCGAGTTCCTCGAGCGCCCGGACCATGCGGGCGATCGCCACGTCGCGGTCGCGCCCCCAGACACAGAGCTTGCCGACCAGGTTGTCGTAGTACTGGCTGATCTCGTCGCCGGACTCGTAGCCGCCGTCCCAACGGGTGCCGAACCCGCTCGGGACCCGCAGCGAGCGGATCGGACCCGGGGACGGCAGGAACTGCCCGCCGGCAGGGTCCTCGGCGTTGATCCGGCACTCGATCGCGTGGCCCTCGATCACCACGTCGTCCTGGGTGAAGGGCAGCGGCTCGCCCGCGGCCACCCGGAGCTGGAGTTCCACCAGGTCGACCCCCGTCACCAGCTCCGTCACGGGGTGCTCGACCTGGAGGCGGGTGTTCATCTCCAGGTAGAAGAACTCGCCGTCGGAGTACAGGAACTCGACGGTGCCGGCGTTGACGTAGTCGCATCCACGGGCCACCTCCACGGCGGCCTCGCCCATGGCGGTCAGGATCTCGGCCGGGATCCCCGGCGCGGGGGCCTCCTCGATGAGCTTCTGGTGTCGACGCTGGGCCGAGCAGTCGCGCGTGCCGAGGTAGACGCAGTTCCCGTGCGTGTCGGCGATCAGCTGGACCTCGACGTGCCGCGGCTTGGTCAGGTACCGCTCCATGTAGCACTCGTCGCGACCGAAGTACGCGAGCGACTCGCGTTGCGCGGACTCGAGTGCGTCGGCCGCCTCGTCGGCGGACTCGACGACCTTCATGCCGCGCCCACCACCGCCGTAGGCGGCCTTGATGGCCACGGGGTAGCCGAAGCGGTCGCCGAAGTCGACGACCTGCTGGGGGTCGGTGAGGATGTCGGTCGTCCCGGGTACGCCCGACACGCCCACGCGCTCGGCGGCGTGCTGCGCCGAGATCTTGTCGCCCATCACGTCGATCGCATCCGGACCCGGGCCGATGAAGGCGACACCCATCTCGGTGATGGCCCGGGCGAAGTCGGAGTTCTCGGAGAAGAACCCGTACCCGGGGTGGACGGCCTCGGCACCGGACCGACGGATGACGTCGAGCAGCTTCTCGGCGTCGATGTAGCTCTCGGCGGCCGTCTGGCCCCCGAGCGCGTACGCCTCATCGGCGAGCCGGACGTGGAGGGCGTCCCGGTCCAGCTCGGAGTAGACGGCAACGGTCGAGATCCCCATCTCCCGGCACGCCCGGATGACCCGGACGGCGATCTCGCCGCGGTTTGCGATCAGCACCTTTGAGAACACGGGCGCTAGTTTCACCCCGTGGGCCTCGACCGCGCCAAAGCAGCGCTCGCCGGGACACGGTTCGCCGACCTCCGCTGGGTCGCCGAGACGGGTTCCACCAACGCTGACCTGCCCGCCCTGCTCGCCGATCGGGGCCCCTCGGGGGGGCCACCGCCGCCGCTCGTGCTGGTGGCGGACCACCAGACCGCAGGCCGTGGCCGCCTGGACCGCACCTGGCAGGACACGCCGGGGTCCTCGCTCCTGGTGAGCATCGGCCTCGGTGTCGCCGACCTGTCGCCCGATCGCCTGACCCTGCTCCCGGCGGCGGTCGGAGCCGCAGCCGCCGACGCGTGCGCCGGGACCCGACTCAAGTGGCCGAACGATCTGGTCGTGGTCGGCGATGCCCCGGATGCGCCGGAGCGGAAGCTCGGCGGGATCCTCTCGGAGTACGTCGAGGTGCCCGGCGTCGGGCCGTTCGTGGTGGTCGGCGTCGGGCTGAACCTGGAGGACGACGCGGTCCCGGCGGAGCTGACCGACGAGGCGACGTCGCTCGCCGCGGTGCTCGGCGGCGAGGTGGACCGTGAGGTGGTGCTCACCGACCTGCTCGTGGGACTCGGGTCGCGCTGGCTCCCGTTGGTGGAGCCGGCGACGGCCGACACCGACGAGTTCCTGGCGGCCTACCGGGCCCGGTCGGCGACGCTGGGCCGCCGCGTGCGGGTCGAGCTGGCCGACGCCGTGCTCGTGGGCACCGCCGTCGACCTGGCCGTGGACGGCTCGCTCGTCGTCGAGGACGACCAGCGTGTGCGGCGGACCGTGAGCGTGGGCGACGTCGTCCACCTCCGTCCCGCCGACCGGTGACGCCGGCCCACCCCGTCGGGCGCGCCGTTCGGACCGCAGCGCACCGGGCCGCCGGCACGGCGCTGTACGCGGCGCACCGAGGCGCCGATGCGCTGGGGGCCCGGCTGCCGGGGTTCGAGGTCTGGGACGCCAGGCGTGGACTCGGCCGCCTCCGCCGCATCCGGGACCGCTGGGCGGCCCTCGACGCCCGACCGGACTCGTGGTCCTCGTTCGAGGAGCGACGCTGGTCCCAGAACGGCGAGGACGGCCTGATCGCAGAGCTGGTCCGCCGCGTCGGGGCCCCCGGCCGGTGGTTCGTCGAGATCGGCGCATCGGACGGGGCCGAGAACTGCACCCGGGCGCTCGCCGAGGCCGGGTGGACCGGTCTGTGGGTCGAGGCCGATCCCGAGCGGGTGCGGGTCGCCCGGGGTCACGACCTGGCCGGGGTCACGGTGGCCGAGGCGTTCGCCCGTCGGGCGTCCATCTCGTCGCTGCTCGACGACTTCGACGTGCCCGCGGAACCCGACGTCCTCGTCGTCGACATCGACGGCGACGACCTGGGCGTGCTCGAGTCGGTCCTGCGCCACCGCCGACCGCGCATCGTCGTGGTCGAGTACAACGCCGCCTACCCGCCGCCCGCCTCGTGGGCACTGCCTGAGCGGCGGGCCGACGGCTGGGACGGCACCGACCGGTTCGGCGCGAGCCTGCAGGCGTTGGTCGACGCGGCGGTCGACCACCGTCTGGTGGTCTGCGACAGCACCGGCGTCAACGCCTTTTTCGTCCGGAGCGACCTGGCGCCGCTCGTGCCGCTCCCGGCCTCGGTGCGCGCCGCGTACCGGCCGGCCGCGTTCTCCCGACACCCCGGGGGCCACGTCCGCGACCGTGAGGCGGTCCGGGCCCCCGGACCCGGTGAGCCGATCACGCTCGAGGACGCCCGTGGGGTGACACTCGCCGGCCTCCGTCCCGAGGGGCCGGTGCGGGTGCGGCCGGGCGGCACCGTCGGGCTCTCCGTCGAGGTCCGCAACGGCGGGAGCGTGCCGCTGCGCAGTGGCGGGCCCGGGGGGTGTTCGCTGGTGCTCCGCTGGGTCGATGACGACGAACCACCCCCGCCCGATGCCGCCCGGACACCGCTCGCGCACGCGATCCCGCCCGGTGGGACGCGACGCGTCGTGCTCTGGATGCCGGCGCCCCCGGATCCGGGGCCGCACCGGCTCCGCGTCACGGCGGTGGTGGAGGGGGTCGCCTGGCTCGACGTGCTGGGTGGGGACGGGCGCGCCCTCGACCTGGATGTCGTCGTCGCCTGAACCGGCTCTCGGGGCTCGACCTCAGGGATCCGGGTCCGTCCCCGGGCCGTGGGACTCCGCCCAGACACGCCGGGCCGCCACGAGCAGTGGGTGGTCGGTCCGGAGCGACCGTCGGCTCCCGTCGAGGTCGACGACCTCGGCGATCGCCTGGACGTCCCTGGTCGTCGACGTCAGCGCCGCCGCCGGACAGGTGCGGAGCACCTCGACGGGGAGGTCGCGTTCGAGCACGGGGGTGCCCGCCCCCGCCATGGCCTCCAACAGCAGCTCCCTGGTGATGCCGGCCAGGCAGCCCGAGTCCAGAGGTGGTGTGGCCAGTCGGTCGTCGACCACGACGACGATGTTGGAGCCGGTCCCCTCGCACAGCCGCCCGGCGGTGTTGGCGAACAGGGCCTCCTCGGCGCCCAGGTCGCGGGCGTGCGCCAGCGCCACGACGTTCTCGCCGTACGACGTCGTCTTCAGGCCTCGCAGCGCGCCCCGCTCGTTGCGCGTCCAGGGGACCAGGGCCACCGTTGCGCCCGGCTCCGTCGGACCGGCGCCGAGCGCCGTGGCGGCGACCAGCAGCGTCGGGCCGTCGGGGCCGCGCTCGGATCCCATGGGTCCGGGACCGGCCGTCACCGTGATCCGCAGCCGACCGGGCGCAGGCCCCCACGCATCGCTGACCGCCCGGACCGCGGTCCGGAGCTCCTCCGGCGGGGGAGGACGCAGCCCGAGCCCGGCGGCGGAGGCCGCGAGCCGCTCCAGGTGCCGCCGGAGCGCGAACGGTGCGCCGTCGCGAAGCACCAGGGTCTCGAAGACCCCGTCGCCGACCGTCACCCCGTGGTCGGACCAGTGGACCCCGGCCTCGGCCGGATCCCGGATGCGGCCTGCGAGCCACACGACCGGTCCGGGCACCGGGCTCACGCCCCGATCCTCTCCGCCGGACGCCGGTCACCGGCTGCGACCCGCAGCAGGTGCCTGGCCTTCAGTTCGGTCTCGGCCCACTCGCCCTCCGGGGTGGAGTCCCAGGTGATCCCGCCACCGGTGCCGAAGTGGAGGTGGTCGTCCTCGATCCAGAACGTCCGGATCGCGACGTTCAGGTCGCCGGCCCGGCGGTCCGCGTCCACCCACCCGACGGCTCCGCAGTAGTGGCGGCGGGACACCGGCTCCAGGCGGTCGATCACGCCGAGCGCCGCCAGCTTGGGTGCGCCGGTCACCGAACCCGGCGGGAACGTGGCCGCGACGGCCTCCGCCCACCCGAGACCGGGCCGCAGTCGGCCCCGGACGGTGCTCACGAGGTGGCACAGCCCCGGGTGCTCCTCGACAGCGAGCAGCGCGGGGACCTCGACGCTGCCCCACTCGCAGACCCGACCCAGGTCGTTGCGGACCAGGTCGACGATCATCACGTTCTCGGCCCGGTCCTTCGCGCCGAACCCGTCGGCGGTGGCGGCGGTCCCCTTGATCGGGGAGGACCACACCACGTCGTCCCGGCGTGAGAGGAACCGCTCGGGTGATGCGCTGGCGATGCAGACCCCTTGGTCGGGGAGCCGGACGACGGCCGAGAACGGTGCCGGGTTGCCGGCGGCGAGGGCGGCGCCGAGGGCGGCCACGTCGCCGCTGGTGCCGGCCGTCGGCGCCGGGAGTGGCGCCCGCAGGACGCGTGTCAGGTTGACCTGGTACACCTCGCCGGCGGCGATGTGCTCCCGGATCGCGTCCACTCCGTCGCAGAATCCGGCCCGGTCGAGGGAGGACGACCAGTCCTGCACCGCTGGTCCCCGCCACGGGCGGCCCGGCCAGGCCACGGCCGGTCGGACCTGGTCGAATCGGGCGCAGACCGGCTCGCCGTCGAAGGGGAGCACCACGGCCCAGAAGCCGCTCGAGTCCAGGGCCGCCAGGTCGGCGGTCACGTCGCGGAGGCCGGTGCAGAGACGTCCGCCGACGACGGCGAGGGGTTCGCTGCCCCCGGAGCGACCTGGGCTGACCACGCCCCAGGGATCCTACGGCCCGAGGCGACCCCGGTTGCCATCGACCGGATCGAAGGCACTGCTACCGTCCAGATTCCGTGGCGCGCGCGAGTGGTGGACGACCTTCCAGGACCTGGCCCCAGCGGTTCCTGCTCGCCCTGAACATCCTGCTCGTCCTGGCCTGCCTCGGCACGGCGTTCGCCCTGACCAAGGTCCGCTCCACCCTGCAGGCGGTCCCGGTGGTCGACGTCGGTTCCTCGCTGAGCGCCCCCCAGGACATCGACGAGCCGCGGAACATCCTCATCATCGGCACGGACGCGTTCGAGGGCCTGGACGAGGACGACCCCGTGGCCGAGGGCCGCAACGCCGGGCAGAACCTGGCCGACGTGATCATGGTGCTCCGGGTGGACCCCCGGGACGGCACGGCGAAGTTGCTGTCGATCCCCCGGGACACCCGCCTGGTGCTGCCGGACGGATCGAACCAGCGGATCAACGCGGCGACGATGCTGCAGAACGGTCCTCGGACCCTGATCCAGACGATCAAGCAGAACTTCGGCATCTCGATCGACAACTACGTCCAGGTGGACTTCGCGTCGTTCAAGCAGCTGATCGAGGTCCTCGGGTCGGTTCCCGTGTACTTCACGACACCGGTGCGCGACCGCAAGACCGGCCTGGACGTGCCCCAGGCCGGTTGCGTGCAGCTCGGCCCCGACCAGGCGCTGGCCTACGCGCGCTCCCGTTATTTCGAGGTGAAGTTCGGAGACGAGTGGGTCTTCGACCCGACCGGGGACCTGGGCCGCATCACCCGCCAGCAGGACTTCGTGAAACGCGCGATCCGCGCCGCCTCGGACCGGGGGATCCGGAACCCGCAGACCGCGCTCGGCATCGTCGACGCGGCCGTCAGTGCCGTCGTGCTCGACGACACCCTCAGCGTCGATGTGATCCTCCAGCTGCTCACCCAGTTCCGGACGTTCAACCCCGACGAGCTGCAGACCGTCTCGCTGCCCACCGAGGAGGCGCCCGACGACGGCGTGGCCTACCAGAAGGTCCTGTGGGACCAGGCGATCCC
The DNA here is from genome assembly GCA_903925745.1 of uncultured Actinomycetes bacterium. GTDB lineage: Bacteria > Actinomycetota > Acidimicrobiia > Acidimicrobiales > Microtrichaceae > SXMI01. The sequence continues at coordinate 37,829 of CAIYGQ010000320.1, read as the reverse complement.
GATCCTCCGTCCGTTCTGGGGCATCGACCCGGCGGTCGGCGTCCAGCCCGCCAACGTGATCGTGGACGTCCGTGCCGGCAGCGGCGGCCGTGACCAGGCCGACCTGTTCGCCGCCGCCCTGGACGAACGGGGCTTCGACGCCGAGTCCTCGAGTGAGCGCTCCGGGGACGACACGACGATCGTGTACGGACCGGACGGCTGGGATGCGGCGGTGCTCCTCGCCCGGTACCTGGACGCCACCCCGGCACTCGAGGCCGACGAGACGATCGTCGGTCCCCGTGTCGTCCTGCGCCTCGGCGAGGACCCCGGCGGGGTGCGCACGGATCCGAAGCCCGTGGAGGAGCTGCCCGAGGAGTTCCGTCGGCCCCCGGAGACGACCACGACGACCACCACGACGGCACCTCCGGTCGACCCGGCGGCTCCTCCGGCGACGCCCGGGGTGTCCACGACCACGGTGCCCCCCGGGGTGCTGCTCCCGACCGACGCCGAGAAGGCCGCCGCGTGTCGCTGACGGCCCGTTCCGTTCCGGCGGTGCCACCCGGTGGCGCCGGGCGGGAACCCCGGTAGCGTGGTGGGCTGCGACGGGGCGCGGCAGTGACCTGCAGTCCGGGAACGCCCACCCCAGGAACGAGGAGCGAGGATGCGCAGTAGCGTCGCCGTGGTCGGCACGGGGTACGTGGGGCTCACGACGGGGGCCTGCCTGGCCCACCTGGGCCACGAGGTCACCTGCGTCGACATCGACCCCGGCAAGATCGATCGGCTGAACCGGGCCGACATCCACATCCTGGAGGACGGCCTCGAGGAGCTGGTCGTCGAGGGCCTCCGGTCCGGTCGACTTCGCTTCACGACGGACACCGCCGCGGCGGTCGCCGGCCGTTCGTTCGTGTGCCTGTGCGTGCCGTCGCCCCAGGCCGACGACGGCTCGGCCGACCTGTCGTTCATCCGGACCGCAGCGGCCGAGATGGGCCCGCACCTGGACCCGGGCGCGGTTGTGATCAACAAGTCCACGGTGCCGGTGGGCTCGACCGACGTCGTCGCCGAGGCGCTCGGCCGGGAGGACGTCAGCGTCGTGTCCAACCCGGAGTTCCTGCGGGAGGGCTCCGCGGTCCACGACTTCCTGCACCCGGACCGCGTCGTGATCGGGGCCGACGACGAGGCGGCGGCCATGAAGATGGTGTCGCTCTACGTCGGTCTGACCGCCCCGATCGTCGTCACCGACCCGGCCTCGGCCGAGCTCATCAAGTACGCATCCAATGCCTTCCTGGCGGCGAAGCTGTCGTTCATCAACGAGGTCGCCGACCTGGCCCGGGCGCTGGGCGCGAACATCGACGACGTCGTGCTGGGTGTCGGCTCCGACCCCCGGATCGGCCGGAACCACCTGCAGCCCGGACCCGGTTGGGGTGGGAGCTGCCTGCCGAAGGACACACGGGCGATGCTCCACATGGCCGCCGGTGCGGATCAGCCGATGGACCTGCTCGAGGCCGTGATCGCGGTCAACGAGGCGCGCTTCGACCGCACCGCGGCCCGACTGGCCGAACTGGCCGGCGGCTCCCTCGACGGCGTGCGGGTCGCAGTCTGGGGTCTGGCCTTCAAGGGCGGCACCAACGACCTCCGGTCCTCGCCGTCACTGGCGGTGCTCGAACGGGTCGTCGCCGCCGGGGCCGAGGTCGTCGCCCACGACCCGGCGGTGGACGCCGGAGCCGAGGTCCTCGCGGGTGTCACCGTGGTCGACGATCCGTACGAGGCGTGCGCGGGGGCCCAGGTGCTCGCAGTGCTGACCGACTGGCAGTCGTTCCGGAACCTCGACCTGGACCGGGTCGTCTCGGTGATGGCCGCCCCCAGGCTGCTCGACGCCCGGAACCTGCTCGACCCCCAGACCGTCGAGCGGTGCGGCTTCCAGGCGGTCCGGCTCGACGGCTGAGCCCGGCGGTGCCCCCGGGACGGGGTCACCCTCCGCGAGACTCACGGGGGTGGATCCCGACGGCGCCCCCCGAGTGCCCCGACCGATCGTGGCGCTCGGCCTGACCCAGTGCTGGCACCGGGTCCCCGGCGGGACCGCCACGTCGATCCTGGACCTGGCCTCGGCGCTGCGCGCCGACGGTGCGGTCCACGTGGTGGGCGTGGGTCCTCGTTCCGCCTCCGCCCCCCGGCCCGAGCCGCCCGAGGTCGAGGTGCGGCGGCTCCCGCTCGGTCTGCCGTGGTTGTACGACGCCTGGACCCGGTTCGGCCGACCCCGGATGGGGGCGGTCGTCCCCGAGGCGGACCTGGTCCACGCGACCGTCCCGATCGCCCCTCCCCGCGAGCGGGTGCCGCTGGTCGCGACCGTGCACGACGTCCTGCCGATGAGCCACCCGGAGTGGTTCACGGGCCGGGGCGCCGCGCTGATGCGGAGGGGACTGGCGTCGATCGCCGCCCGGGCCGAGGTGGTGGTGGTGCCCTCGGAGTCCACCCGTCGGGGGTGTGTCGAGCACGGCTTCGACGAGGACCGGATCCGGGTCGTGCCGTGGGGGTCCGCCGCAGCGACGGTCCCCGACGACGCCGAGGTGGCCCGCGTGCTCGACCGTCACGGTGTCGCCGGTCCCTTCGTCTGCTTCGTGGGCACCGCCGAACCGCGCAAGGGACTGGCGGTGCTCGCCGATGCGCTCATCAGCCTGGGGCGTCGCGACCTGACCCTCGTGCTCGCCGGACCCGTCGGTTGGGGCGACGCCGACTCCGGTCGCCTCGGATCCGTGCCCGGTCCGGTCCTCCGCCTGGGCCACGTCGATCGCGCCGACCTGGCGGCGCTCGAACGGGCGGCCGAGGCGGTCGTGCTCCCGTCCCTGGCCGAGGGCTTCGGACTCCCGGTGCTCGAGTCGATGGCTGCGGGTGCCGTGGTGGTGACCACCTCCGACACCGCCTGTGGTGAGGTCGCCGGCGACGCCGCCGTGACCACGCCGGCGGGCGACGCCCACGCGCTCGCCGAGGCCCTGGCGGCCGTGCTCGACGACGAGGCCGCCTGCGATCGGCTCCGCGAGCGGGCCCCGGCCAGGGCGGCGACCTTCTCGTGGGGTGCCACCGCGCAGGGCGTGCTCGAGGCCTACCGGGTGGCACTGGACGGCCACCGGTGACGCGGGTCCTGGTGAACCTGACCTGGCTGGTGCCCGGGGTGGTCGGTGGGAGCGAGGAGTCGACCACCCAGTCGCTGCGGGCACTCGCGGAGGTCCTCGACGCGACCGACGGCCACGGACTCGACGTCCACCTGGCCGTGCTCGAGCCGTTCCCGGCGGCGCACCCCGACCTGGTCGAGCGCTTCCCGGTGCGCGTGGCTCCCTTGAGCGGCGCGTCACGGGTCCGTCGGGTCCTGTCGGACCAGACGTGGCTCGCCTCGCAGGCCCGCCGGATCGCGGCCGACGTCGTGCACCACGCAGGTGGGGTGGTTCCCCTCCGGCATCCCGGCCGGTCCGTCCTGACCGTCCACGACCTGCAGCCGCTCGACCTGCCGGGCAACTTCTCGCTGGTGAAGCGGACCTACCTGCGGATGATGACGGCCCGGTCACTGCGCGCAGCCTCGGTCGTGGTCGTACCCAGCGAATTCACCGCGTCGCGGGTGCGCCACCACGGGCTCCCGGGGTCGACGCCGCTGCGGGTCGTCCCGTGGGCGGCTCCCGATCCGCCGGTGGCCCCGGCCGCTGCCGACCTCCGGGTCCCCGGGGAGGTCGCCGGCCACCCGGTGGTGCTGTACCCGGCGGTCCCGTACGCCCACAAGGAGCACCTCCTGCTGCTCGACGCGTTCGCCGGGGTGCTCGCCCGGAGACCCGGGGTCCGGCTGGTGCTGACCGGTGGGCCCGGACCGCTCGAGGGTGCGGTGCACGCCCGCGCCGAGCGCCCCGACCTGGCCGGCCGGGTCCTGCGCACCGGCCGCGTCAGCACCGCCGAGCTCGAGGCCCTCTACCGCTCGGCGGCGCTCGTCGTCGTGCCCTCCTCCTACGAGGGGTTCGGCCTGCCGGTGCTCGAGGCGATGCGACGACGGGTCCGCGTCCTGGCCGCCGATGCCGGCTCCCTGCCCGAGGTCGCCCGGCCCGGGGACCTGGTGCGCCGCCCCGGTGTGTCAGGGTGGACGGCGGCGATGCTGGACGTGCTCGACGAGGACCCGACCGAGCGGCTCGCCGCACTCGACGCCGCAGGGGAACGCGCCGCTGCGTTCAGTCCGGCGCGGACCGGCCGGGGACTGCTCGACGCCTACCTGCAGGCGGCCGCCGCACCGCCGGACGGCCGGGTGGTCGATCCGTGAACCTGCTGGTCATCTGCCCGCACTTCGCCCCGGACACGGCCCCGACGGGTGAGGTCGCGACGGCCATCGTCGCCGCGCTCGCCGACCGCGGGCACCGGATCCACGTGGTCACCGCCCTGCCGTGGTACCGGTTGCACGACGTCGAGGTCGAGTGGCGGGGCACCCGGTGGCACACCGCAGCCACCGAGTGGGGCGCCGTCACGAGGTTGCACCCGTTCCCGACCGACAAGCGGAACATCCCCGCCCGCGCCCTGGCCTTCGGCGGCTTCACCGCGCTCGCGACTGCCGCGGCGGTGGGGACCCGGATCCGACCCGACGCCGTGCTCGCGATGTCGCCACCGTTGCCGCTCGGCATCACCGGGTGGCTCGCGTCGGTGCTCCGCGGACGTCCGTTCGTGTTCAACATCCAGGACGTCTTCCCGGATGTCGCCGTCGAGTTGGGGGCCATCACGGACCGTCGCGTCGTGGCCGTCGCCTCGGCCCTCGAACGATGGTCCTACCGCCGGGCCGACGCCGTCACGGTGCTGTCCGACGACCTGCGGGACAACGTCGCCGGGAAGCTCACCGGCCACCGCCCCGAACGGGTGCGTGTCATCCCGAACTTCGTCGACACCGAGCGCATCGTGCCCGCCGACCGCCTGACCCGCTACCGGGAGGAGCACGGCCTGGGGGACCGGACGGTGGTGATGTACGCCGGCAACGTCGGGTTGTCGCAGTCGCTGGACCTGGTGGTGGAGGCGGCACGCCGGCTCGCCGACCGCCCCGACGTCGTGTTCGTGGTCAACGGTGGCGGGTCGGCACTGGAGGACGTCGTGGCCTCGGCCGCCGGACTCCCGAACATCCGGTTCGTGGGCGCCCAGCCCCGGGACCGCCTGGGCGAGGTCCTCGCCACCGCTGACGTCCACCTGGTCCCCCTGAGGCGGGGGTTGGCCCGTTCGAGCGTCCCGTCGAAGCTGTACTCGATCCTGGCCGCCGGCCGCCCCGTGCTCGCGAGCGTGGACGAGGGCACCGAGGTCGCCCGGACCGTCGCCCGGGCCGGCGCAGGTGTGGCCGTGCCGCCCGAGGATCCCGGGGCCTTCGTGGCAGCCCTGAACCGGCTGCTCGACGACCCCGACGGGCGCCGGGCGATGGGCGCGTCGGGGCGGCGGTTCGTGGAGGGGTGGGCGTCGCCGGCGGCGGTGGCCGAGGCCTACGAGGCGCTCTTCGAGGAGGTCCGCCGGGAGCGGTGGTTGCGTCGAGGGTGACAGGTTCCGTGGCCGGGCCGCCCAGCCGCTAGGTTGGCGCCCCGTATGGGCAAGGCCTCGCAGGCGAAGAAGATCAAGCGTGTCCAGCAGGCCGGTGTCACCCGTTCACCCGGCCAGCGACGCAACCTGGCCTACCCGGCGCTCATCGTCGGGATCATCCTGCTGGGCGTCGTCCTCACCTACTTCGCCCGCGACGCCCGGCGGTCGACCGCCGCGGTGGTGCCCACCACCGAGGACGTCTGGTACGACGCGTTCGGCGTCAACATCTGCGGCCAGTACCGGGACCAGTTGGTCAACGTCGGCGACGGCACCGGATCGTTCACGATCCTGGACAACGGCCTGATCAGGATCGCACCAGAGGACGAGGCGACCGCCGGTGACGGCGCCGTCTTCGGTGGCTTCGCCGAGGCCGTGGGCCTGCAGGTGGGCGAGAACTCCTTCACCCTGCCCGGCGGGGAGTCGTTCACGACGGGCGGTCCGTGTCCGGCGGTCGAGGGGCAGCCGGCCCAGAACGGCCGGGTCGCCCTGTTCGTGTGGCCACCGCAGGCCAACGAGAACTCCCAGCCCCGGGTGGTGACCACGGGGATCCCGGCGGTCCGCTTCACCGAGGACAACCAGATCATGGTCCTGGCGTTCATCCCCGAGGGCCAGACCCCGCCGCTCCCGCCGACCGTGGCGGCGTTGTCGGACCCCGAGTCGAACGGCGCGCCCGCCACGACGGTCGCCGGTGGCGAGCCGACCACGACGGTGGCCGGTGGCGAGTCGACCACGACGGTGGCCGGTGGCGAGTCGACCACGACCGCGCCGGGTGGCTGAGCCGTGCGGGCCGTCGTCCTGGTCGGTGGGTTCGGGACCCGGCTCCGCCCGCTGACCCTGCGGGTTCCCAAGCAGCTCCTGCCCGTGGGCCACCTGCCCATGATCGAACGGGTCGTCCGCCACCTGGGGGCCTCGGGCGTGACCGAGGTCGTGCTCTCGCTCGGCTACCAGCCGAACGCGTTCACCGATCGGTACCCGGACGGCAGCTGCGCCGGGGTCCGGATGCGCTACGCGGTCGAGCCCGAGCCGCTCGACACCGCCGGTGCGATCGCCTTCGCCGCTCGGCAGGCGGGGATCGACGAGCGGTTCGTCGCGGTCAACGGCGACGTCCTGACGTCGCTCGACGTCGCCGATGTCTGGCGGCTCCACGCCGAGCGTGGCGCAGTGGCGACCATCGCCCTGACGCCGGTGGAGGATCCGTCCCGGTACGGCGTCGTTCCGCTCGATGACTCCGGCCGCGTCGAGGCGTTCATCGAGAAGCCCGAGCCCGGGACGGCACCGAGCAACTGGATCAACGCCGGGACCTACGTGCTCGAACCCGAGGTCCTGGACCGGGTGCCGGACGGGCGACGGGTGTCGATCGAACGTGAGGTCTTCCCCGCCTTGGTCGGGGAGGGTTCGGTCTACGGCGTGCAGTCGGAGTCCTACTGGATCGACGCCGGAACGCCCGAGGCCTACCTGCAGGTCCACCGCGACCTGCTGGCGGGCCGGACCGGTGACACCGCCCTGGCCGTGGCCGCCGACGCATCCGTGGACGCGACCGCCACGATCGAGGACTCCTTCGTGGGGGCCGCATCGTCGGTCGGCCCCGGCGCGCTCGTCCGGGGGTCGGTCCTGATGGACGGCGTGCGGGTGCTCGACGGTGCCACCGTCGTCGACTCGATCGTCGCGGCCGGTGCCGTGGTCGGTTCCGGTGCGGTCCTCGCCGGTGGCACGGTGGTCGGCTACGGCGAGACCGTCGGCGACGGGGCACAGATCGACGAGGGCCGGATCCCCGGTCCCGAGGCGTGGGGAGAACCATGAAGGCGCTCGTGACGGGTGGTGCCGGCTTCATCGGCTCGACGCTGGTGGACCGACTGCTGGCCGAGGGCTGGGCCGTCGACGTCATCGACGACCTGAGCTCGGGTCGGCTCTCGAACCTGGCCGACGCCCGGGCCGATCGTGACCACGAGTTCCACTTCCACCAGCTCGACATCTGTGATCCGGCGACGATCGACGTGGTCGAACGCCGGGCTCCCGACGTCGTGTTCCACCTGGCGGCGCAGATCGACGTGCGCGTGTCGGTGTCCGACCCCGCACTCGACGCCCGCATCAACGTGATCGGTTCGCTCCACGTGCTCGAGGGGGCCCGTCGTGCCGGGGCCGGCAAGGTGGTGTTCGCATCATCGGGCGGGACGATCTACGGAGACGTCGACCCGGCAGCCCTGCCCGTGGCCGAGTCGCACACCCAGGCGCCGGTGTCCCCCTACGGCGTGTCGAAGAAGGTCGTCACCGACTACCTGCACACCTACCGCGAACTCCACCAGTTGGAGTACACCTCGCTCGCGCTCGCCAACGTCTACGGGCCCCGCCAGGACCCCCACGGCGAGGCCGGTGTGGTGGCGATCTTCGCCGGCCGGCTCCTGTCCGGGGAGCGCTGCCGGATCTTCGGTGATGGATCGCAGACCCGTGACTACGTCTACGTCGACGACGTCGTCGACGCGTTCGTCCGCTCGGCCGACCGGGGGAGCGGGCTCCTGTGCAACATCGGGACGGGCGTCGAGACCTCGGTGGTCGACCTGTACGGGACCATGGCCGCCGTGGCCGGAGTGGACCGGGAACCCGAGTTCGCGCCGCCCCGGGCCGGCGAGCTGGCCAGGTCGGCCCTCGACGCCGGCCGGGCCCGGATCCATCTGGGGTGGGAACCCTTCACCGACCTGCCGACCGGCGCTGCGGCCGTCCTCGACTGGTTCCGCGGGCCGGTCGAGGCCGAGGCCGGGACGGACTGAGACGTCCCGGCCCCGGGGTGCGAGCGTTCGCGGGCACCGTCCTATGATGCGCCGGTACCCGATCTGACGACCCGTCAGGTCGGTGGGGCCGGACCGTCGCCGGACGACGGCCGAGCGTCGACAGGGCGTCAACAGGGCGTCAACAGGATGACGACAGGACGACCGCAGGATCCGGAGGGCATGGTGCAGAGGTTCGAGGACAGGGTCGTACTGGTCACGGGCGCAGCCTCGGGCATCGGCCGCGCGACCGCCGAGCGGCTGGCCGCCGAGGGCGCGTCGCTGTCGCTGTCGGACGTGGCGGCGGAGGGACTCGAGGAGACCGCAGCGACGTGCCGGGACCTGGGTGCCGAGGTGCTCGCCCAGGTCGGTGACGTGAGTTCGGAGTCCTCGGTCGCCGACGTCGTGTCTTCGACCGTCGAGCGGTTCGGCCGCCTGGACGTCCTCGTCAACGTCGCCGGCATCCTCCAGTTCGAGGACTTCCGCCGCACCACCCTGGACGACTGGAACCGGATCATCTCGGTGAACCTGACCGGGACGTTCCTCATGTGCCGTGAGGCCCTGCCGCACCTGCTGGAGTCGGGCGGCAACGTGGTCAACACGGCCTCGACGGCGGCGCTCGCCGGCCACCCGTGGACGGTGTCCTACTCGGCGTCCAAGGGTGGTGTCTTCGCGCTGACCCAGACGCTGGCGGTGGAGTTCGGCAAGCAGGGGGTCCGCTGCAACAGCGTGGCCCCCGGATCGGTGCTGACCCCCATCCAGCAGGCGTTCGACCTGCCCGAGGGTGCGGACCCCAAGCTCGTCTACCGCATCATGGCGCTCGACCGGCAACGCGGCCCCGAGACCGTCGCCAGCACCATCGCCTTCCTCGCGTCCGACGACGCGGCCCACGTCAACGGCACGTGCGTGAAGGTCGACGGCGGCACGCTCGCCTGAGGTCGTCGAGGTGGACTTCTCCGTCGCACTCCCGATGCTCCCGCCGGAGCACTTCCTGCCGCTCGCCCGCGCCGCCGAGCAGGCCGGATTCACCTCGTTGGCGGTGCCCGAGTCGGTGTTCTTCCCCGAGCAGGTCTCGGCGGACTACCCGTACACGGCCGACGGCGGCCGCTTCTGGGCGCCCGAGACCCCCTTCCTGGATCCGTTCGTGGCGATCCCGGCGATGGCCGCGGTCACGGAACGGATCAGGTTCTTCACGAACGTCTTGAAGCTGGGGATCCGGGATCCGCTGCTCGTGGCCAAGACCGTGTCGTCGGCCGCCGCCCTGGCCGATGGCCGGGTGGCGCTCGGGGTGGGCCTGTCGTGGATCCCCGAGGAGTTCGAGTGGCTCGGCAAGGACATGCGCACCCGGGGCGCCCGGACCGACGAGGCGATCGAGATCATCCGACTCGTGTGCACCGGTGAGTTCGTCGAGTTCCACGGCCGTCACTACGACTTCGGCCGACTGATCGTTCGACCGGTGCCGGCGGCCCCGGTCCCGATCCTGGTCGGCGGGCTCTCGGAGCCGGGCCTGCGCCGTGCGGCCCGTCTGGGCGACGGCTGGATCTCGGTCGCCAACACCATCGACGAGGTCGCCGAGGTCGTGCCCCGGTTGGCGGCGCTCCGCCGGGAACACGGCCGTGAGGACCTCCCGTTCGACATCAAGGCGCTCTGCACCGATGCGTTCGACGCGGCCGGGTTCGACCGCATGGCGCAGGTCGGCGTGACCGAGGCGATGGTGTGTCCGTGGTTCTACCGCCCGGGCGACGTCGAGTCGCTGGAGCACCAGGTCGAGTCCGTGCTCGCCTTCGGCGAGGAGCACATCGGTCGATCCTGAAGGGCGCGCGGCGCCCGGTCAGCCGAGCCGGGCCACCAGTTCGTCCGAGCGTCGGACCAGCTCCTCGACGTCGCCCGGGCGTCGGGTCCAGGGGGCCACCCGCGACCGGCGGCACCGGTACCAGTAGCGGCCGCTGATCCGGCCTGCGTCGGGGTCGGTGGCGAGGAACACGGAGGTGCGGGCCCCGGCCTCGGGCGGGATCAGGATGTACCGGCCCAGCCCGATCACCGCTCGGGTCAGGCCCGAGGTGTCCCCACCGCCTCCGAACCTGGTGGCGACGCCACCCGGGTGCAGCGAGTTGGCCACGACGCCGGTCCCGGCGAAGCGACGCGTGAGCGCCTCGGCGTGGAGGATGTTCGCGAGCTTCGACTCGCCGTAGGCCCGCCACGTGGAGTAGCGCCCGTCACGCTCGAGGGCGTCCCAGCGGATGCCCCCGACCGCGGCCTGGTGGGCCACCGAGGCGACCACCACGACCCGGGCCCGCTTCGCCGCCAGCAGCTGCTCGGCGAGCAGGTCGGCGAGCAGGTAGTGGCCCAGGTGGTTCGTCCCGAACGTGGCCTCGACACCTTGGGCGGTCCACTCCCGGTGGTCCAGGACGAGCCCCGCGTTGGCGATGAGCACGTCGATCGCGTCCAGGTCGGACAGTGACGCCGCGAAGCGGCGAACGGAGGTCAGGTCCGCCAGGTCGAGCGGCTGCCACTCGATGAGGTCCGAACCGGTCCGGGACCGCAGGTCGTCGACGGCGGTGCGTGCGGATGCGGGGTTGCGGCAGCCCAGCACGAGCCGGTCGCCTCGACGGGCCAGTTCTTCGGCCGTGGCGAGGCCGATGCCGGCGTTGCCCCCGGTCAGGACCACCGTCCGGGGCGCTCGGGGTTCCACGGACCGGAACCTACCCCGCCTGCCGTCAGATGCTCAGCGGAACAGGTCGTCGGTCGGTGGACGCAGGAGGTCCCGGGACACTGACGCGGGCTCGTCGGTGTGCACCGACGGGTCCAGGCCGCGCACCACCGCGACCGGGACACCGGTCGCCTTGCCCATGACGAGCTCCGCCGCGGCCGCGACCTCATCGGCGACCGCGACCTCGGTGACCTGGAGTTCGCGCCCGTAGGCGTCCCGGGTGCCGCGCAGGTCCACGACCGGGCGGATCCCGGCCGACCCGATCGCCACATCGGTCACGCCCCGCCGCCACGGACGACCGAAGGTGTCCGAGACGACGACACCGACCCGTACCCCGGCACGGGCGCGGATCCCGTCCCGGATCCGGCGGGCCGAGCGGTCGGAGTCCTCGGGCAGCAGGGCCGCAGTGCCTCGTTCCACGTTCGACAGGTCGACCCCGGCGTTGGCGCACACGAAGCCGTGACGGGTCTCGCTGATGACCAGGTCGCCTCGACGACGGAGCACCCTGACGGACTCGCGTTCGACGATCGACTTGTGGCTGAGCGGATCGTCGGCGTCGACCGCCTCGACGGCCCCCTCGGCCTTGGAGACGACCTTCTGGGTGACGACGACGACGTCGCCGTCGCACAGCGCCGTCGCCTCGCAGATCAGGCCCGCCAGGTCGGCGCCACGTCCGACCTCGGGGAGGCCTGTCACGGGGATCACCGTCAGCGTGCGGGGTGCTCTCACACCGTCGGTCACGTGGCCTCCGGAGACGCGGCCTGGTCCAGGCAGGTCCGGGCCAGTGCCGCGGCCACCCCGGGCGACGACATCACCGTGTCGGTCACCACGCAGCGCACACCGGCGGCCTCGACCCGCTCGGCCAGGTGCCCGTCGGCCCGGTCGACGACGAGCGTGGCGGCGATGGGTGCGACCCACCGGGCGATCCCGACGACCGTCGGTTCGTGGCCGAGCTCGCGGAGGAGGCGGTCGGCGGGACCCTTCAGCGCGGCGCCGTCGACGATCGGACTGACGGCGACGACCCGGTCGCGCCGGTCGGCCACCGCGTCGCGCACGCCGGGCACGGCCAGGACCGGATCGATCGACACGATGGGGTTCGAGGGTGCGACGACGACCACGTCCGCGGCGGAGATCGCCTCGAGCACTCCGGGCCCCGGTCGGGCCGCCCCGGCACCCTCGATGCGGACCGCACGGACCTCGACGGCGTGGCGTTCCCGGACGAAGTACTGCTGGAACGACAGGGAGCGCCCGTCAGCGGTGTCGAGGACGGTTCGGACCGGGTCGTCGCTGGCCGGCAGCAGTGCGAGCTCCAGACCCCAGGCGGCTGCGACCTCGGCGGTCACCGCCGACAGCGGCACGCCCGCCCGCCGCCGTGACGTCCGGTACAGGTGGGTGCCCAGGTCGCGGTCACCCAGTGCGAACCATCCGGCCGCGTCGTCGCCCGGCGCCCGGTGCTCGTCGACACCGGCGGACCGGGCGTAGTGCCGCACCTGTTCGATGGCGGTCCAGGTCTCGTCGACGAGCCCCCAGCCGCGCTCGGGGTCGATCGCGCCGGCCAGCGTGTAGGTGATCGTGTCCAGGTCGGGCGAGACGTCCAACCCGTGGACGGTGCAGTCGTCGCCGACGTTGACCACCGCACTCACATGCCCTGCGGGCACCTCGGCCAGCAGCCCCCGCAGGAACCGGGCGGCCCCGACGCCGCCCGAGATCACGCAGGTCCGGAGCACGGCCCGTGTGCGCCGCGGTCAGCGGATGCCGTCGAGGCGGCCCTCGAGGAGCGCCAGGTCGGCGTCGACCATCATCGTCACCAGGTCCTGGAAACCGACCTCCGGCTTCCAGCCGAGCGTGTCGTGGGCCTTGGTCGGATCGCCGACCAGCAGGTCGACCTCGGCCGGTCGGTAGAAGGCCTCGTCGACCACGACGTGGTCCTCCCAGTCGAGGCCGACGTGCCCGAAGGCGATCTCGCAGAACTCGCGTACCGAGTAGGTCTCACCGGTGGCGACCACGAAGTCGTCGGGGGAGTCCTGTTGCAACATGAGGTACATGGCGCGCACGTAGTCGCCGGCGAACCCCCAGTCGCGCTTCGCCTCGAGGTTCCCCAGGCGGAGTTCGCGCTCCATGCCCAGCTTGATCTTCGCCACGCCGTTGGTGATCTTGCGCGTCACGAACTCGAGGCCGCGCCGGGGGGACTCGTGGTTGAACAGGATCCCGCTCGATGCGTGGAGGTCGTAGGACTCGCGGTAGTTGACGGTGATCCAGTGCCCGTAGAGCTTGGCGACGCCGTAGGGGGAGCGCGGGTAGAACGGCGTCGTCTCGCGCTGGGGGACCTCGACGACCTTGCCGAACATCTCCGATGACGAGGCCTGGTAGAAGCGGATGCCCGGATCGACGATCCGGACGGCGTCGAGCAGCCGGGTCACACCGAGGGCGGTGACGTCGCCGGTGAGGACCGGTTGGCCGAAGCTGGTCTGTACGAAGCTCTGTGCCGCCAGGTTGTAGACCTCGGCGGGTCGATGGGTCCGCAACAGGTCGATCAGGCTCGCCTGGTCCAGCAGGTCTCCCTGCACGGTGGCGATCCGGTCCTGCAGGTGGGCGATGCGCTCGAAGGTGACCGTCGACGACCGGCGGACCATGCCGACCACTTCGTAGCCCTCGTCCAGGAGCAACTCGGCCAGGTAGGACCCGTCCTGTCCGGTGATTCCGGTGATCAAGGCCTTCTTCGTCATGGCTGCCTTTCTAGTCGTCGGCGGCCAACCGGGCCCGCATGTCGTCGAGCAGGTCGGCCAGCGTGGTCGACAGCGGGATCTGGGGACTCCAGCCGGTGTCGGTGGACAGTCGGCTCGAGTCGCCGAGCAGGACGGGGATGTCGACGTCGCGCTGCAGCTCGGGATCGGGGACGAGCTCCATCTCCACCGTCGCCATCGACAGCATGCTGAGCGCCAGGTCCTCGACGGCGATCGCCTGTCCCGAACAGACGTTGTACACCTGACCGGGCCGGCCGTGTTCGACCAGGAGCCGGTAGGCCCGGACGACGTCGCGGACGTCGGTGAAGTCGCGGCGCGGACTGAGGTTGCCGACGCGGACCTCGCCCTCTCCGGTGCGTTCGTTGGCCGCGATCCGGGCTGCGAGCGCCGGCGCGACGAATCGGTCGCTCTGGCCGGGACCCAGGTGGTTGAACGGTCGGGTCCGAACGACGTGCTGTCCGTAGCCGAGGTGGGCCTGTTCGGCCACGGCGTCCGCGGCGACCTTGGACGCCGCGTACGGGCTGACGGGGCGGAGCGGACTCTCCTCGGTGAGCGGCAGGTCCCCGGGCGCCACCTTGCCGTACACGTCGGCGGAGCCGATCGTGAGCACCCGCTCGACGCCGGCCTCGCGCGCCGCCCACAGGACGTTGAGGGTGCCCTCGGCGTTGGCCCGGAACGTCTCGTGCGGGGTGGACCACGATCCCCCCACGTCGCTCGCTCCGGCCAGGTGGTAGACGACCTCGGGTCGGTCGGCGTGGAGCCGGGCGACGAGCGAGCCCGGGTCCGTGACGTCCAGGTGGTCGACGGTGAAGTCGGTCACGAGGACCTCGTCCCCGCTGTCCCGGAGGTGGGCGACCAGGTGGTGACCGACGAACCCGCCGGCCCCGGTGACGAGGGCCCTCATCGCGTCGCCCCCGCGGAACGCAGTGCTGCGGGGGCGACCGGCGTGAACATGGCGTGGACTGTAGGCGGCGGCACCGCTCCGGCGTGACCTCCGGCTCCGCGGGCCCGGAGAGGTGCTGCGTTACGATCACGGCGTTCCGAGCGAGCGACCGGCCGGGACGCGCCCACTGGAGGACCCCCGATTCCTGACGAACCCCCCGTCGAGCCGGACGACCCGGCCGAGACCGTCGGTCCGACCGACGGTGCGATCGACGATCCACTGGATCGGGCGGCGGGTGAAGCGGCCGACGGGGTCCTCGCCGGCCCGCTCGAGGGCCGCTTCGTCTGGGAGCCGGACGCGGACGACGATGCCGAGGACGCCAAGTGGGGGCTGACCTCGGACGCGGCGGTGGTGGGAACGGGCGCCCCGCCGGTCGTGGCCGTCGTCGTCGCCCGTGACCCGGGCGCATGGTTCGAG
This sequence comes from uncultured Actinomycetes bacterium, assembly GCA_903925745.1. Classification (GTDB taxonomy): domain Bacteria; phylum Actinomycetota; class Acidimicrobiia; order Acidimicrobiales; family Microtrichaceae; genus SXMI01. The sequence goes on along the minus strand of CAIYGQ010000320.1, from coordinate 22,700 downwards.
GACACCCTCCGCTCGCTGGGACGCCAGGAGTACGCGGAGTTCTCCGTCGTGGTCGTCGACAACGGGGGCGCTGAGCCGCTCGAGTCGAGGGTGTCACGGATCCTCCCGGCGGCCCGGGTGGTGCGGCGGGAGTCCGACCGCGGTTTCTCGGCGGCGGCCAACGCCGCCCTCGGTGCCGTGGGCGACGCCCCGTTCCTGCTGGTCTGCCACGACGACGTCGTGCTCGGCCGGGATGCGGTCACCGCGATGGTGGCCGAGGCGTTCCGGGCGAATGCCGGGGTCGTCGGCGCCAAGCTCGTCGACTGGCGCGACCCGGCGGTGCTGTCGTCGGTGGGACTCGGCGTCGACGACTACGGGGCCTCGGCGGAACTGGTGGACGTCGGTGAGATCGACCAGTCGCAGCACGACCAGGCGCGCAACGTCTTCGCCGTCTCGACCGCCTGCATGCTGGTCCGCGCCGACCTGTTCCGGGCCATGGGGGGATTCCGGGAGGACATCCCGTGGTGCGGCGAGGACGTCGACCTGTGCTGGCGCACCCTCATCGCCGGCGCCTCGGTGCAGTTCTGCCCGCGCGCGGTCGTGCGTCACCGCCGTCGCTACGAGGACCGTCGGACCGTCGACCGCGACCGCCTCTCGATCCGGCACGAGACGAAGATGGTCATGGCCAACGTTCAGTTGCGTCGGGCCTGGTACCGGCTCCCGCTGTCGTTCCTGCTCGCGGTCGGAGACGTCGTCGCCTCGGTGCTGCTGGGACGGTTCCGCCGGGCCGGTGACGACCTGTCGGCGCTCGCGACCGGCGTCCTCGCCGTGCCGCGGACGATCTCGGTCAGGAGGTCCATCCGGCGGTACCGGCGGACCAACGACCGGGAACTCCAACCGCTCGTCCACCGGGGGAGTTACCGACTGGCCTCGCTGGTCCGGACCGAGGAGGGCCAGAGCCGTCTGGCTGCCGCGACCGAGGGCAGCCGGGGGTACCTGCGCGAGCTCACCTCGACGGACAGCCGGGTGGCCACGGCGCTCGTCGTCGCCGCCATCGCCGTGGCCGTGGTCGGGACCCGCAAGCTGGTGGGGGGCGACCTGCCGGTCCTCCGGGAGTTCGTCGACACCTCGCAGGGCACGCGGGCGCTGCTCGGCGAGTGGTGGACGGCCTGGCGCGGCGCAGGACTCGGTGAGTCGGCGGTGCCCCCACCGGTCGTGCCCGGACTCGGTGTGCTCTCAGGGGTCCTGCTGGGATCCGTCGACCTGGCTCGGCGCCTGCTGGTGCTGGCCCCTCTCGTCGTCGGCGGTCTCGGGGCATGGAAGCTCTTCGCCCGCTCGGGGTCGTCCCGGGCCCGGGCGGTCACCTTCGCCTCGTACGTCCTGGCCCCCGTCGCCCTGAACGCCCTCGGCAGCGGCCGGCTGCAGGCGCTGTGGGCCTGGGCGATCGCCCCGTGGTTCCTGCGGCGGCTGGCGAGCCGCGCCGGTGCGTCGCCGTTCGCGGGCGAGGGACGCCGGCCCGTCGGCTGGTTCCGGCACGTCGCCGGCAACGCCCTGCTCCTGGTCGTCGTCGGGGCCATCAGCCCGGCCGGCGCGGCCCTCGTCGCCGCGACTGCGGTCGTGCTCGCCATCGGACCGTTCCTGGCGGGGGAGCGTCGCCCGGCCGTGCGGATGGTGGTGGCCTCCCTCGCCGGTGCGGTCCTCGCCGCCGCCGCCCTCGGACCGTGGCTCGCCGAGTCGGTCCGGTCCGGCGACCTGGCATCGATCACGGGGATCTGGCCGACGCGGGCGGGCGCACCCTCGGCGCTCGAGGTCGTCACGGGGTCGGTCGGGCCGGTCACGCTCGGCCTGTGGGGACTCGGCCTCCTCGTGGCCGCACTCGTCCCGTTGGTCACGGGACAGGCCTGGCGGGCGACGTGGGCGGTGGCCGGGTGGATCGTGGCGCTCGGGTCGTGGGCGGGGACGCTCGTCCTGGTCGAGTGGGCCGAGTTCGCCGGAGCGGGAGTCGAGCTGACGCTGGTGCCTGCGGCGCTCGGGCTGAGTGTCGCCATCGCCATGCTCGCGTTCGCCTTCGAGCGCGACGTCCTGGGCGGCGACTTCGGCGTACGCCAGGTGCTCTCGGGCATCGGCGTGCTGGCACTCCTGGTGGGGCTGGTCCCTGCGCTCGTGGCCTCCTCGGATGGCCGGTGGTACCTGCCTCAGGGCGACTACCAGCGGGCCCTCGAGCTGGTGGCCGAGGGTGACGACTTCCGGACGCTCTGGATCGGTGACGCCGACGTGTTGCCCCTGTCGGGTTGGGAGCTGAGTGGCGGCAGTGGGTTGGCGTTCGGGCTCAGCGAGGGCTTCGAGCCGACCGTCACCCAGCGCTACCGACTCGACGGTGGCCCCGGCGTCCGCCAGGTCGACGCAGCGCTCTCGGCCGCGCTCGTGGGCGGCACCGCCCGCCTGGGCCAGGCGCTCGCACCGATGGGCGTGCGCTACGTGCTGCTCGTCGACCGTCCGGCCCCCGAACCGTTCGCACCGCTCGAGGTGCCCCCGCCCTCCGGGACCGAGTCGGCGCTGCGCGAGCAGCTGGACCTGACCCAGGTGCCGCTCGCCCCGGGAGCCTCGTTGTTCCGGGTGGAGTCGGCCTGGCCGCTGCGCAGTGACGTGACCGGGATCGAGCTGCCGGAGGACGGTGACGCCGGCCTGGTGGGCCAGTTGGCCGCACCGCCGGTCCCGGCACCCCCGGCGGTGTTGGGCCTGGGGCCGGGGACGTCGTTCGAGGGCGAGCTGACCGAGGGGTCGACGATCGCGCAGTCGGTCTCGGCCGACCCGGGTTGGGACCTGGGGGTCGGCGGTGACGCCGCGTCGACCGCCGAGCGGTCCGACCTGTTCGGCTGGGCCCAGCGCTTCGCCGTGTCGACCACCGGCCCGGCGGAGTTGTCCTGGTCCACGCCGTCCACGTCTCGCGGGCTGCAGGCGGCGCAGGTGGTGGTGCTCCTCGGGCTCCTGGTGCTGGTCCTCCGTCGTCGTGCGGTCGAACCGACCCGCCGGGTCCGCAACGTGGAGCGGCCGGTCGACCCTGACGATCCCGTGCCCACGCGCCGGCGACGGGTCGAGCGGCCCGAGGACGACGGCGATCCGTTCGAGGCCGATCCACCCGGGGACTCCGGTGGGGTGACGCAGTGAAGGTCGTCCGGTTCCTGTTCGTCGCGGTCGTCGTCGCCGCCGTCGCCGCCATGGTCGTGTGGGTGCCCGAACCCCGGGAGCCGTCGGTGGTGTCGTTGGACCGGTCGGCGCTGCCCGCGGCGTTCGACGGTGACGCCGTGTCGGGGACCTGGTACTGCGCGGCCTCCCGGATCGGTTCACCCGAACCGCCCCGCCACCGCGTCATCCTGACCAACGCCGGGCCTGCCGTGGCGACCGCACGGGCCACGGCGTACGGTCCCGCAGGTCCCCTGCCTGCCGCCGAGGTCGAGGTCCCGGCCAACGGCTCGACCACGATCGACGTGCAGGCGACCTTCGGTGCGCCCGAACTGTCGGTCGTCGTGGAGTCGCCCGCCCCCGGCCTGGTCGTGGAGCACCGGCTGAACACCGACACCGAGTCCGACCAGGTGCCGTGCGCCACGTCGACGTCCGACCGGTGGTGGTTCCCGGCGCTCAACTCCGCCCGCGGCTCCACCGCCCTGTTGACCCTGTTCAACCCGTTCCCGGCGGACGCGGGCGTGGACGTCGAGGTCGTCCTGGACGCGTCGGCGCGGACCCCGGCGGAACTCAGCGGCATCGTCGTTCCGGCGCGCAGCGTGGAGGTCGTCGACCTGGGTGCGGTGGTCCAGCGGCGTGATGTCTTCTCCGTGGTCGTCCGGTCGCGTTCGGGCCGGGTGGTCGCCGAGGCGACCCAGCGGTTCGACGGCACGACCGGCCCGCTCGGCCTGCGGATGAACCTGGGTGTCCCCGCCGAGTCGTCGCGCTGGACCTTCGCCGGCGGGTTCACGGGGGACGGCGTCGCCGAGTCCGTCGTCGTGGTGAACCCGACCTCGGAGCGGATCAGCGCCGAGGTGCGAGTCGTCCCCTACGGGGGTGCCGCAACGGCACCGGAACCCTTCGTGCTCGACATCCCGTCGCTGCGCTACGCGATCGTCGACCTGTCGGCGGAGACCCGTGTCCCGCCCGTCGGCTACCACGCCATCACGGTCGCGACCGACGGCGCACCCGTCGTGGCGTCGGTGCTGACGACGATCACCGGACCGCCGGGCCCGCCCCCCGCCCCGCCGGCGCCGGGTGCGGCCGCCACGCCGCAGCGTCCGGCGCTCTCCTCCGGCCTCGGGATCGCGACCGGTGCCCCGGTGGCCGCCGGCGACTGGCTGGTGCCGGCGCTGGACGCCGAGGCCGATCCGGCTCCGGTCGTGTTCGTCCACAACCCGTTCGACGTGCCCACCACCATCACCGTCGTGCCAGTCGAACCGGGCCTCGACGCCGCTGCGCTCGCCGGGGCGACCAGCACCGTGGAGGTCGCCGCGGGTGACAGCGTGGCGCTCACCATCCCGCCGGCGGTGGCGCCCGGGAGCCTGGTGGGACTGCGCATCACCAGCATGGGACCGGTGGTCGTCGAGCGGTTCGTCAGCTACCCGGGCGAGGACGAGTTCGCCGTCGGCTCCGCCGTCCCGTTCCGCTCCGATCGGTCCGGACCGGTCGCTCTGCCGGGCGCCTGAGGGCGCCGAGTTCCCGGACGACCCCGGGGCGGGGCACACTCCTTTGGTGGACCGGCTGCTCGTCGCACTCGTGGTCGCCGCCGCCGTGGTTGCGGTCGCCGTGATCCTGCAGCGCCGGCAGACCGCCGACCCGACCCCGCCGCAGGGTCCGCCCGCCGTTCCGGACCGGGTGGACCGCGCCGACTTCGACCGGCCCGATGCCCCGTGGCTCGTCGCCGTCTTCTCGTCCCGAACCTGTGACTCGTGTGCCGGGGTGCTGGAACGGGCCCGTCCGCTGGCGAGCGACCAGGTCGTGGTCTGTGACGTCGAGGTGCGCGAGCAACCGGAGCTGCACCGCCGCTACGGCATCGATGCGGTTCCGCTCACCCTGGTGGTGGACGCGGCCGGAGACGTGAGGTCCTCCTTCGCCGGGCCGGTCACGGTCACGCACCTGTGGGCTGCGGTCGCCGAAGCCCGTGAACCCGGTTCCACCCCGCCGGGCTGCTCGGGGGACTGATCCCGGTCCCCGTCCGGGGTCGGAACCATCCGGTCAGCGTTCGTCGCGTTCCGGGGGTCCGATCCCCAGTCGGCCCGGGCGTGCGGCGTAGGGGTTGCTCGGCAGCACCGACGGGCCGCCAGGGGCCAACCCCGGCTCGACCTGCGGCGCCTTCAGCTTCGAGCCCGCCTTCGACCTCGTGCCCTCGTCGGGGTCGGTGACCACCGCCGGGGGTCGCGGTGACCGGGACGGCTCCGGCACATCGGGTTCGGTGCCGTTCGCGACCCGGATCAGCCGGCTGACCTCGGAGCCGGAGATCGTCTCGTCCTCGAGGAGCGCCCGGGCGATCAGGTCCAGGGCGCCCCGGTTGGTCGTCAGCAGCTCACGGCACCGGTCCTCACCGGCCCGCAGGAGTCGCTCGACCTCGGTGTCGATGGCGCGGGCGGTGTCCTCGGAGTACTCGCGCTGGTGTCCGAAGTCCTCGCCGAGGAACACCGGCCCCGACGTGCCCCAGGCGCGGGGGCCGATCTCCTCGCTCATGCCGAACTCGGTGACCATGCGACGGGCCCGCTCCGTCGAGACCTGCAGGTCGTTGGCGGCGCCGGTGCTGCGGTGGTCGAACACGAGCTCCTCGGCGACCCGGCCGCCCATCGCCACCACGATGCTCTCCTCCAGGTAGTCCTGGCTGTAGGAGTGCTTCTCCTCCTCGGGGAGCTGCTGGGTGACGCCGAGCGCCATGCCGCGGGGGAGGATCGTGACCTTGTGGACCGGATCGGCGTGGGGGAGCAGCGCCGCGCACAGGGCGTGACCGGCCTCGTGGAACGCCGTGACCACCTCCTCCCGGTCCGACAGGACCATCGACTCCCGCCGCTGGCCCAACAGGACCCGGTCGCGGGCGTCCTCGAAGTCGTGCATCTCCACGACCTTGCTGCCACGGCGCACCGCCGTGAGCGCCGCCTCGTTGACCAGGTTGGCCAGGTCGGCGCCCGACATGCCGGGGGTCCCACGGGCCACCAGGTCCAGGTCGACGTCGGGTGAGAGCTTCTTGTGCCGGATGTGGACGGCCAGGATCGCCTTGCGGTCGTCGAGCTCGGGGAGCGGGACCACGACCTGGCGATCGAAACGGCCCGGGCGGAGCAGGGCGGGGTCCAGGATGTCGGGCCGGTTGGTGGCGGCCATCATCACGATGCCCTCGGAACCCTCGAAGCCGTCCATCTCGGAGAGCATCTGGTTCAGCGTCTGCTCGCGCTCGTCGTGCCCGCCGCCCAGGCCGGCGCCACGCTTGCGGCCCACCGAGTCGATCTCGTCGATGAAGATGATCGCCCGGCCGTGTTTCCGGGCCGACTCGAACAGGTCGCGCACCCGGCTGGCGCCGACGCCGACGAACATCTCCATGAAGTCGGAGCCGGAGACCGAAAGGAACGGCACACCCGCCTCACCGGCGACCGCACGGGCGATGAGGGTCTTGCCGGTGCCCGGGGGGCCCACCAGCAGGACGCCCTTGGGGATCCGGGCGCCGATCTCCAGGAACCGGTCGGGCTCCTTCAGGAAGTCCACGACCTCCCGGATCTCCCGCTTCACGCCCTCGTACCCGGCGACGTCGGTGAAGAGCGTGGCGGGTCGCTCGGTCGTGTAGGTCTTGGCCCGGGACCGGCCGATCGACATGATCCCACCCATCTGCCCCTGGGCCCGACGGTTCATCCAGACGAAGAGCCCGATGATCAGGGCCACGGGCAACACCAGCGGGAGCAGCGCGGTGAAGAAGTTCGGCGTCGGGTTGTCGAAGGTGACCTCGATGTCCTTCGACTCCATGGTGGTGAGGAGGTCCTGGGGCGGCTCGACGGGACCCGAGGTCACGAACTGCTCACCGCTCTTCGTGGTCCCGGTCACGGCGTTCGTGGCGTTGTTCCAGTTGACCGTGGCCACGTTCCCGTCCTCCACCTGCTGGACGAAGGCGGAGAAGGGGATCGGCTCGCGTTCGTTGGACGACAGCGACAGGGCGCTGACGACCGTCAGGCCCACGACCGCCACCAGGATCCACACCAGCCACGTCGGCATCCCGCCCCGGGCCTTGGCGCCGGGTCCGGATGCTCCGGGGGTGGGCTCGGACTGGTCACTCGACATGGACACAGCCTAGGTGCACCCGGGCGATCCGCCACGACGGGCGGCCCCGTGGTCCAGAGGCATCCGCCTCCCCGGCGACGCCCGACGGTACGGTCGACGGCGTGAGCAGGCTCTGTGCCAAGCCGGGGTGCGACCGCCGGGCGACGGCGACGCTGTCGTACGCGTACGCCGAGTCCACGGTGTGGCTGGACGAGCTCGCGGCAGAGGATCACCCGATGGTGCACGACCTGTGCGACCTGCACGCCGACACCGTCCGGGTGCCCCGCGGCTGGGAGCTCCGGGACCTGCGGTCGCTCGGCCCGGGCCCGTCGTCGCTCGACCTGATCGGGGCGTGACCCCGGATCCTCCGGCGGACGCGTCCGGCACCCCGGTCGGCGGGTCGCCGCCGGCCCCGGGAACCGCAGCGCCGTGGCCGGATCCGACCTCCCGGTGGGGGTTCGGGGACGTGGCACTGGGCATCGGCCTGTCGCAGTTGCTGCTGCTGGTCGCCCAGGTCGTGGTGTTCGCGCTCGCCGGCTGGGACGACCTGGCCGAGGTCCCGCTCTGGGCCGTGGCGTTGCTCCAGGTTCCCCTGTGGGCGGGATGGCTGGTCGCCCTGTTCGGCGCCGGTGCGAAGGGCCACGGTGTCGTGCGCGAGTTCCGGGTCCGGTTCTCCCCGGTCGACCTGCCTGTGGGCGTGGCGATCGGTGTGCTCATGCAGTTCGCGGTCCTCCCGCTCATCTACTGGCCGTTGCTCCACCTGCTCGGCCGGAGCCGGGACGACCTGGCGGAACCCGCCCGGGAGCTCGCCGACAAGGCCCAGGGGCCGGCGGGATGGCTCGTCCTGGGGCTGGTCGTGGTCGTCGGCGCCCCGCTGGTCGAGGAGCTCTTCTACCGGGGCCTGCTGCTCGGATCGCTGCGCAAGCGGGGCATCCCGCCGGCCCTCGCCTGCCTGCTCTGCGGGGCCGTGTTCGCCGCCATGCACCTGCAGCCGCTGCAGTTCGTGGGCCTGCTGGTCCTGGGCACGGTCCTGGCCGGGCTCGTGCTCCGGACCGGGAGGATCGGCGGCGCGGTGGTGGCCCACGCGACCTTCAACCTCGTCACGGTGGTCGTGCTCGCAACCGGGTAGACTGGGGTGGACATCCGGTCGGCGCCGACCCGGGATCCGCACCGGATCCCACCCGGGAACGGCGGTGTGGCCGACTGCAGGGAGGTTCACCCATGTCGACGCAACGCTGTGAGGTCTGTGGTGGCGACCTCGTCGAGATCGAGCTGACGGTCGACGGCTCGGACCTGGTCATGCGATCCTGTTCGACCTGCGACACCCGGTCCTGGCGGCGGGACGGCGAGGAGGTCGACCTGGACGGCGTCATCGCCGACATCAGCTCGGCGCCGACCCGGTACAAGCGGTCCCTGTCGAACTGACCCCCGGCCGCCGGGGAACCGGCGACGCCCACACCGGCTCCGTGCGTCCGCTTTTGGCCGGTTGCGTGGCACGATGGTCCCCGCATGACCACGACTGACGAACGCGTCGACGAGGGTTCCCCCGCCGGACGCGACGGTGCCGACGACGACCGTGGCGCGTTCGCCGAGGACCTCGTCCTCATCGACGATCCGGAGCACCCCGGTCGTCCGCTCACCACGATCGTGTCGTGGGTCGTGGTGGGCATCGCCTGTGCCGTGGTGGCCGCAACGATGCATCCGGAGTGGATCCTCCGGAACACGACCGCCACCGGTGGAGACATGGGGGCCCACGTCTGGGGGCCGGCGTTCCTGCGTGATGAGCTGATCCCGAGTCTCCGGCTGTCCGGGTGGTCCCCGGACTGGTACGCCGGATTCCCCGCCTACGTCTTCTACATGGTCGTCCCGTCGCTGCTGATCGTCATGCTCAACGTGGGGCTGCCGATCTGGCTGGCGCCCTTCGCCGTCGCCGGGCTGGTCGCCGGTGCCCTGTGGCTGCGGGGTCGCACCAGCTCGCCGGTCCTCCGGACGCTCATCTGGATCAGCCTGGCCGTCGCCATCGTGATGGTGGTCCCGATCCCGTACAACGTCGCGTTCAAGATGGTGGCCGTCTCGGGCATCGTCACGATGCCCCTCGCCGGGTTCGCCCTCGGGCGCGCCGCCCGTCTGCCGTTCCCGCTCCCGCCGCTCGTGGCCCTCGGAGCGGCCGCGTTCCTCTACGAGACCGGCTTCACGATCTACGGCGGCAACATCGCCTCGACGATGGCGGGGGAGTTCGCCTTCTCCATCTCGCTGACACTCGCCGTTTTGTACCTGGCCGTGCTCGTCCGGGGTGTGCGCACCGGGTGGGACCGGGCGCTCGGCGCAACGCTGTTCGGGCTGGTGATCCTGTGCCACCTGATCCCTGCGATCTTCGCCTTCATCGCCACCGTCGTGTACCTGTTCACCCGTCGGGAGGACCGGACACCGTGGTGGGACGCCACCCGGACCGGCCGGATCGCGGTCGGGGCCGTGCTCGGCCTGGTGCTGGCATCGCTCGTGGTGGTGCCGTCCTGGTTCCCGATCCTGGGGACGCTCGCGATCCTGGCCTGCTTCGCCGGGTTCGACTCCCGGGTGCTGCGGTTCGCCGTCGTGGTCGGACCGGTCGGGTTCCTGGTCGCTGCGTTCTGGTTCATCCCCTTCTACCTGAACAGCACCTTCCTGAACGACATGGGCTGGGAGAAGCTGACCGAGTACTCGCGGTACCTGTGGCCCGACCCTGCGGTGTTCGACATGCCGTACCGCAACGTGGTCTTCGCGCTCGCGGCCCTGGGGGTGGTGCTCTCGATGGTCCACCGGGTGCGGCTCGGGTGGTGGCTGTCGATGCTGATCGTCGCCCACGCGTGGATCTTCGTGCTGTTGCCCCAGTACCGACTCTGGAACGCCCGGATCCTGCCCTTCTACATCCTCGGGCTCTACCTCCTCGCCGCACTGTCGGTCGGCCTGGTCATCCGGTCGATCGCGCTGGTCGTGGGTGACATCCGCCGTGAGCGGAACGAACCGGTGTGGGTCGGCATCACCGGTGTGGTCGTCGTGCTGAGCGTGATGCTCGTCTCGCTCGCCGGTGCCCTCCGGGTGCTGCCCGGCGGCCAGGCGGTCACCGACGCGTCGGGGACGTCGACCTACAGGTGGCTCGGGCTCAGCTTCCCGAAGCAGAACATCTCGAGCGGATGGGCGTACTACAACTTCCAGGGGCTCGAGTCGCGGCCGGCCTACCCCGAGTTCGAGGGACTCGTCACCACGATGGAGGACGTCGCCGCCCGTGAGGGCTGTGGCCGGGCCATGTGGGAGTACGAGTCGAAACTCGACCGCTTCGGCACGCCCATGGCCCTCATGCTCCTCCCGTACCTCACCGACGGCTGCGTCGGATCCATGGAGGGCCTCTACTTCGAGGCGTCCTCGACGACCCCGTTCCACTTCCTGAACCAGTCGGAACTCTCCACCCAGCCGTCCAGGGCGCAGCGGGACCTGCCGTACGGGAACTTCAACATCGGCCTCGGTGTGTCGCACCTCCAGCTGCTGGGCGTGAAGTACTACATGGCGAGCTCCGACCAGGCCATCGCCGCCGCCCGGACCGAGCCGAGGCTCACCGAGGTGGCCGCCTTCGCATCGCCCGACACCGGTGACGGGGCGCAGCGCAACTGGGCGATCTTCGAGGTGGCCGACTCCGAGATCGTCGCACCGCTCGAGAACCAGCCGGTCGTGCTCGACCCGGCCGACGACCACGTGGACGGCTGGATCTACGGCGAACGTCCCGTGCCGGCTCCCGGTCAGGCCCAGGCCCCGAAGACTCCCGGCCCGGCCGTCGAGTGGTACCTGGATCCGGAGCGGTGGGACGTGCCCCTGGCCACGTCGGGACCCGAGGAGTGGGCCCGGGTGTCGCCCGATGACTCCGATCCGCCCCGCGAGCCGCTACCGGCGGTCGAGGTCACGGGCATCACCACCGGGACCGACGAGATCTCGTTCCGCGTCGACCGGACGGGCGTCCCCGTGCTGGTGAAGGCCTCGTACTTCCCCAACTGGAGGGTCGACGGCGCCGAGGGTCCCTACCGGGTGAGCCCCAACCAGATGGTCGTCATCCCGACCGAGAACGAGGTGACGCTCCGCTACGGAACGTCGTGGATCGACGTGCTCGGTTGGCTCATGGCCCTGGCCGGCTTCGTCGCCGTGGGGTGGCTGGCGGTCGACGACCAGCGTCGTCGGGACGCCGCGGAGGTGGCCGAGCCGCAGCTCGTGGGTGTGGCCGCCGGTGCCGGACCCGGCGGAGGTGCCCGGATCGCCGACCCGGACGTGGCCGAGGACGGTGGCGCTGCCGATGCCGATTCCGACGATGCCGACGACGGCACCGACGACGATGATGGTGCTGGTCCGGACGGCGCCGGCGAGGCCCGTGGGCGGCGTGGTTCCGGCGGGGCCGGTGGGCCGCGTGACTCCGGCGGCACGTCCGCCGACGCACCCGACCTGCGGTGAACCTGCTCCGGCGATTCGTCCTGATCGGGACGATCGCCACGCTGGTCGACATCGGGCTCTTCGTCCTGTTGCGCCTCCAGTCCGGGTGGGCGGTCCCGGTCGCCGACGCAGTGGCGGTCGCCACCGCCACGGGTGTCTCGTGGCTCCTCCACGGGTGGCTGACGCTGCCGGACGACCCCTCGCAGCGCTTCTACCACTCGGCCGGCCCCTACCTGGGCACCGCGGGGCTCGCGCTCGCCACCGACGTGGCGATCGTGACCGGGCTCGCCGTGCTGTTCGACCCCCGGCACGGATGGGCGCTGGTCGTGGTGAAGCTGCCGGCGCTCGCCGCCGCCTTCGTCGTGCGCGTCGCCAACTACCGGCGCGTCATGGTGCAGTTCGTCCGCGACGACCAGCGCCGCCCCGGACGCCGGTCGCCCGCTCCGGGCGGGTACCGGCTCAGCGTCGTGGTCCCGGCCTACCGGGAGTCCGACCGCATCGCCGGGACCGTCGCCCGGATCCGTTCCGAGCTCGCCGACGTCGCCTCCGGCGGAGGGCCCGACGGAGGGTTGGAGGTCGTCGTCGTCGATGACGGTTCGGACGACGGGACCGCGGATGCGGCGCGCGCCGGAGGGGCCGACCAGGTGCTGGTGCTCGAACGGAACCGCGGCAAGGGTGCGGCCGTTCGAGAGGGTGTCATGTCGGCCCGGGGCCGGACGGTCGCGTTCATCGACGCCGACCTGGCCTACGCACCGGCACAGCTGGTCCGCTTCGTGGAGCGCATCGAGGAGGGCTGGGACGTCGCGGTGGGCAGCCGACAGCACACCGACACGCTCACCGTCGTGCGGGCGGGCCGGTTGCGGGAGGTCGGCGGTCGGATCGTCAACGTCCTCACCGGGATCGTGCTGCTGGGCCGCTACCGCGACACCCAGTGCGGTCTGAAGGCGATGCGTTCCGACGCGGCCCGGCTCGTGTTCTCCCACTGCACCGTCGACCGGTTCGCGTTCGACGTCGAGGTCTTCCACCTGGTCGAGCGCTACCGGCTGTCGCTGGTCGAGGTCCCCGTCACGGTCGTGAACTCGTCGAGGTCGACGGTGCGCCTGGCCCGGGACACCTCCCGCCTGCTCACCGACCTGTTCTCGATCCGACGCCACTCCAGGCTGGGTGACTACGAACTCGTGGCCGGCGACGAGCGGCTCCCGCCGGTCGCCTGAGGGCCGCGGCCCCCACGGTCGGGATCGTCGGGCCCGGACCGGTCCCGGGTGGCCACTAGGGTGCCCCGCATGGCTGATGCCGATTCGCCGTTCGCCGCCATCGTCAAGGCCTACGACGTCCGCGGCGTGTGCCCCGGTGAGTACGACCCGCCGCTGGCCCGGGCGATCGGGGCCGGATTCGCCGCCTTCGCACTCGAGGAGGCGGCCGCAGCCGGCCGCGGGGTCGAACGGATCCTGGTGGCTCGTGACATGCGCCCGACGGGGGTGGAGATGAGCCGGGCGTTCGCCGACGGGGTCCGCTCCCAGGGCGTCGACGTCATCGACCTGGGACTCTGCTCGACCGACGAGGTCTACTTCGCCTCGGGCTCGCTGGATGCACCGGCTGCCGTCTTCACGGCGTCGCACAACCCAGCGGAGTACAACGGGACCAAGTTCTGCCTCTCTGGCGCCCGGCCGGTGGGCGAGGACAGCGGCCTCCTCCGTGTCCGGGAGCTCGCCGAGGCCTCACTCGCCGGCGATCTGGCGGACGCCCCCGAGCCGGGGAGCCTGGGCGACCGGGACGTCCTGGAGGACTTCGTCCGCCACGTGTGTGGGTTCGTCGACATTCATGGCCTGCGACCGCTGAAGGTCGTGGCGGACACCGCCAACGGCATGGGCGGCCTGGTCGTGCCCGCGGTGTTCGCCCAGCTGCCGCTGGAGCTGGAGGTCATGTTCCCGGAGCTCGACGGGACGTTCCCCAACCATCCGGCCGATCCGATCCAGCCGGTCAACCAGGTCGCGCTCCAGGAGCGGGTCGTGGCGACCGGGGCGGATCTGGGCCTGGCCTTCGACGGCGACGCCGACCGGGTGGTGCTCGTCGACGAGCAGGGGAGGACGCTCTCCGGTTCCACCACCACCGCGATCATCGCCGCGACCATCCTGGACGCCCGTGGTGGCGGGACGGTGATCCACAACCTGATCTGTTCCAAGGCGGTGCCCGAGGTGGTCCGGGAACACGGCGGCACGCCCCTGCGCAGTCGCGTGGGCCACTCGTTCATCAAGAAGCTCATGGCCGACGAGGGCGCCGTCTTCGGCGGCGAGCACTCCGCCCACTACTACTTCCTCGACAACTACCGGGCGGACTCGGGACTGATCGCCTCGATGATGGTGATCGGTCGGATGTCGGCGACGGGGCTGCCGCTCTCGGAGCTGCGCCGCCCGTTCGAACGCTACGCCGACTCCGGCGAGCTGAACACACGGGTCGAGGACCCGCACGCGGTGATCGAGCACGTGGCGGCCCACTACTCGGACCTGGACCAGGACCGACTCGACGGGTTGACCGTCGACGCCGGCGACTGGTGGTTCAACCTGCGGCCGTCCAACACCGAGCCGTTGCTTCGCCTGAACGTGGAGGCGGCCGACCAGGACGCCGTGGCGGCCAGGGTCGCCGAGGTACAGGCGGTGATGACGGGGTGACCGCCCCGCCACGGGAACCCGGTCCGAGGGGCCGGACCAATCGACCACGACGGAGGTGGCACAGGTGACGACGGACGACCGGCTCGACCCACGACTGCTCGAGGTGCTCGCGTGCCCCGAGGACAAGGGACCGCTGTGGTACTTCGCCGACGAGCGGGTGCTCTACAACCCCCGGCTGCGGCGCAGCTACGAGGTGCGCGACGGGATCCCCGTGCTGTTGATCGACGAGGCCACCGCCGTCGACGACGGCACGCACGACCGGCTCATGGCCCTGGCCGAGTCCGAGGGCATCGGCCCGACCTTCCAGGACTGAGCACGTTGACGGACCGCCTCGACTCCCTGGACATGCTCGGGGCCGCACTCGGTCTGCCGGAACAGCTCGAGCAGGCGGCTGCATCGGCTCGGGCCGTGGACGGACTGCCCTCCGGTGACGGCATCACCTCGGTGCTCGTCGCCGGCATGGGTGGCAGCGGGATCGGCGGTGACGCTGCGGCCGCCGTGCTCGGCGGGGTGAGCCCCGTGCCGATCATCGTCTCGAAGCACTACGAGTGCCCGGCCTTCGTCGGACCCGACACCCTGGTGTTCGCCAACTCGTTCTCCGGCAACACCGAGGAGACGCTGACGGCCGTGTCGCAGGCCGCCGAACGGGGCGCCCGGGTGGTCGTCGTGGCCTCGGGCGGGGAACTCGTCCGGCTGGCGGGTGACATCGGCGCGCCGGTGGTCCCGGTCGACACGTCGATCCCCATGCCGCGTGCCGGCATCGCAGCGGTCACGGCCCCCCTGCTGGTGGTGCTCGACCGGCTCGGGATCGTGCCCGACACGTCGAGGATGGTCGACTCGGCCGTGGCGCAGCTCCGACGCCGTCGCGACGAACTGTCCGACGGCGTCGACGACGTCGCCACCCGTCTCGCCCGGAGGATCGGGCGGACCATTCCGCTCGTCTACGGCGGTGGACCGCTCGGCGAGGTGGCGGCGTGGCGGTGGAAGGGGCAGTTCAACGAGAACTGCAAGGTGCCGTCGTGGTGCAACCGGATCCCGGAGCTGACCCACAACGAGTTGTGCGGCTGGGCCCAGCACGGTGACGTGACCCGTCAGGTGTTCACCCTGGTGTTCCTGCGCCACGGAGACGAGCCGGGCAACATCGACCGCCGGTTCGACTTCGTGGTCGAGGCCTGCGACGAGGTGGTGGCGGGCATCGAGACCGTGGACGCGTCCGGCGACACGCCACTGGCGCAGTTGTTCGACCTGGTGCTGGTCGGTGACCTGGTGACGCTGCACATGGCGTTCACCGAAGGGGTCGACCCGGGTCCGGTCGACATCCTGGACCAGCTCAAGCACCGTCTCCGCGACGACTGAACCCCGCCCGCTCCGCGTCTCGGTGCATTCGGCACCCGATGTGGCGCCGAATGCACCGAGACGCAGCCGGAGAGCGGGGGGTCAGCCCCCGCAGCCAGCCTCGAGGATCGACGGGTCCAGTCCGGCGCTGGCCGAGCCGCAGGGGTCCTGCGACGGTGCGAACCAGGCGCCGTTCTGGGCCTTGAGGATGAACTTCGAGCCGTTGTCGAGCGACCCGGCGGCCCAGCCGCCGGAGCACACGAACCGGGTGATCTTCTCGCCCTCGGCCGGCAGGCCCTTGAGCAGTGCCGTGGCGGTGCACGGTGCGTCGTTGGGGGCGACGGTGGTGTTGGGCTTCGTCGTGGTGGTCTTCGGTGTCGTCGTGGTCGACGACGAGCCCGTGCACACCTTCTTCCCGGCGGAGACCGCCGACTTCAGGGCCGCCTCGGTCTTCGGGCCGAGTTCGCCGTCCGCTGAGAGCCCCTCGGCCCGCTGGAACTCCAGGATGGCCTCGTCCGACGCCGGTCCGAGGATGCCGTCGATGTTGCCCTTGTAGCAGCCCACCTGCTGGAGCTCACGCTGGATCTGTTCGTCGAAGACCTTCGTCGACTCGTCGCCGCCGCTCGGGGTCGAGGTGGTCGTGGCCGGAGCCGCAGTGGTCGTCGTGGTGTCGTTCGACGAACCGCCACAGGCCGTCACGCCCAGGAGCGCGAGCACGCCGACGAGGCCGGCGGCGACCGAGCGGATGGTGTGGGGGTTGCGACGCATGGAGTCCTCCGTTCCGGGCGCCCCCTCGTCGGAGCACCGCGTCGACGGTACGTGAGCGGTCAGGTCGCCGGGTGGACCCCGGACCGGGTCGCCAGCCGACACCTGGGCTACCATCGGCCACGTCCGGGCTGTCCTGCGGGGACCAGTCGGTTGGGGACCAGACGGTCCGAGCCCGGTGCGATGCCACCCGAACAGGACGCCGCGCGCTGCGGCAGGAGGACCCCCGATGACGCTCACCGACTTCAAGGTCGCCGATCTCTCGCTCGCCCCGCTCGGTCGCAAGCAGATCCAGCTGGCCGAACACGAGATGCCCGGACTGATGGCGATCCGTGCGACCTACGCCGACGAGCAGCCGCTCGCCGGGGCGCGGGTCACCGGCTCGCTGCACATGACGGTGCAGACCGCCGTCCTCATCGAGACCCTGACCGCCCTGGGCGCCCAGGTCCGGTGGGCCAGCTGCAACATCTTCTCCACCCAGGACGAGGCGGCCGCGGCGATCGCGGTGGGTCCCGAGGGAACGGTCGACGACCCGCGGGGCGTCCCGGTCTTCGCCTGGAAGGGCGAGACGCTCGAGGAGTACTGGTGGTGCACCGAGCAGGCGCTCCGCTGGGACGGCGGCACGGCCGGGCCCAACATGATCCTGGACGACGGTGGCGACGCGACGCTGCTGGTCCACAAGGGTACCGAGTACGAGGCGACCGGACTCGTTCCCGACGCCTCTGAGGACGACTCCGAGGAGTGGGTGGTCGTGCTCGACCTGCTGCGGCGATCGCTCCAGGAGGATCCGCAGCGGTGGACGGGCATCGGCGCCGGGATCCAAGGGGTCACCGAGGAGACGACCACCGGCGTGCACCGCCTGTACCAGATGTTCGAGACGGGGTCGCTGCTGTTCCCGGCGATCAATGTCAACGACTCGGTCACGAAGTCGAAGTTCGACAACCTCTACGGCTGCCGGCACTCGCTCATCGACGGGATCAACCGGGCGACCGACGTCATGATCGGCGGCAAGACCGCGGTCGTGTGCGGCTTCGGTGACGTGGGCAAGGGCTGCGCCCAGTCGCTCCGCGGCCAGGGGGCCCGGGTGGTCGTGACCGAGATCGACCCGATCTGCGCGCTGCAGGCGTCGATGGAGGGCTACCAGGTGGTCCGGCTCGAGGACGTGATCGACTCCGCCGACATCTTCATCACCGCCACCGGCAACAAGGACATCATCACCGCCGAGCACATGGCCCGGATGAAGCACAACGCGATCGTCGGGAACATCGGCCACTTCGACAACGAGATCGACATGGCCGGACTGGCCCGCATGAGCGACGTCCAGCGGGTGACCGTGAAGCCACAGGTCGACGAGTTCGTCTTCCCGGACGGACACTCGGTGATCGTGCTGGCCGAGGGTCGGCTCCTCAACCTCGGGTGCGCCACCGGCCACCCCAGCTTCGTCATGAGCTGCTCGTTCTCCAACCAGGTGCTCGCCCAGATCGAGCTCTTCTCGAAGAACGACGACTACGCGCTCGGCGTCTGGCGCCTGCCGAAGCAGCTGGACGAGATGGTGGCCCGGTTCCACCTCGACTCGCTCGGTGTCCGCCTCACCCGCCTGAGCACGGACCAGGCGGACTACCTGGGGATCCCGGCCGAGGGCCCCTACAAGCCCGAGCACTACAAGTACTGAGGCGTCGGCCGCACGGGTGGCCGACGCGAACCGTCACGGGAAGCGCTCGACGATCCAGCGGGCCTGGTCGTCGAGCGCCGGCCCCGACAGGTGGAGTCCGTCGGGCCGGTCGCCGGCGATCTGCCCGCGGGCCTGAACCCAGGCTCCGACGTCGAGTGTGGTCGCGCCGGCGGCTCCGGCGGCCTCGGTCAGGTCCCGGTTCCAGGCCGCGACCCACTCGGGGTCGCACGGTGAGTCGGACCGTTCGCCACCGCAGAAGAAGCGTCCCGACTCGAGTGGCACCGCCGGTCCGGTCCACACGACCCGTGCGCCGCGGGCCCCCAGGAGCCGGATCGCCTCGACCATGGCGGCCCGTCGGGCGGCACCCGACTCGGGGCTGAGGAACGGGGGGTCGTCGCCGCGGACCACGTCCTCCGAGACTCCCAGGTGGACCACGACGACGTCGGGGTCCACCTCGGCGACCGCGGCCGGCCACAGGGTGCGCCAGTCGCCGCACTCGACGTCGTCCGAGACGAGTCCACAACCCAGTCGCGTCCGGTCCCACACCGCCAGGTCGGGACGCCCGAGCCGCTTGATGCCGTTCGCGGCTCCCCGGCCGGTGCTGTCGCCGACCACCAGCACCCGCCGTGGGGCGCCGCAGGTGGCGTCGGTCGTCGGCGGCGGTGCCTGTGGGTCGCTGCCCTCGGCGACGGTCGAGGGGTCGTAGCTGGTGCCGTCGCCGGCGAACACCGGCACGGACGGCGCCGGGGGGACCGCCACACACGTCGTCGGGGGCGCGGCCGGGGGTGTCGCGTCGTCGGGCCCATCGGCGGTCGCCGGTTCCGCCGTGGCGGGCGCCTCGATGGCGACCGGGTCCGGGAGCGGCTCGAACTCCTCGGCCAGGACCTCCCGTTCGGTCACGACGGTCGAGCGGGCGGCCCAGGCTCCGGCGAGGACGACGACCACTGCGCCGGCTGCCCAGGCCGCCCGGCGGACCGACGGTCCCGACGCCCATCCGATCCCGCGACGAAGCGGCGACTCGATGAGACGCAGCGACGCCGACGCGAGCGGCAGCGACACGGCCACGGTGACCGCTGCCACCAGCCACGGCGACCAGTCGGGCCGCCGTTCCTCGCAGAGGACCTGCACCGGCCACGACCACAGGTAGATCGCATACGACCGCTCGCCGAGCCACTGCAGTGGCCGCCACGACATCGTTCCGGCGAGCGGGCCCCGATCCGTGACGGCCACGACCGTGGTGAGCGACGCCACGGCCACCAGTGGCAGCACCACGGTGTAGGTCGACCGACGTTCCGGCGAGCCGGTCGCCGCGACCACACCCAGGACCACCAGGGCGAGCGGCCAGAGCCACCGGGCGACCCGGTCGGCGTGGAGCCGGGCCCTTCCGACCGTCCATGCGGCTCCGACGCAACCGAGCAGGAGCGCCCCGGCGCGGGTGTCGGTGCCGAAGTAGATGCGGGACAGGTCGGGCTGCGTCGCGAGCGCCAGGTGGGCCGCCCAGGCGAAGGAGGCCACTGCGCCCGCCAACGCGACCAGGCCGACCAGGCGGCGCGAGGCCGCCGACCGCCCCGCTGCGAGCACCAACCCGACCGTGACGACCGGCCAGACCAGGTAGAACTGCTCCTCGATCGACAGCGACCAGGCGTGCCGGAGCGGGGATGGTGACGCCGACCAGTAGTCGGTGCCCTGCGCGACCAGGTGCCAGTTCTGCCACCAGGTGAGGGTGGCGACCGCGTCCAGTGTGATCCCGGACCGGGTCGCGAACACGACGAGGACCGCAGCGACGACGACGGCCACCGCCGGGGTGAGGCGCCGGATCCGGGCTCCCCACCAACGGAGCAGCGGTCGGCGGCCGTCGGGCAGGTCGGCGAGCAGGAGACCCGTGATCAGGTAGCCGGACAGGACGAAGAAGAGGTCGACACCGACGAATCCCCCGGGGAGCGCGCCGAGGTGGTAGGCGACGACCGCAGTGACCGCAACGCCGCGCAGGCCCGTGATCCCGGCTTGGTGGCCGGGGCGCGGTGCGATCGAACGACCGGGTGAGGTGCCGGTCGGATCGTCGGTCCCCGCGATTCGTGGGAGGGCGTCGTCCTGCCGTAGCGTGCTTCGACAGTACGGCACGCGTCGGTCGGTGTTCCGGCGCCCACCCGACGGGGGAGTCGCTGCGGTGGAGGAACTGGACGGCAGGGTCGCTGTCGTGACGGGCGCAGCGAGTGGGATCGGCAGGGCCCTCGCCGGCGCCTTCGCCGCCGAGGGAATGCGGCTGGTGCTGGCCGACATCGAAGCGGATCCACTCGAGGAGGCCGCCTCGGAGCTCCGCGGTGGTGGGGCGGACGTGTTCGCCGTGACCGCCGATGTCAGCCTGGCGAGCGATGTCGAGCGGATCGCCGTTGCGGCCCAGGACGTCTTCGGGGCCCTGCACGTGGCGTGCAACAACGCCGGGGTGGCCGAGGGCGGCCTGAGCTGGGAGATCGACCTGGAGGCCTGGCACTGGGTCCTCGGGGTGAACCTGTGGGGCGTGATCCACGGGATCCGGAGCTTCGTTCCCCGGATCATCGCGAGCGGCGGTGGGCACGTGGTCAACACGGCCTCGATGGCCGGACTGACCTCCAACCCCGGGATGGGTCCCTACAACGTCAGCAAGCACGCCGTGGTCACGCTGTCCGAGACCCTGGCGCTGGAACTCGAGATGACCCACCCCGAGGTCGGCGTGACCGTGCTGTGCCCGGGTTGGGTGCGCACCCAGATCCACCGGAGTGCCCGGAACCGTCCCGGCGCCACGAGCGACGGATTCGCCGGTGGCGAGTCCGGACTGCGGTCGGTCATCGAACAGTTCATCGAGACGGGTCTCGAGCCCGGGGACGTGGCGGCGCAGGTCGTCGATGCGGTCCGGACGGGTCGCTTCAGTGTGCTCACCCATCCGGACTGGCAGCGGGCGGTCCAGGAGCGCACCGATCGACTCCTGGCCGGCGAGCAGCCGGTGCTCCGGCTACCGGGCAACTGACCCGGTCACGCCCGGATCGCCAGGACCAGGCCGTCGACCCGGTCCGCCCCGGCCTGTCGCAGCGCACGGGCGGCCGCAGCCAGCGTGGCACCCGTCGTGCAGACGTCGTCGACGACGACGACCCGGGTCCTCTGGGGCAGCGGTTCCCCGACGGCGGCGAAGTCGACGGCGCGGATGCGCTGGTTCCGGTCCCGGCCGACCTGGTGCCCCCGGTCGCGTCGGGCCAGGAGTCGGTGGACGGGCGGCCGGTGGTCGGAGCCCCGCGCCGCGGCGCGGGCGAGCCGTTCGGCCTGGTCACGGCCCCGGCTCCGGATCCGGGCGGTGGTGGTCGGCGCCCAGGTGAGGACGGTCGGTCCGTCGCGGTCCTTCCCGCCCGCTCCCGAGGGGTCACCGGAGAGGTGGTCGTCGAGGAGCACGCCGAGTGCCGCCCCGAACTGGTCCAGCAGGTCCGGTCCGGCTCCGTACTTGGCCTCCCTGACGGCCCGCCGCCCTGCGTCCCGGTAGTCGAGCAGTCCGACCAGTCCGTCCAGCCCGTCGGGCGGAGCCCGGGGCGGGGCGAGGGGGAGCGCCCCGGCGCAGCGGCCGCAGAGGGGTCGACCGGTGCGACCGCAACCGGCACACCGGTGCGGGAGGCAGGCGTCCAGCACCAACCGGAGCCCATTCCGGAACGGGTTCGGGAACGGTGCTTCGGCCACATCGGGCAGGGTACGGACCCCCTGTGACGCCGCACCGGGTCGATCCGGCGCCCTCGGTGGCCACCGGTAGAGTGGTCGGTCTATGGGTTTCATGGACCGCATCCTCCGCAGCGGCGAGGGCAAGAAGGTGCGGGCGCTGGCCGATCTGGTGCCCGAGATCAACGGGCTCGAGCCCGAGATCGAGGCGCTCTCCGACGACGCGCTCCGCTCCCGCACCGGTGAGTTCCGCCAGCGCCTGGACCGGGGCGAGCACGTCGACGACCTGCTGATCGAGGCGTTCGCGGTGACCCGGGAGGCGGCCCGCCGGGTCATCGGCCAGCGGCACTACGACGTGCAGCTCATGGGCGGTGCGGCGCTCCACTTCGGCTGGGTCGCAGAGATGAAGACCGGCGAGGGCAAGACGCTGGTCTCGACCTTGCCCGTCTACCTGAACGGCCTGACGCAGTCGGGCGTGCACGTGATCACGGTCAACGAGTACCTGGCCCGACGAGATGCCGAGTGGATGGGTCAGATCCACCGGTGGCTGGGCCTGACCGTGGGGATGGTGCTGCCCGGTGAGCTCGACCAGGCCGTGAAGCGGTCGCAGTACGCCTGCGACGTCACGTACGGCACCAACAACGAGTTCGGCTTCGACTACCTGCGCGACAACATGGCGGCGTCGCTCTCGGACAAGGTCCAACGGGGCCACAACTACGCGATCGTGGACGAGGTCGACTCGATCCTCATCGACGAGGCGCGGACGCCGCTCATCATCTCGGGTCAGGTCAACGACGCCGCAAAGCTCTACTACAAGTTCGCCTCGGTGGTCCGCGGGCTGACCCGGGACGAGGACTACGAGGTCGATGAGGAGAAGCGCGTCGTCT
>CAIYGQ010000319.1 GCA_903925745.1 uncultured Actinomycetes bacterium | reverse complement strand
TACGGAGATGTTCGGGGATCTCTGTCATGGCTCCTCGATCACAACGGTCCGGAGATGCCGCCATCCTTGCGGACCCGCCAGAAGTGGATCGCAAGGAAGATGACGGTGACGAACGGGACGAACAACACGTGGAGCACGTACCACCGCAACAGGGTGTCGGTGCCGATCTCCTTGCCGCCGAGCAGCACGAACCGCACCTGATCACCGAACACCGGGGTGTACCCCATCATGTTGGTGCCCACGGTGACGGCCCACAGCGCCAGCTGGTCCCACGGCAACAGGTAGCCGGTGAAGGAGAGCAGGAGGGTGAGCGTGAGCAGGATCACGCCGATCACCCAGTTGAACTCCCGTGGCGGTTTGTAGGCGCCGTGGTAGAAGACGCGGGCCATGTGCAGGAACACGGTGAGCACCATGAGGTGCGCCGCCCATCGGTGCATGTTCCGCACCAGGAGGCCGAACGCCACCGAGGTCTGCAGCGTGTAGATGTCGTTCCACGCCTGGGCTGCGGTCGGCCGGTAGAAGAACATCAGGAAGATGCCGGTGATCGTCAGCAGGATGAACAGGAAGAAGCTGAGACCACCGAGGCAGAGCGTGTAGGAGACCTTCACCGCGTGCCGCTTCACCTTCACCGGGTGGAGGTGGTACAGCACGCTGTTCATGATCACGTACGAGCGGTTACGGGGGCTGTCGGTGTAGCCCTTCCGGAACACGGAACCCGGTC
This sequence comes from uncultured Actinomycetes bacterium, assembly GCA_903925745.1. Taxonomy (GTDB): domain Bacteria; phylum Actinomycetota; class Acidimicrobiia; order Acidimicrobiales; family Microtrichaceae; genus SXMI01. The sequence continues at coordinate 982 of CAIYGQ010000319.1, read as the reverse complement.
GGAAGATCGAGTTCCACGCCTGTGACCCCTGCGTCTTGTCGACGAGTTCGGTCACCCGCTGCTGCGGGGTCTTCTTGTTGGGGCGCTCCATCGTCTTGGCCAAGACAGTTGCTCCGTGCTCGCGTTGTGAAAAGGGGTCGTCGTGGGGGCTCAGCCGAGGCGCATGCCGTAGCCGTAGCCGTGGGTGGGGGTGCGCTGGTGCGGGTCACCGTCGGGAGGCGGCTCTCCGACCTTGCCGAGGATGATGACACCGGTGGGACAGCGGTCGACACACAACGCGCACCGGGTGCACACATCGTCGTCGATCACGAAGATCGAGTGGTCACCGGGATCGGTGCCGGGCAGCTCGGTGCCCTCCGCCTCCTCGATGGCCGAGGTGGACACGAGGTGGATGCACTTCCACGGGCAGATGTCGACGCAGCCTTCGCAGGTGATGCACTCCGACTGGTCGATGTGGATGAACTGCTTCGGCTTGACCGCCTTCGACAGCCAGTCCGCGTCGACCTCGCGCAGGACGTAGTCGTCCACGAACGTCGGGTGCGGCGGGTTGGCGTCGATACGGGCCATGTCAGCCCCTCCGCACCAGCGGACGGCCGTAACCCGAGGTGACCTCGGCCTTGGCCGTGGCCGCCTCGGCCCGCTTGCCCCGGTTCTGCCACCAGACCCACATCCACACCAGCGCCACCAGCAGGATCCCGTAGAGCGCGACGGCGATGAGGTCGCGGATGGTCTGGTAGGTGATGGTCACCGGGAACCAGCCCTCCATCGACTGCGGCTTCACGATGTCGCCCGGTCCGTAGACGATGCGATCGGGACGCCACCCGAGCTCGTTGTCGGCCCAGGTCAGCCACAGGTGCGGGACCAGACCGAAGCCCCAGAACATGAGGAAGAACGCCCACACCGAGGCCACCATCGCCTCGCCCCAGGTCAGCGGCGTGCCCACCGGGCGGCGCGTGGCCATGGGCACGATGAGCGCTGCCAG
>CAIYGQ010000318.1 GCA_903925745.1 uncultured Actinomycetes bacterium | reverse complement strand
GCCGTCAACGTGGTCGCCGCCTGCTGGGAGCCGGCGCGCACCGCGTTGAACGCCTGGATGCCGCTGAACAGGCTGGCGATCCCCGCCGAGATCATCATCTGACCCACGTCGAAGTCACGCTCCTCGAAGCCCTCGGTGAAGGTCGCCTGGATCGCAGTGTCGGCGGCACCGCCGATGATGCCGCCGACCACCGCCGACGTCGCCACCTGGGCCACGGCCGCCTTGCCGGTCACCGCAGCGCCGCCGGCGACCCACCCGCCGATCGCCGCTCCCGCCGCCGGTGCCGCCGCTGCGGTCAGTGCGGCGGCGAGCACCACGGTGACGCCGAACAGCGTCCACTTGGCCCAGGTGGGCAGGTTGCCGGACGTGTCGTGGGCGTTGATCGGATCAGCGTCCGCGTACCCGTACGCGTTCGCCGAACCGCCGGGGATCGGGTCCGGCTGGAGGAACCGACCGAGCGTCGGCACGTAGAGCCTCGAGCCGAAGGCCTGGACGGCGACTCCGCCGAGCACCTGCGTGTCACCCGACTGGAACCGTGGGTCGACCACCGGACCGTCCGCAGGCGTCGGCAGCGGCGCCGGGGGCGGGGTGAGCAGGTTGCCGTACGGGTCGAACAGGCTCATGGACCCGTCGCCGCCACCGGCGGCGTCGGTGCTGAACCACCGGTTGCCGCCGATGGTGGCGAAGGTCCACTCAGCGGCGCCGTCGGACCGCTGGACCGCCTGCACCCCACCCGGGAACTGGAGCACCCGCGCCGTGACGGCCCCGGATGCGTCGCGGACGAAGCCCGACTCGTCGAACCGCACGGTCCGCCTGGCGCCGGCGGCGTCGGTGGTCGTGCGGCTCACTCGGACCGGCCCGATGTAGCCCCACTCGACCGAGGACCCGTCGGTGTGCGCCACCCGGACCAGGTTGCCGACCGCGTCGTACTCCAGCGTCAACGGACCGATGCGGCTCGCCCGGCCGTCGGCGTCGTGGGTCACCTCGCCGGCGAGCTGGGGAGCACTGGTCGAGGTGAGTCGGTCGGCACCGTCCACCGTGAAGGACGTGTCGGTCACCACGCCGGCCGCGTCGGTCGTCCTCACGCCGGTCAGGTTGCTGTTCGGGTCGTAGGTGTACCCCCAGGAGGTGGCCGTGACCGGGAGGTCGGTCTGCAGCGTCGCCCCGACGAGCCGGGCGTTCTGGTCGTAGGCGTAGGCGTACCGGGCCGAACCCGATGGTGCCCGGAGCGTGGCGAGGAGCGTCCGGCCAGCCGGGGACATCGCCTGTTCCTCCACGTAGGTGGCGCCGGTCGGCGTCGTCACGCTCCGGAGGGTGGGACGACCGTTGGCGTCGTAGAGGTAGGTGGTGACGGCGCCGTTGCCGTGGGTCACGGTCCTGACCCGACCCAGCTCGTCGTAGGCCACCGAGTACGCCGGCCGACCGTCGACCAGGATGTCGGCGACCTGGCCGTCGGTGGTCCAGCGGAACTCACTCGTCGAGGGAGCTCCACCCGCCGGCGTCGCGACCACCGACACGACCCGGTCGGTGAACTGCGGGTCGTAGGCCGTGACGGTCCTGGTTCCCGAGAAGTCGACGCTCGCCACCTCGCGCCCGAGCAGGTCCACGGTGACCGACGAGGTGTGCGTCCCCGACGCACCGACGACCGTCGTCGTCCGGACGAGCGGGTCGTCGGGCACGGTCCCGGCCCCTGCGTGGTCGACGCGGGTGGTCGAGACCGGCCCACCGTCGGAGAGGCGCGACTCGACGACGACGAGCCGACCCGCACCGTCGAAGGTCGAACACGTCCACCCACTGCTGCCACTCCGTGCTGCGGCAACACGTCCAGCGGCATCGTGGACCTGCTCGGAACGGAGTCCACCCGGGGACCCGTCGGGTCGGGCGTCGACGCTGGCCCGCACCAGCCCGCCCTGCACCGTGCTGCGGTCGGGCGCACACGGATCGGCGACCGGTTCGGTGGCCGGGTGGTACTCGACGCCGCGCACCGCCCCGGACGGCTGGCTGTAGGCGGTGACCCGAGCGAAGCGCCCCTCGGCGGGCCGGTACGGCTCGGTCGCCGCCCGGCGGGTGATCCCACCGGCCGACCAGGTCTCGCCGACGATGCCCGCCACCGGATCGCTCCACACGGTCCGCCCCAGCGCGTCGCTCCGCTCGCCCGACCGGAACGAGTCCCGGACGACCACCCCGGCCTGCAGACCGACCGCAGGCGACAGGACGCTGCTCGGGACGTTGCCGGACACCCCGGGACCGGTCCACGTCATGGAGACCGAGGCGGCGGTGGACTGCGTCGAGACGTCCATGCGGATCCTCACCGGACGGTCGGGGGTGGCGTCGACGTCGCAGGTGGGGCGGCACGGGACGTCGTCGACGAACAGCGAGGGTCCCGAATCGACCTGGATGCCGTAGCGGCCGGCCTCGGGAACCCGGAGCACCCCGGTCAGGCGGGCCGACCAGGTCGCCGCAGCCACGGGTGAGTCGTTCCAGGTGAAGTAGTACTCCGAGGGCACGGTGTCGCCGAAGGTCGGGCCGATCTCCTCCCGCACCGGGTCCCCACGGAAGGTGTCTCCGACCCAGTAGGTGACGGACAGACCCCGGCGTGGCGTGCCGTCCCGGTCGTCGATGCCGAAGTAGGTGCGGTCGTAGGTCACGTCGGTGGCCGGGGCGGCCTGGGACTCGATGGCCGCCTGGGTTCCCGGTCCGACCCGCGACGTGGGGTTGCCCACGTCGTCGTAGGTCGTGCGGGTGACCAGGTCGCCCGGTTCGACGACCTGGAGCACCGTCGAGCGGGCCCGGTCCCAGGTCACGCGGGTGGGGCGCCCTCCGGGGTCGCTGATCGTCGTCGCCTGGAAGGTGGCGGGGTCCAGGTCGAGTTGGCTCGTCACCTGCCCGGCGACGACCACCCGGCTGCGGGCCTGGAGCCCGTCGACGACCTCGTACTCGAACGAGGTCGTCGGTCGCGCCTGCCCGGGGATCGGCGCCGGTGCCGTGATCGCAGCGACACGACCCCGGTCGTCGTGGACGACGGTGGTGGTCACGTCGGGCCCGGCGGACCGGACGCCCGCCGACACCGCCGCGGTTGCGAGCGGCGAGCGGACCGCCGCGAGTCGACCCGAGGCGTCGAACGAGAGGTCGGTCACCTGCGCGTCGGCACCGGTACCCGCCGCCCCGACCAGGCGGGCCGGTCGCGGTCCGAGTCCCGCTGACGGCGGGTCGATCCACCCGACTGCGACGAGCGTCCCGTCCCACAACTCGGCCCCGCAGAGCTGGCCGGTCGGTGGGTCGACGAATCCCAGGTCCGTGCGCACCTCGGGGCAGGACTCGTCACCGCCGTAGGAGAGCCGGACCCGTCGGTCGTCGGGGGCGGTGCCGGTCACGGAGTCGGCCAGCGCGACGAGACGCCCGTCCCGCCACTCCTGGACCACCGACGGCTGACCCGCGCGCCAGACGGTCGTGACGGTGCCCCCGCCGGGTTGCGTCGGATCCGAGAACGAGGTCACGGCCCCGCCGGTGTCCTGGGCGGTGAAGGTGCCGTCGTCGTTGCGCACCAGCGTGGCGAACTGGCCGGTCGGCCAGGTCTGACCGGCCCCCCAGACCGCCCGGTACGACGACGAGTCCTGGACCCGCTCGAAGACCACGGCCAGGCCGGTCGCCCCCTCCAGGGTGAGGCTGCCGTCCCCGTTGTCGACGAGTCGGTCCCACCGGCCGGTATCGGCCCGCAGTCGCCAACCGGCGGGGAGGCCAGGACGCTCGGGGTTGCTCGGCCGGTACTCGATGGAGAACCCCACCGGTCCGGCCAACGACTGCACCGTCGGCGAGGTCCAGTCGAACACCGGCTCGCCGGTGCCGCGGGCCACGCCCACGTCGGCGACCGTCTCGACGGGCTGCACGTCGTCGCGCCGGACGTCGACGCGGAACAGGAAGGGACCGAACACCGCACCGGTCCGCGTGCGCGCCGTCCACCGGTAGGCCCGGTCGACGACGAGCACGTCGTCGGGGACCCGGACCTGGGCATCGGTGACCTCACCGGACTCCCACAGCACCCGGCCGCCGTCGGGGCCCAGGTCGGTGACCTCGAAACGGAACGGTCCACCGCTCCCGCCCGGCCAACGCAGTACCGGTCGGGTCGAGGTGGCCGACCCGACGTTGCCGTCCAGGACCGAGCCCTCGAACACCGGGACGGCTGGACCCGAGGCGGCGACGGCCTGGAGGGGTGCCACGTCCTCGGGTGACCACGGTGCGGTCGACGACTGGGTCCGACCGGACGCGTCACCAGTGGGTGCGTCGTCGTCACCCGTGCAACCGGCCGCCACCAGGGCGAGCACAGCGAGCGCGGCGACGGTGGTCGTCGCCGTGCGGCGGACGGGCCGACGCCGCAGCCCCACCTCAGAAACCCTTGAACACGGTGCCGGAGTCCCCGAAGCTCGGGCTCCGGTTGCGGGCCCCCTGGTTGGGGATCACGGTGAACGACGTGACCTTCTGGTCGAGGGGGATGGGTTCGCCGATGATCACCATGTCGCCCTTGGGGCTCCGGACGACACGGTCGACCTTGAACGAGGAGAGGTTCTTCGCCTGCGAGTACTGCAGCTGCGCGACACGGTCCTTGAGCAGCGCCCGCCGCAGGATCT
>CAIYGQ010000317.1 GCA_903925745.1 uncultured Actinomycetes bacterium | reverse complement strand
GAGCGGCTCGAGTCCGACCGCCGGATCCAGGGCGCCGTGCTCGAGCTGATCCGGGCCCGATCGAGCCGCGAACCTGCTGGTGGGGCGGCGGCGCTGTCGCTCCCGACCGACGGCGAGGTCGATCTCACCGGCCTGTTCCCGGAACTCCGTCGAGCGGGTTGGACCATCACGCTCCCCGTCGTCGGCGGGGCGGGCCCGACGATGCGGTTCGTCGTGTGGACGGCCGAGGCGCGGCTGCGGCCCAACCGGTTCGGCATCGACGAACCCGAGGCGGGCCTCGAGGTCCCCATCGCCGACCTCGACGTCGTCGTGGTTCCCGCGGTGGCGGTGGACGCCGACGGGCACCGGCTCGGATTCGGCGGCGGCTTCTACGACCGGGCGCTGGCCGACCGCCGGCCCGACACCCTGCTCGTCGCCGCCGTCCACGACGTGCAGCTGATCGACCGGGTCCCCGCCGCCGACCACGACGTGCGGATGGACGTCGTGGTCACCCCCTCCCGGACGATCCGCATCGACCGCTCCGGGGACTGACGCCGAGGCTGCTCCCGCCAGCCGCTGCGGGCCCGATCAGGCCGTGCGGCTCTGCTGGGCGGCGCGGGCGAGCGCCCGCTGGCGGCGGATCCGGCGGCGTTCACGCTCGCTGAGCCCGCCCCAGATCCCGAACTTCTCGCCGTTGGCGAGTGCGTACTCCAGGCAGTCCTCTCGGACCACACAACCCTGGCAGACCTGCTTGGCCTCCTTGGTCGACGCCCCACGCTCGGGGAAGAAGAGGTCGGGGTCGACCCCCAGGCAGTTGGCGTAGAGCTGCCAGCTGTCGGCGCTCACCGTCCCCGGTTCGGCTGGCGTGCTCTCGGTGCCGTCGTTCATGTGTTCCCCCTCGGGACCGGCCGGATGCGGATGGCCTTGGCGCCACACCGCGGTGGCCTCTGTGTGCGGAACACCACTGCGACCACACCACGCTCGTCCGAACCGGGCTCGCCCGGGCCCTGCGGCACGACCGTCGTGTAATTACAACGATGTCGTGGAGCAATCTAGATCCGCCTGTCGCGGAATTGCAACAGGAATCTCGCGCGGATCGGGTCGCGATCATCACGGAACGTGACAAACCCGGCGCGCGTGGTGATCCCAGCCACTCACAGTGGGAGCACCCGGTCGACCAGTGGGCCCGCCCACCTGTGACGACCAGCCCGGGGCCGGGCGGCTCAGCGACGTCCGCGCAGCAGCTCGCGCCGCTGCTCGATGAAGTCCACCAGCACGTAGTCACCCAACGTGTCCGGTGAGGTGAAGAACGCCCGTCCTTGGTTCAGGCGGGTCATCTGCTCGACGAAGCGCTGCAGGCTCGGATCCGGATCCAACATGAAGGTGTTGATGCGGATCCCCTCCCGGGTGCAGCGCCCGACCTCCAGCATCGTGGCGTCCACGGTCTCCCGGATCGGCGGGTAGTGGAACTCCGGCTCACCCCAGGAGTTGATGTGGGCGGTCGGCTCGCCGTCGGTGATCATCAGGATCTGCTTCGTCCCGGACTGCGGTGCGAGCAGCTGCCGGGCCAACTGGAACGCGTGCTGCATGTTGGTGCCGTACACGTAGTCCCACGACGCCTCGGGCAACTGGTCGACCGACAGGATCCGGGCGGTCTCGGAGAACGCGACCAGGCCCAGGTAGTCACGGGGGTACTGCGATGAGATCAGCGTGTGCAGCGCCATCGCCACCTTCTTCGCCGGCAGGAAGTTGCCCCGCATCGGCATGGACAGCGACAGGTCCAGCATCAGCACGGTCGAGGAACGGACGACGTGTTCGACCTGCTCGATCTCGAAGTCGTCGGGGTGCAGACGGATCGGCGCGGTCTCGCCCCGTAGGAGCGCGTTGCGCACGGTCCGCTCCAAGTCGAGCTGGAACGGGTCACCCCACTCGTAGGGCTTCGACTGGAACGACCGCTCGTGCCCGAACCCGGTCTGCTCCAGCTCGTGGGTCCCCATGCGGTCCCGGTCGAGCTTGCGGAACAACTCACCCAGTGCGTTCTGGCCCAGTCGACGCAGCCCCCGGGCGGTCAGCTCCAGTCGACCGTCCCGGCGCTCCACCATGCCCGACTCGGTCAGGCGACGGGCCACCTCGGACAGCTGGTTGAGGCTGTCCGCCGCGCCGTCGCCCAGCAGCTGGCGGACCCGGTCCACGTCGACCTCGGCGAGCGCACCCGGGTCGACCGAACCACGCAGCATCTGCTCCAGCTGGTCCAGGTCGCCGAGCTGGCCCATCACCTCCGAGGCCTGCGCCATGCCGAGCGGATCCCGACCCTCGAAGTCGTAGCTGCGCTCCCAGTTCATGTCGGGGAACATGTCGCGGAGGTTGGACCCGAGCTGCTGCATCTGCCAGTTGAGGTCCATGTCCTCGAGCAGTTGGTCGGACAACTGCTGGAGCTGCGCCCGCTGCTCGGGTGTCATGGAGTTCAACATCGCCTGCATGGCCGCCATCCGCTGGGCCATCACCTCGAGCAGCTCGTCCAGATCCTTCGGGTTCTCGGGGAAGAAGTCGCCGTGGCGCTCCATGAACCCGTCGAAGTCGGGCTCCTCGCCCGCGGCACGCTGGGCCAGCATCTCGTTGAGCTCGGCGAGCATGTCCTTCATGCGGGACATGTCCTCGGGTGTCATGTTCGACATCGCACCCGACACCTGGTCGACGAACTGCTGGACGAGCTGCTCGCGGAGGCGCTCCATGAGGTCCTCGAAGCGCTGGGCCGCCTCGGCCGAGGTGAACTCGTAGCGCTGCAGCCCCTGCACCTGACCGGCGAGGTCCGGGGGCAGCATGTCGAGCTCCAGGTTGCGGTTCGACGCCGCGTCCCGGGCGAGTTCCTGACGGCGTGCGTCGCCGGACTCCTCGGCGCGGTCGATCTGGCGCTGCAGCTCCGCCCGCTCCTGGTCGACGACCTCACGCAGTTCCTGGGCGACCTCGTCGTAGACGCCGCCCAGGTCGTACTGCTCCAACAGCTCTCGACGGCGGTCACGCAGCCGCTCGAGCAGGTCGCGCAGACCCTCGTACTGCTGTCCGTCGGGTCCGTGCAGACCTCGCTGGAGGAGTTCCCTGAGCGCCGAGTTCACGTCCCCGTGGTAGAGGAGGTCGTCCGAGAGCTGTTCCATGAGGTCGAACTCGTCGAGTTCGAAGCCGGACTGGGTCCCATCCCACGGCGAGTATCGGAAGCGGGGGCGGGCCACCAGCCGAGGCTACCGCCCAACCGGACCCCCCGGCCCTCGGCGCCGTGGCCACCGGAACCGGCGCGGAGCGTCGTGGCGACCGGGGCGGACCGCCGGGGTCAGTGCTTGAAGTGGCGCTCCCCGGTGAAGACCATGGCCAGGCCCTGCTCGTCGGCCGCGGTCACGACCTCCTCGTCGCGCACCGATCCCCCCGGCTGGATGACCGCCGTCGCCCCCGCCGCGGCCGCCGCGTCCAGTCCGTCGCGGAACGGGAAGAACGCATCCGAGGCGCACGCCCCGCCGACAGCACGGCCATCGGCCTTCTCGGCGGCGATGCGCCCGGCGTCACGGCGGTTCTGCTGGCCGGCACCGATCCCGACCGCCTGGCCATCCTTGGCCAGCACGATCGTGTTCGAGGTCACCCGGGCCGCCACCCGCCATGCGAACTCCAGGTCGGCCCACTCGGCATCGGTCGGCTGCCGGTCGGTCACCACCTGCCACCCGGACCGGTCGACGGACACGGCGTCACGCGTCTGCACGAGCAGGCCGCCCTCCACCGAACGGACGTCCAGCGCGGGCACCACCGGCTCCACCGCCGTCAGGACCCGCAGGTTCCGCTTCTCGAGCAGCAGCAGGAGCGCGTCGTCGTCGTAGCCCGGCGCGACGACGACCTCGGTGAACACCGGGGCCAGCGCCGCGGCCATCGCGTGGGTCACCGGACGGTTCACCGCGACAATGCCCCCGAACGCGCTGACCGGGTCGCACTCGTGCGCCCGGACGTAGGCGCCGGCGATGTCGTCGCCGAGGGCGGCACCACAGGGGTTCGCGTGCTTGATCACGACCGCTGCCGGCTGGGGACCGAGCGACCAGACGAGCCGCCACGCCGCGTCCGCGTCGTAGACGTTCAGGTAGCTCATCTCCTTGCCGCCGTGGATCACCGCCGAGTCCCAGCAGCTGTCGCCCGAGAACGTGTACCGGGCGCCGTGCTGGTGCGGGTTCTCGCCGTAGCGCAGGGGCTGGGCCAGGCGAGCCGACAGGTGGATCGTCGGCGGGAGGTGGCCCCGCGTCTCCTGACCCGGGGGCGGGGCGAGCTCGCCGGCGTCGCCCCGGTCGAACCACTCGACGATCGCGGAGTCGTAGGCGGCGGTGTGGGCGAACGCGTCACGGGCCAGCCGGCGACGGGTGGCGGCCGAGACGTCGCCGGTGGACCGCAGCTCCTCGAGCACCGGGTCGTAGTCGGACGGGTCGACCAGGATCGTCACGTGCGCGTGATTCTTGGCCGCAGCCCGCACCATGGTCGGACCACCGACGTCGATCAGCTCGACCGACGGCTCGGAGCTGAACGGGTAGAGGTTCACCGCCACCAGGTCGATGGGCACCACGTCGTAGGTCGCCATGTCGGCCACGTGCTCGGGGTCGTCACGGTCGGCCAGGATCCCGCCGTGGATCGCCGGGTGCAGCGTCACCACCCGGTGCCCGAGCATCTCGGGGAACCCGGTCACCTGCTCGGTCGGAACGACCGGCAGTCCCGCCTGGGCCAGCACCCGGGCGGTCCCACCCGAGGAGACCAGTTCCCAGCCCAGGTCGACGAGCGCCCGGCCCAGTTCGACCATGCCGGTCTTGTCGTAGGCGCTCAGCAGGGCGCGGCGGGGTCGGTCGGTCATGTCACGGCTCCTCGGTCCAGGATGCTGCGGATGGTGTCGGTGTAGAGGCGGCGTTCCACGGCCTTGATGCGCTCGTGGAGCGTCGTCTCGTCGTCCTCGGCCAGGACGGGCACGGCCTCCTGGGCCAGGATCGGGCCGTCGTCG
>CAIYGQ010000316.1 GCA_903925745.1 uncultured Actinomycetes bacterium | reverse complement strand
GGTCAGGTGCTCGCGAAGCCCGGGTCGATCCCGCCGCACACGAACTTCGAGGCGAACGTGTACGTGTTGACCAAGGAGGAGGGTGGTCGTCACAAGCCGTTCTTCTCGAATTATCGGCCGCAGTTCTACTTCCGGACGACGGATGTGACGGGGTCGGTGGAGTTGCCGTCGGGTACGGAGATGTGCATGCCGGGTGACAACACGGAGATGACGGTGGAACTCATTGCTCCGATTGCGATGGATGAGGGGTTGCGGTTCGCGATCCGTGAGGGTGGCCGGACGGTGGGTGCGGGTCGGGTCACGAAGATCCTGAAGTGACCGGACGCACCCCAGGGTGCGACTGACGGGCCCGGCCCCCGGGTCGAGTCCTGGAGTGGACCCCGGCCCGGCCGGGGTCCTTCCGCGTCCCGGCTTGTCCGGGCGCTCCCGGGGTGCGCAGAATGGTCCTTCCCCGGATCGGCTCCGCCGTCCGGGCCGAGACCCGGATCGGCTGCGTCGTCCGGGCCCAGAGTTGAGGAGCAGGCTGATGGCCTCGGACAAGCGGATCCACGTGACGCTCGAGTGCACGGAGTGCAAGCGGCGGAACTACATCACCAACAAGTCGAAGGTGAACGACCGCGAGCGGATCGAGCTCAAGAAGTACTGCCGCTGGGACCGTCGGCACACGGTCCACAAGGAGACCCGCTGACCGGCCCCGGTCCGGAACCCGGACCCGACCGGCCCCGGTCCGGGGTCTAACCTTGCACTGTCCGCCTGCCGCCCCCCGGGGCCGCTGGCGGGGAACCCACCGAGGGCAGTGGCTCAATTGGTAGAGCACCGGTCTCCAAAACCGGCGGTTGGGGGTTCGAGTCCCTCCTGCCCTGCTCGGAACGCACACGAGGTGCCCAGATGTCCATGAATCGAGAGCAGAAGCGGGCGGCTCAACGGGCCGGTCAGCTGAACGAGGACGGGTCGCAGATGACGACCCGCGATCGCCGCGCCCCCGTCCAGCGGATCAAGTCCGACCGCACCGGTCCGCTGGAGTTCGTCCGCGAGGTGCGGGCCGAACTCCGCAAGGTGTCGTGGCCGACCCGGGAGGAGGTGATCCGCTACTCGACCATCGTGCTGGTGGCGCTGATCGTCTTCACGGCCTTCGTGTTCGTCATCGACTACGTGTTCGGCGAGTTGTTCCGGATCCTGTTGGACCCGGGCAACTCGACGGCGCTCGGTGGCCTCGTCTCGACCGCCGTCGGCTCGTTCTAGAAATGGGAACCACATGATGACTGACGACAACCTGACCACCGACGACCCGGCCACCGACGACCCGGCCACCGGCGACCCGGCCCCGGACGGCGGCGCCGCTGACCCGGTGCTGGACGAGGCCGCTGCTGTGGCCGACGTCGCCGAGTCCGAGGGACTCCGTCCCCGTGACGTGACGATCATCGAACCGGACGGGCCCGAGGCCGGTGGCTTCATCGACGAGATCGAGGAGGACCTGGCTGCGGCGGCCGCTCCTCCACCCCAGTCGCCCTTCGACCGGCCCGGGAAGTGGTACGTGCTGCACACGCAGTCCGGCTACGAGAACAAGGCCCGCCAGAACCTGGACGCCAGGACCAAGTCCATGAACATGGAGTCCAAGGTGCTCGAGGTCGTGATCCCCATGCAGGACGTCGTCGAGCTCAAGCAGGGCAAGAAGGTCGTCGTGCAGAAGAAGGTCTTCCCCGGGTACCTGCTCGTCCGTTGCCGACTGGACGACGAGAGCTGGGGTGTGGTCCGCAACACGCCGCACATCACGGGCTTCGTCGGTTCCGGCCACAAGCCCTCCCCGTTGCGTCGCAAGGAGGTCGAGCAGTTCCTCGGCACCGGCGTCGAGGAGAGCACCGAGGGCGCCGTCGCTGCGACCGGGAAGGTGCCGGGAGGCTTCAAGTCCCCGTTCGCGGTCGGCGAGAGCGTCCGGGTCAAGGACGGTCCGTTCGCCGACTTCCAGGGTCAGATCACCGAGATCAACGAGGACCACCTGAAGCTGAAGGTGCTCGTCAACATCTTCGGTCGGGAGACCCCGGTCGAACTGGACTTCGCCCAGGTCGCCAAGCTCTGAGCCCGGCCCGCCCGGGTTGCCCGATCGGGCGCCGGGCGAGCACAATGGTTCGTCCCTGCGCCGCTCCGACGGCGCGCACCAGGAAGTGCACCATGGCAAAGAAGAACGTCGTCGCCCTCGTGAAGATCCAGATCCCGGCCGGCCAGGCCTCTCCGGCGCCGCCGGTGGGCACGGCGCTGGGCCCCCACGGCATCGCGATCATGGACTTCTGCAAGGAGTACAACGCGAAGACCGAGGACAAGCGGGGCACGATCATCCCCGTCGAGATCTCGATCTACGAGGACCGGACCTTCAGCTTCATCACCAAGACGCCTCCGGCACCGGTGCTGATCCGCGAGGCGGCCCGCCTGGACAAGGGGTCGCAGACGCCGGGGCGCGGGTTCGTGGGTCAGATCACCGATGCCCAGGTCGCCGAGATCGCCCAGACGAAGCTGCCGGACCTGAACACCGACGACCTCGATGCCGCCAAGCTGCAGATCGCCGGCACGGCCCGGTCGATGGGCATCAGGGTGGTCGACTGATCGACGGCCCAGCCGCACCGAGCGGCTGACGGCCCCACCGGCGCACCGGCGCCGGCGCCACCCCGGAGCCACCTCGGCCGGGGATCTCGGCGGACATCGAGGGAGGACCCTGGAGGGTTTCGACATGGCACGAGCAGGGAAGCGGTACGCGGACGCGGTGGCCGGCTACGACCGGGATCGCGCCCACGAGGCGACCGAGGCCGTCGAGCTGGTGAAGCGGATGGCCACGGCGCGGTTCGATGAGACCGTCGAGGCCTGCATCCGACTGGGTGTCGACCCACGGAAGGCGGATCAGATGGTCCGTGGCACGGTGGCGCTGCCCTCGGGCACGGGCAAGGACGTCCGGGTGGCGGTGTTCGCCCAGGGCGAGGCGGCGGCGGCGGCCGAGGCCGCCGGGGCGGAGTTCGTCGGCGCCGACGACCTGGCGGCCCAGATCGAGGGCGGGATGCTCGACTTCGACGTCACGATCGCCACGCCCGACATGATGCCGACCGTCGGTCGGCTCGGCCGGGTGCTCGGCCCCCGGAACCTGATGCCGAACCCGAAGACCGGCACGGTGACCCCCGACCCCGCCAAGGCGGTCGAGGAGTTCAAGGGTGGCAAGGTGGAGTACCGGACCGACCGGAACGGGAACGTCCACGTCCAGATCGGCAAGGCCAGCTTCGAGGTCCCCGCCCTGGTGGCGAACCTGCAGGCCATCATCGACGAGCTGACCAGGGCCAAGCCGTCCTCGTCGAAGGGTCGTTACTTCCGGAAGGCGACGCTGAGCTCGACGATGGGCCCCGGCGTCCGGCTGGACGTCTCCCGGCTCGAGGCCTGAGCGTCGGACCCGGTTGGCGGCCGTCGACCGGCCTGTCCTACGCTCCCACCCGGCTCGAGGCGCTCCGGCGTCACCGGGCCCACAACTGAAGATCTCGTTGCCGGAGACCCCCGGTGCACTCGGTGCGTAACGGGCCAGTGGGCCCACCTGGGTAGGCGGACGATGCCTGTTCCGTGCCGTCGGGCGCGGTCGAGGCGGCGCCCGTCACTGCGCCGGACCTCCCGCAACACCCGGGCACGACCCAGCGCCCGGGACGACCCGGCCGACCGCCGCCCGGCGGTCCGGACCCGAGCACGAGGCGACATCCATGGACAATCCGAGACCCGAGAAGGTGGCGGTCGTCGACGAGGTGCGCGAGCAGTTCGCCGCCGCCGACGCCGTGGTGTTCACCGAGTACCGCGGCCTGACCGTGCGTGACCTGCAGGACCTCCGTTCGTCCATGCGGGACGCCGGTGGCGAGTACCGGATCTACAAGAACACGCTGGTGCGGCGGGCCGCCGCCGAACTGGACACCGACGTCAGCGAGTGGTTGCTGGGTCCGACCGCCATCGCCTTCGTCAAGGACCGGGCCGATGGCAGCCCCGGAGACGCGGTCACGGTGGCCAAGGCGCTGAAGGCGTTCGCCAAGGCGAACCCCAACCTGGTCGTCAAGGGTGGCCTGCTCGGGTCGGCCACGATCGACGCCGCCGGTGTCCTGCGGCTCGCCGAGGTGCCGCCGCGTGAGGAGCTGCTCGCCCGGCTCGCCGGCGGCCTGGCCGCCCCCATGCGCAACATGGCGGGCCTGTTGCAGGCCCTGCCCCAGAAGTTCGCCTATGCGCTGCAGGCGCTGGTCGAGCAGGGCGGCGCCCCGGGTGCTCCTGCGGCCGCACCCGTCGAGGACGATGCCGGCACCGGCGCTGCCACCGAGGCTGACACGAGCACCGAGGCCGAGGCCGAGGCCGACACGAGCACCGAGGCCGACACGAGCACCGAGGCCGACACGAGCACTGACGGCGGCACCGAGCCGGAGGCCGGGACCGCCACCGAACCGGAGGCCGAACCTGAGGCCGAGGCCGACACCGCCGCCGACGGCGAGTCAGGAACGGACACCGGCGACTGAGCCGGCGTCCTCGGATCACGATCGAACCAACTCTCAGCACACGAGGAGCACACCCACATGTCCACCAAGGAAGAGATCCTGGATGCCATCTCGAACATGACCGTGCTGGAGCTCTCGGAGCTCCTCACGGAGTTCGAGGAGCGCTTCGGCGTCACCGCCGCCGCCCCCGTCGCCGCCGTGGCGGCGGCCCCTGCGGGCGGTGGTGACGGCGGTGGCGACGCGGAGGAGGAGAAGTCGTCCTTCGACGTCATCCTGACCGCCGCCGGCGAGAAGAAGATCAACGTGATCAAGGTCGTCCGCGGGCTGACCAGCCTGGGCCTGGCCGAGGCGAAGGCCGTCGTCGAGGGCGCCCCGAAGCCGGTGCTCGAGGGCGTGTCGAAGGATGCCGCCGAGGACGCCCTGAAGCAGATCGAGGAGGCCGGCGGGAGCGCCGAGCTCAAGTGATCCTCCGGGTCGGCGCCGATGTCCGCCCCCGGGCGGGCGTCGGTCGACGGCCCGGTTCCCCGGTCCCGAGGCCGCGACCCCCGGGTCGTCGTCCCGGGCCGGGGATGCTTGACCTGCAGCGTCGGTGTCCCTACGCTCCGCGGGTCCCTCGGGACCTCGGGCCGCCAGGGTTCTCGGCCCTGCACGTGTATTGACCGGATCGACCGGGCGGCAGTATGCTCCCCGGTTGCCGTGCTGCGTCGCTCCCGCTCTCGAGAGGAATCCCTCCCGGACGGGCGCGTCTTGACGGCACCACCGCCTGCACCCGCAGTTCGCCCTTCCTGCGCCTGAGGAGACCCCCTTGCCAGCTCGCGCCGCCCTCCGGGACCGTTACTCGTTCGCGAACCTCGATGATGTCCTGGATCTCCCGGACCTCATCGCCGTGCAGCGCGAGTCCTTCCAGTGGTTCATCGACCAGGGTCTGGCTGACGCCTTCCGGGACATCAGCCCGATCCGCGACTTCACCGAGACGCTGAGCCTGGAGCTCGAGTTCGACCCGAAGGACCCCTTCCTGCGTCCCCCGCCGAAGTTCACGGTGGAGGAGTGCAAGGAGAAGGACATGACCTACTCGGCGCCGATCTTCGCCCGGGCCAGGTTCATCAACGCCAACACCGGCGAGATC
>CAIYGQ010000315.1 GCA_903925745.1 uncultured Actinomycetes bacterium | reverse complement strand
GCTGTCGCAGGCCGGTGGGACGCTGCATGGGGAATTCCTGAAGCCCAGTGGGTCATGGACGCCGACCCGTCGCACCAGCGGCCCGTGCTCGAGCTCCCCGAGCGTCCCGTGCGGATGGACGCTCGGAATACGTGCGAAAAGTAGTGTCAAAGGTGTGCGGATGGTGGTGCTGCAGGCATCACAGGGACCGTCCAACCCATGACCGGGTACCGCGTACGCGTGATCGACGCCGAGCTCGACGAGCTGCTCGCCGACCTTGCCGCTGTGAGCCTCGAGGGCCCCAAGGGCGTCGGCAAGACCGCCACCGCCGAACGACGGGGATCGACCGTCATCCGCCTCGACGACCCCGCCATCGTGGAGGTGGTTCGGGCCCAGCCCGGTCGGCTGACGACCGGGCTGCCGCCGGTCGTCATCGACGAGTGGCAACGATTCCCGGAGTCGTGGGACCTGGTGCGGCGGGCGGTGGACGCGGATCACTCCGCCGGACGCTTCATCCTCACGGGGTCGGCGACGCCCATCGAGCCTCCAACCCACTCGGGGGCGGCCCGCATCGTACCGATCCGGATGCGGCCACTGAGCCTCCACGAGCGCGGCGTCGGCGTCCCCACCGTGTCCCTCGCCGAACTGCTCGGCCGAACCGGCAGCGTCGAGGGAACCACCGAGATCGGCCTCGAGGACTACGTCGCGGAGACCGTTGCCGGTGGGTTCCCGGGCATGCGCCACCGGAGTCCCCGAGCGCAGCGGACCGCCCTCGACGGCTACCTGGCACGCATCATCGACACCGACCTACCGGAGCTCGGGGTGGGGATCCGGAAGCCGAGCACGCTGCGACGTTGGCTTGCCGCGTACGCCGCAGCGACTGCGACGACCACCTCGTACGACAGGATCCGCAACGCTGCGACGCCGGCAGAGGATGAGAAGCCGGCCAAGACCACCACCATCGGCTACCGCGACGCGCTCGAACGGATCTGGGTACTCGACCCGGTGCCCGCCTGGTCGCCCACCTCCAACCACCTGTCCCGGCTCACCGCCTCACCCAAGCACCACCTCGCCGACCCGGCACTCGCCGCACGACTCGTTGGTGCGGACGCGCGAACACTGCTGGCCGGTCAGGGCCCGGACCTCGTCCCGCACGACGGGACCTTCCTGGGGCAGCTGTTCGAGTCGCTGGTCGCGCTCAGCGTCCGCGTGTTCGCCCAGGCCGCCGAAGCGACGGTCAGCCACTATCGGGACCGCAACGGCCGCCATGAGGTCGACTTCATCGTCGGCCGCAACCACCAGCAGGTCCTCGGCATCGAGGTCAAGCTCTCCGCGACGGTCGATGACCGCGATGTCCGACACCTGCTCTGGCTCCGCGAGCAACTCGGAGAATCCTTGGTCGACATGGTCATCGTGACCACCGGTGCTGATGCGTACCGACGACCTGACGGTGTGGCAGTCGTCCCCCTCGCCCTCCTCGGGCCCTGACGAAGTGTGTCCCAGGGCGAGGTCAGGATGAGCGAATCATCGCCACAACGACCGAGGAGGACCGACCGTGAACGATGCAACCATCACCATCCACCTGGACGAGTTCGACGACGTCCTGGGCGACACCGTCGACGATCTGGTCCGGCGTCACGGCGAGGAGATCGCCGCCCACCTGCGGTCGTTCCTGATCGGCATCGCCACCGTGGAGGTCGTCACGTCGACCGGCCGATGACTCGAGTGGCGCTGC
>CAIYGQ010000314.1 GCA_903925745.1 uncultured Actinomycetes bacterium | reverse complement strand
GGACGACGTGAGCCGCGGCGGCCCGCCGCGGCCGCCGGCGACCGCCGTGTCGCGATCACCACTGTGGTTGGGCCGGTACCTCCGACGGCGGTAGTTTCGGCACCGGTCCGGCAACCCTCCGCCGGCCGAGGACGTCCCCCCTTCCGGGGAACGGAGGAACGCGATGACGCAGACCATGGATCGCCCCGGGGCACAGGCCCCCGTCGTCAACCCCCGGCGCGGTGGCGACAAGCCCTGGCCCCTGCAGATCTGGTCGACCGCCGTCGGCAAGAAGCGGGTGATGGCCGTGACCGGCCTGGCGCTGCTGGGCTTCGTGATCGCCCACCTGGTCGGCAACGCCAAGATGTACCTGGGGGCGGCGGAGTACAACCACTACGCCGAGTCCCTGAAGCAGCTGCTCGTGCCGATCATGCCGGAGGGCGTGGTCCTCTGGATGATGCGGGTCGGCCTGCTCGTCATGCTGATCCTGCACGTGGTCTCGGCCGCCCAGCTCACGGCCATGAACCGCCGGGCCCGTCCGGTCCGCTACCAGTCCTCGCGGGACTACATCGCCGCCAACTTCGCCTCACGGTCCATGCGCTGGACCGGGGTGATCATGTTCCTCTTCATCCTGTTCCACCTGGCCAACCTGACCTTCGGCTGGCTGGTGCCCGGGTTCGTCCGGGAGGACGTCTACGGGAACGTGGTCGCCAACTTCGAGCAGTGGCCGATCTCGGTGATCTACATCGCGGCGAACATCGCCGTCGCCATCCACCTGTTCCACGGTGCCTGGTCCGTGTTCCAGAGCCTGGGACTCAACAACCCCCGCTTCAACGGGGTTCGCCGGGGGTTCGCCGCCGGTGTGGCGGTCCTGGTGGCCGTCGTCAACTGCAGCTTCCCGATCATGGTCCTCGCCGGCGTCGTCCGCTGACGGCTGACGACGCACGCACAAGGAGACACGCCCGTGGCACTCACCCTCGACTCCAAGGTCCCCGACGGCCCGCTGGCCGACAAGTGGACCCAGCACAAGTTCGACCTCAAGCTGGTCAACCCCAACAACCGCCGCAAGTTCGAGGTCATCGTGGTGGGGTCCGGCCTGGCCGGCGCCGCGGCGGCCGCCTCGCTCGGTGAGCTGGGCTACAACGTCAAGGTGGTCACGTACCACGACTCCCCCCGGCGTGCGCACTCCATCGCGGCCCAGGGCGGCATCAACGGTGCGAAGAACTACCGCAACGACGGCGACTCGGTGGAACGACTGTTCCTCGACACCATCAAGGGCGGCGACTACCGCTCGCGCGAGGCCAATGTCTATCGTCTGGCCCAGGTCAGCCGGAACATCATCGACCAGTGCGTGGCGCAGGGCGTTCCCTTCGCCCGGGAATACGGCGGCCAGCTCGACAACCGCAGCTTCGGTGGGGCGCAGGTCTCGCGCACTTTCTACTGCCGGGGCCAGACGGGCCAGCAGCTTCTTCTGGGCGCCTACGCCTCGCTCAACCGGCAGATCTCGCTCGGCCGGGTGAAGTCGCATCCCCGGCATGAGATGCTCGACCTGGTCGTGGTCAATGGGGTCGCCAAGGGCGTGATCGTCCGCGACATGGCCACGGGACAGATCGAGAGGCACTCGGGCGACGCCGTGGTTCTGGCCACCGGCGGCTACGGGCCGGTGTTCTTCCTGTCCACCAACGCCGTGGGCTGCAATGTCACGGCGACCTACAGGGCCCACAAGCGCGGCGCGCTCTTCGCCAACCCGTGCTTCACCCAGATTCACCCCACCTGCATCCCCGTCACCGGCGACTACCAGTCGAAGCTGACGCTCATGAGCGAATC
>CAIYGQ010000313.1 GCA_903925745.1 uncultured Actinomycetes bacterium | reverse complement strand
GGCGATTCTCGCGTCTTCCGAGGGCCAGGTGGCGTCCGCCGCGCGCCTAGGGGGGTGCTGGTGATGCTCACCGGACGTATCGAACCTGGGAGGTCGCGATGGATCGCTGGACGGTGACGGTGGAGGAGGCGGCCCAGGTGCTCGGGATCTCGCGCTCGACAGCCTACGAGTGCGTGAGGAGGGGCGAGCTGCGAGCACTGCGGCTCGGCCGGCGGCTGGTGGTTCCGAGGGCGGCCCTCGAGGAGCTCATCGGCGGCGGGCCGATCGATGCGGCGGTCCCGATCGAGACGGACTCGCCATGTTGAGCGGCCAGGCGGCCTTGCTCCTTCTGCCCGATCGGCCGTGGTCGATACAGCCGCCGCCGGCGTGCCAATCGCGCCTCGTGGAGCTCTCGCTCGTGCTTCGGGACGTGGTCAGGAGAGGGCACAGACTGGCGAGTTCCGTGAACGGAACTCGCGGCAGCAACGGGTGTCAGCACGTGCTGCAGCGGAACGGAGTCTGGCTGTGAGTTGGGATCAGCGGTGGCGGCCGTCGCCGGAGATGAAGGCTCGGCATCGTGAGGGTGAGCGGCTGCGCCGGGAAAGGTTGGACC
Source organism: uncultured Actinomycetes bacterium (assembly GCA_903925745.1). GTDB lineage: Bacteria > Actinomycetota > Acidimicrobiia > Acidimicrobiales > Microtrichaceae > SXMI01. Next base: position 2,608 of record CAIYGQ010000313.1, on the reverse strand, counting down.
GCGATGTCCTCGAGGCGAAGGAGGAGCTGGCGGAGGCGGAGGAGCGGCTGGCGAACGAGCAGGCGAAGGTTGCCGAGCTGAACGACCTGGTCGAGCGGCGGAGTGCGCTGTTGCTTCAGGTGGATGCGTTGCAGCGGGAGCGGGTGGCTGCGGAGTTGGAAGTCCGGGCGGTGGAGAGGCGTTTGGCGTTCCGGCAGCGCCGAGTTGAACGACTCGGAACTCATCAGGACGGGCAACGTCGTGGCCGAGCGGTGCGGATCGATGTCGACGATGTGGCCTGGGCGGTCGCGAAGCGCGAGGCGGTGTGTCGACGGCGGTGGATGGTGGTGTGGCTCGGCGAACTGATCCGTTTCGAGGTCGAGGGTCTCGCTGACGGCACGCTGAGTGGGTCGCCGGCGTCGCGTCGCCGTCGTTCACCGGGCGAGGGTGAATCGACGCCTCGCCGCCGGTTCGTTCGCATCGACATCGACGACGATCGCTGGATCTCGCTTCGTTCAGCCGCTCTGGACAGTGGTGTGACGGTCGGCCGTTACGTCGGGGAGCTGGTTGAGGGAGCTGCGCACGCCGCCGGATGGCGCGCTGCGGCGGTCTGAGGGCCTGCCGGGTGCCCGCCTGCGATTGTGGCTGCGCGCATCGGAACAGCGCCGAGCGCTGCGGCCGACGCCGTTGGTCAAGCTGAATCGCCGAGTGCTGTTGTGAGTGGACGGGGTGAGCGAGCCAGGTGTGGCGCCTCCCGATGCCGGTGGTCAGGATGACCACCAGGTGCTTCGGGGGTGGCGGATATTTGGTTCGCGGGTGAGGGGATACCGGAAGTTCGTCTCGCGCTATTGACTTCCTGGGTGGTGTGGGGTTGGGTGGCGGGTGGGAGCTGGCTGTTTCGGGGGAGGGTGTGTTGTGGGTCGTGTGCGGTCGTTGTCGTTTGTTGTCGTGGTGGTTGTGGTGGCGCTGGGGCAGGTGCCGTTCGCGGTCGCGTTGGAGGCCGAGGGCGAGGATCGGAAGCGGTTGTTGACGCCGCGGTTCAGCTCGGCTTCGGAGGTGCCGGGGTTGGGGTCGGAGCCGTTGGCGCCGGTGGCGGCGCCTGAGTCGGTGGATCGGGATCTTCGGTTGTTGGAGCCGGATCCGAGGGCGTCGGTGGTGGCGGAGGTGGTGGAGAAGCGTTCGGCGTTCTCACGGACGTACCTGCGGGCTGATGGTTTGGAGCAGGTGGAGACGTCGGGGGAGCCGGTGGCGTTTCCGACGCCGTCGGGGTTCGAGTTGATCGACACGTCGGTGGGGTCGGTGGAGGGTCGTCCGGGGGTGTTGGGCGCGTCGAGGAACGTGTTCGCGGTGGAGTTCGCGGAGTCGTCGGTCGGGGTGACGTTGGTGTTGCCGTCCGGTCGGCGGGTGCGGTCGGTGCCGGTGGCGTTGGGTGGGGTGGCGCCGGCGAAGGCGGTGGCGCCGGTGGTAGACGACAAGGACCGGTCGGTGGTGTGGTACCGGCAGGTGTGGCCCGGGGTGGATCTGCGTTACTCGGTGGTCTCGACGGGTGTGCGTGAGGACGTGGTGTACACGCAGCGCCCGGCGGGGTCCTCTGCGGTGTCGTTCCTGGTGGAGGGCGCGGAGTTGGATCCGGTGTGGGAGACGCCGGTGACCGACGCTCCGATCGAGCAGAAGGCGGTCACGCCGGGTGCGGCGGGAGTGGTGGTTGGTCCCCCGGATCCGGTGGCTGCTCCGGCGGGGAGCCTGGTGTTGGACTCCGAGGTGGCTGCTAGGGATCTGTTCGGGGCGGTGGGTGAGCCGCGGGCGCCGGATCCGGGGGTGGTGTCGGCTCGGGTGGAGGCGTTGGCGGGGTTGCGGGAGCGGGGGTTGGTGGACCGGCCGAAGGATCCGGGGGCGCGTTCGGCGTTGGCCGCCCGGGGCGAGCTCGGCCGTGAGATCGACTTCGGGCAGGTGGCGGTGTCGACGGCCAAGGGTGGGGTCGTCACCTTGGACTCGGTCGCTCGGCCGTTGGCGCGGTCTGCGGTGGTGTCGCCGGGGGTGTCGGTGGCGGAGTTCTCGGTGGACGACCGCTGGCTGGCTGGGTTGGGCGACGACGAGTTTCCGGTCGTGTTGGACCCGGATGTGAACATCGGGTCGTCGTTCTGGCGTGGATATCTCAACATCGCGAACCATGTCTGCGGGCCCGGGATCTTCTGGTGTTGGGGGATGGCCGGCTGGGAGAACGCACCTGGGTATCCGTTCTCAGCGTGGCGGACCGTTGCGGCGTATGACATTTCGGCGACCGGCAACCAGTACGGATTGTGGGGCGCCGGGTCGTCTGCGCTGGTGTCGGCGACGTTGACCGCGACGGCGGTGCCGTGTGGGGGGTGCACGTCGGGGAACACGGCGTTGGAGTTGCACAACCCGACGGCGTGGTCATGGGACGGTGCAATTGGCGGCGGGATGCTGGCGTCGGTCACGAACAGCTCATCGTGGTCCTATGACGTGACGAACCGGGTGCGTCAGTCGTTCACGGACTTCTGGGCGGAACCGGCGTTCGGTGTGCGGGCGGATCCGACGTCGGTCGCGAACTTCAAGGCGTTGGACATGCGTCTGGTGATGGTGGTGAACCCGCCGACGGCGGGCCCGG
>CAIYGQ010000312.1 GCA_903925745.1 uncultured Actinomycetes bacterium | reverse complement strand
TCCGAGACCCGCCAGCACGTTGTCGGCGATCGACATGGCGGGGAACGGGTTCGGCTTCTGGAACACCATGCCGATCCGGAGCCGAACCTCGGTGGGGCTCATGTCGACGCCGTAGATGTCGACGCCGTTCAACAGCACCTGGCCGGCCAGCTCGGCACCGGGCACCAGTTCGTGCATCCGGTTGAGCGCCCGCAGGAAGGTCGACTTGCCGCAGCCCGACGGGCCGATCAGGGCGGTGACCTCTCCGGGTTCCATGCTGAGCGAGCACCGCTCGAGCACCTTGCGCTTGTTGAACCACTGGCTCAGGTTCAACACGTCCAGGCGGCCGGGGAGCTGGTCGTTGCGGATGCCGGCGACGCGGGTCCGTTCACCGGCGTCGGGTTCCGCGGCGGCGGGCTCGGTCCACAGCGACGGCGCGGTCGGATCCGCCATCGGGTCGGCGACGGGCGCTGCGACCGCCCACTGCTCCGCAGGTGGCGACTCGACCAGCGGCGCGACCGGTGGCGGCGTGACCAGTGGCGGTGCGACCGGTGGCGCCGCCGGACCTGCGGCGGGTGGTGCGGCCGGCGGCACGTACGGCGGTGGGATCGGAGTGGTGGGTGGCACGGTCACCTTCCGGTTCGCTTGCGGGCGCCGCGTTCACCGATCACGCGGGCGGTGATGAACAACACGAGCACGAGCAGCAACAGGACGACCGCGGCCGACCAGGCCCGGGCGATCTGCGCCTCGTTCGGTTCGCGCAGCAGGCCCCAGATGAACAACGGCAGGTCGGCCTGCGGCGCGGAGAACGGGTTGTAGTTGGTCACTGCGCTGCCGAACGCGGTGAGCAGCACGGGGGCCGTCTCGCCGATGGCGCGGGCGACACCCAGGATCGAGGCGGTGATCAGACCCGCCCGGGCGGTCGGTAGGACGACCTGAACGACGCTGCGCCACTGCGGTGCCCCCAGGGCGAGCGCCGACTCGCGCAGGCCGTCGTCGATCGTGCGCAGGATCTCCTCTGCGGTCCGGGTGACGATCGGGATCATGATGATGGCGAGCGCCACACCGGCGGACGCGCCCGAGAAGCCACGGCCGGTGTTGACCCAGACGGTGAACACGATCAGGCCGGCGACGATCGACGGGAGCCCACTCATGGCGTCGACGATGAAGCGGACGGGCACGGCCAGACGACCCTTGATCTCGTGCAGGTAGATCGCGGTCAGGATCGCGATCGGCACCGAGATGACGGTGGCGATCGTGATCTGCTCGAGCGTGCCGATGAGGGCGTGGTAGATGCCGCCGCCCTCGTCGAGCGGGCCGACCTCTGCGATGTCGGCGGTGAAGAACTCCGTGTTGATCACCGGCAGGAGCACCATGAGCGCACCGACGGCGCAGGCTGATCCGACGACCCGGGGCAGCAGGCGGCTGAGCACGGTGTCGGTGCCGGCTGCGCTGCGACGGCCCGAGCGCCACCGCACCCCGACGACCGCGGCAATCATGAGACCGACCGCACCGATGCGGGCGATCCACTCGCCGCGGGGCAGGTCGTCGACCAGTCCGCCGATGCCCTCGATGAGCACGAAGACGATCATCCAGCCGAGGATCGCAACGGCGAACGCGCCGCTCAGCCAGATGAGCGTGGTGACGAGCCGGTCCATGGCGACGACCTTGGACGTCCGGGCCCGGGCCGTCACGTAGATGCCGGCGACGAACCAGATGATCGCCCAGATGGTGAACGTCAGCGGGTGCGACCAGTCCATGACCAGGCACAGCGCCCATGCGAACGCCAGGCCGGACACCGCGGCGAGCACCATCTCGAGTCGGTCCGACGGACCGAACGACGACGGCCGGAACGGGACGTCCGGGTCCGACTCGGGTGGCCCGGGTTCGTCGACGCTCGGCGGGTTCGTCTCGACGATCGCCGGGGGGAGTCGGTCGACACCGGGGTCGCCACCGTCGTGGGTCAACGGCGGCCCCTCCAGGAACAGGACGTCGTCGGTGCGTTCGAGTTCGATCGTCACGGCTCAGCCCGCCAGCTTCGATCGGTTGACGATGGCCCGGGCGATCAGGTTGACGATCAGCGTCATGATGAACAGGGCCAGGCCGGCGGCGATGAGCCCGTTGATCTCCAGTCCCTGCGCCTCACCGAACTTGGTGGCGATCAGCGCCGAGATCGAACCGCTCCCCTGCTCCAGGATGTTCAGGTTCGGCTGGAACACCAGGTCGATGACCAGGACGACGGCGATCGTCTCACCGAGTGCCCGACCGAAGCCCAACAGGACGGAGCCGACGATGCCGCTCTTGCCGAAAGGGAGGACGACGTCGCGGATCATCCCCCACCGGCTGCCACCCAGGCCGAGCGCACCCTCGCACTGCACACGCGGGACCTGCGCCATGACGTCGCGGCTGACCGACGTGATGACCGGCGTGATCATGATGGCGACGACGAAACCAGCGATGAACGTGGATCGTGTGAGCGACACGTCGGGTTCGGTGAGTCGGAACAACGGGATGGCGTTCAGGTGGCTGGCGAGCCACTCGGCGACGCCGCTCAGCGGTTCGGACAGTGCGTACAGGCCCCACATGCCGAAGATCAGGCTGGGGATCGCAGCGAGCAGGTCGACGCCGCCGGTCAGGTAGGGGCGCATCCTGGCGGGCGAGTACTCGTTGATGAACAACGCGAGTCCCAGCGCGATCGGCACGCCGACGACGAGCGCGGTGAGCGCGATCATGATCGTGTTGATCAGCAGGCCGCCGACGCCGAACGCCTCGTCGTCGGGTTGCCAGGTGTCGCCGGTCAGGAACTCGCCGACGCCGGTGGCGGTGATCGCGGGCAGCGCCTTCCAGGTGAGGAACACGCCGGTGGCGAACATGATGAACAGGCAGGTGGCTGCGGCGCCGGCCGAGATGCCCCGGAAGATCCGGTCGCCGAAGGTGCGCGACTGGACGATCGGACGCGGCACGTCGTCGATCAGCGCACCGTCGGGGGCCGGGGCGTCGGGGATGGTCAGCGCCACGGCCCAGAGTGTGACGGGCCCACCTTTCCCGGGTTCGTCCGCTCGGCCAACGCTGCGACGCGATGAGGTGAACCTCAGGTGACGCAGGTGCGACCTCTGGGTGGTTCCTCCCGGCCGGCCGGGTCCCCGGTTCGACCGGTGACGGGAAGCCGGCTCAGCCGGTGAACGAGATCGGCGCGCCGGCCAGGGTGGTCGTGCCGGCGACCTGCGTCGGGGTGGGCGCCGGCGCCGCGGCGGCGGGGGCCGGTGCGGGCGCGGCGGCGACGGGCCCTCCCAGGACGCCACGGTCGACGGGGTTGTTGGCACCGGTGACGGTGACGGCGAGCTCGACGGCGTCGTCGTTGTTCAACACCACGTCGCTCGTGACCAGCACGTAGCAGGTGGTGGCGCCGAGCACGCCGGGCGGGACGGGGTCGCCGGCCGCGTAGCAGCCCCACGGCAGGTCGGTGGTCGGTTCCCGGCCCCGGAAGACCGGGACGAGTGCGCTGCCGCGACCGTCGCCGGTGCCGTTGGTCTCGACCTGCGCGAGCGGTGAGCAGTGGATGCCGACCTGGAAGTCGGGGTCCTTGGTCGACTTCACGCAGACGCCGGCGAACACGAGCGTGTCCGGGGCCTGGCCCGTCCACTCGACCCGGACCTCGGTGAAGGAGTTGGCGGCGACGGGCACGGGGTTGGGTGTGACGGTGATGCGTCCCTGCGCGGCTGCCGTCGGTCCGGCCAGGGGTGCGATCGCGCAGCCGGCGGCGAGGACGGACGCGGCGACGACCCGGCCGCCACGGCGCCGCAGGGCGCTGGGGCGCCGCAGGGCGGTGGGGCGTGTCACGCCGGGACGCCGGCGCTGCGTCGCCGCCACCACACCGCACCCCCGGCGGCCAGGGCGCCGATGCCGAGTGCGACCGCCGGGGCGGGGAACTCCGGGATCACCGGGTCGGGGCCGCAACCACGCCACTGCAACGAGGTCGCCAGGTCGAAGGGGAACAGCAGCGGGCCGTGCCATGGTCCGGTGGGAGCGATGACCTGTGGGGTGGTCGACGCGGCGGTGCCGGCCAGCAGGTCGAACTGCTGGGGTGCGCACCCCTTGGCGAAGCTGACGACGTAGGTGCCGGGTTCCTGGAGGGTGACGACCTTGCGCTCCGACAGTGTCTGGGGCCACGCCGTGGAGTAGCTGGGCATGGCGTAGACGGCGGCGGTCGCGCCGACGGGTGCGCAGAGTCGGCGAGCGACCCTGATGCGGATGCGGAACTCCTGGGCGGTGCTGCCCGGGGTGTGGGTGACCTCGAGGGGGAAGGCGGTGCAGCCGGGTGCCGCCGGTTCGGGCGTGAACGAGGTGGTGATCACCGACGGCGCCGGTGTCGGTGAAGGGCCCTGTGCGGCGGCGTCGGCACCGGTGGTGAGGGTGAGGGCGAGCGCGACGGCGACGAGGAAGCGTCCTGCTGCCGTCGTGCCTCGCGTGGTGCGCACCTGCGCCATCTCCCTGGCGCCGGGCCGGTGTCGACCCGGTCAGGCCGGAAGGTAGGGAACCCGGCTGAACGCCGCCGGTCGCCCAAGTGAATCTCCGGTGACCTTTCCCCACCCCACACCGATATAGGGGTCGCGCGCGGGTGACGGGCCACGCGCTGGAGCCACAGATCCGGGCGACCCGGGCACCCGACCGCCCGCACGCCGCTTCACCAGGTCAGCTTGACCTCGATCTCCTGTTCGTCGTCCTCGAGTTCCAGCTCGAACTTGAACGTCACCTCGTCGGGCACAGCGACCCGGATGGGGATGCCGTCCCGCAGCAACGACACCTCGTTGTGGCGTTCCAGGTCGTCGGCGAGTCGCCGCAGCCTGGCGGCGGCCTCCTCCCGACTCAACCGCTCCTTGGTCTCGAATTCGTACAGGTCCACTGGTTCCTCCTCGGGCGGCGGGCCGGTCGCCCCCACCCTGTCCGGTCGCTGCCCCACCGCACCACTCGGGGCGAGGTTCGCCGACGGTTCCATCGGCCCGGCGGGGCCGATCGTGCAGCCCCGACACCCCGCTACCGCGATGTCCGACATCGTCGAGCATCGACGGGCTCGGAGCGACCTCGGAACGGAGCGCCGGGTGGCATGGTGGTACCGACCAGCCGGCTCGACGAGACCGAGAGGACCCGCCGTGCACATCCAGCTCGCCACCGACCCCCGCGGTTCGATCTTCATCGACCCCGACGCCTACACCGACCCGGCGGCCTGGCACGCTGTCGCCGCCGAGCTGCGGGCCGAGTCCCCGGTGCTGCGGGTGGAGGCCGAGGGCTTCGACCCCTTCCACGCCGTGACCCGCCACGCCGACGTCTTCGAGGTGTCCCGCCGCCATGACCTGTGGCACAACACGCAGAAGTCGATGTTGATGGACGAGTTCACGTGGGCGTTCATCCTGTCGCTCGGCATCGACCCGAAGACGTTGATCCACATGGACGGAGACGAGCACCGTGACCACCGTGCGGTGACCAACGACTGGTTCAAGCCGGCGGCGGTCCGTCACCGGCAGGCCGACATCGATGCGATCGCCGATGAGTTCACCCAGAAGCTCGTGGACCTGGGCGGCGAGTGCGACTTCGCGCAGGACGTTGCGGTGCCGTACACGCTGCGGGTGATCATGAGCATCTTCGGGATCCCCCCGGCGGACGAGCCGGTGATGCTGCGGCTGACCCAGGGGATCTTCGGTGCGGCCGACCCCGAGTACCTGGGCGACCTGAGTGACCCGGCGGAGCTGGGCACCGCGGCGATCGGCGAGTTCGGCGACTACTTCGGTGCGCTCGCGGCGGATCGTCGGGCGAATCCGACCGACGACCTGGCGACGGTGATCGCCAACGGCCGGGTGCAGGGCTGTCCGCTCGAACAGCACGCCGAGCTCTGGTACTTCATCATCGTCGCCACCGCCGGCCACGACACGACGTCGTATGCGCTCTCGGGTGGACTCGAGGCGCTGCTGCGCCACCCGGACCAGCTCGCGGCGCTGGCCGCGGATCCGGAGCTGGTCACGAACGCGGCCGAGGAGATGATCCGTTGGACGTCTCCGGTGCGTCACTTCATGCGGTACGCGCAACAGGACACGCAGCTGCACGGCGTCGACATCGCCGCAGGTGACCGGGTGCTGTTGTCGTACTGGTCGGCGAACCGTGACGACGAGGTGTTCGACGACCCGATGCGTTTCGACATCACCCGACCCGACGCGGGCGAGCTGATCTCGTTCGGGGTGGGCGCCCACTACTGCCTGGGTTCGCAGTTCGCCCGCCGGGAGCTGCGCTCGTTCCTGCCGAGGCTGTTGGCGCGGGTCGACGGCCTGGAGCTCGCCGGGGAGCCCGAGTGGACGGCCGCGAACTTCGTGGGCGGGGTGAAGCACCTGCCGATCCGCTACACCGTTCGTTGATCCGGCGATCCGACGTAACCTGACGCGGTGGACGAGACGACCGACCGGCCGCAGACGCGTCCCAGGGCGCAGGGTGCGCCGATCACGCCGGAGTCGATCCTCTGGCGGACCGCTGCGGATCCCCGCAGCATGATCACCGGGATGGCGGCGGGCATCATGCAGTTGATGCTCCCGGGCCTGGGCGCCGGGGTGACCGACCACTCGAACTTCTTCGACGACCCGTTCGACCGGATCGACCGGTCCATCCCCTACATCTGGGGGAGCATCTTCACCTCGGACGACGACGAGGGCGACCGGCGCGGTCGGCAGATCCGGGACTTCCATCCGGACATCAAGGGCACCGACGACCAGGGCCGTCGCTACCACGCGCTCGACCCGGACGTG
>CAIYGQ010000311.1 GCA_903925745.1 uncultured Actinomycetes bacterium | reverse complement strand
GTCCCCTGAACTACCGATACGGACTGAAGCGCAGGGTGCACCCAACTGCCCAACGGTTCGCCGGAACGAACCCGTGGACCCACCTTCACCAGGTGGGCTCTCCGCGCCCCTCACGGGGAGCCGCAGAACACCTCGTACAGTGAGCGGTACCAGCGCCCGTGCAAGGTGTCCGACGACCCCGCAACCCGCCCGCGTCAGCACCTTGCCCGACCGCCTGCGCCCCGTGCCGGCCCACGGTTGGCACGAGTGCGGATGCCACCACTGTCACCTGAGCATCACCGACGGAGAGGAGAAAGATGCGATACATCGCAGTTGGCGGCAAGTCGATCTCGAGCATCATCGGCCCGTGCATGACCGCCGCCTCGGCCATCTACGAGGCACCGCCGGGCCCGTACGGGGCCAGCAGGGTGCCGGCTGCACCGTTGTGGAACGGCGCCCGGTTGCCCTAGGACGAGGTGTTCGAGCCGTTCGGGGCCGACTTCGACGGTGTCACCTACCGCGTGGACTTCGGCGCGGGCCCCGACGAGGTGGACATCTTCGCCTCGAACTGGGTGCGAGGCGAGACCGTGAGCGCCTGCCTGGAGGCCATCGATCCGGACTTCTTCGCCGACAGCGGCGCATCCGGGACGGTCTCGGTGCTCGACCGTACGACCGGCGACGGGTTCGTCCTGTTCGGCAGCCCCGAGGGGATGCGGCGACAGGCGACCCTCGCCGACGAGAAGGCCGCCGAGAAGGCCGCGGCGGCCGACGGCCACACAGAGGACTGACAAGGGGCCGGTTCCTTCGGGAACCGGCCCTGTCGTCGTCCGGGTTACCCCGTAGCGGGGGTTCGATCGACCACGACGGGCGCCTCACCGAAGGGAACGTCGTTGTCGAGCACCACCGCCTGGAGTCGTCCGCTCGCAACGTACTGTGCGAACTCTTCGCACACCGCGTGGTGGACAGCGACCGGCAGCGACGACCCGTCCGGCCCGTAGTAGTCGTCAAGCGGGGTCGGGGCCCGGCCCCCGACCACGGACCGCACATCCCCCCGCTCCCGCGCGACCTCCTGTGGGACGTCCACGGTGACGATCCTGATGGTGTAGCCCGCGTCCAGAACATCCTGGACGCGGCGGCCGACCTCGGCCCCCCGCTTGCCCGGGGCGTCGAGCTCGTCGGTGATCCTCCCGACCTCGTCCATGGCGGCCGAGGACTTCTCCGCCCCCGGCACCCCATGACGAGGACCGCCACCGGCGCCTGGCCCTCCGCTGCCCTGGCCCTCCACTGCCCTGGTGCTGCGCTTGAGGGTGAGGTTCACCAGCTGGTGGTGGACCCACACCCGGTCCCCATCGAAGACCAGACCCCCGTCCACCTCCTTGGCGCAGAGCTCGGCCGTGTCGGTGTTCGCCGGTACGGTCCCCAACGGACCGTGCCCGGGGTTCTCCCCCTTGAACCGTTCGATGGCGCGCCTCGTGCGCCGGGGGGCGTAGTCGGTCCACCGGTCCCGGTGGTCCAGACAGAGCTGCGTGACGGACGCGACCCTCCCATCGACCCCTCCCCGGAGTCGGACTCCCGGGCAGCGATGGCATCCGGCACGGACGAGTACAACGTCGAGGCGTAGTCGCCGCCGCTGTACGACCCCGACTCGCACCCCCGGCCCTCGCGCTGCATGCGGGACAGGACCCGGGCCAGCTCCGCGTGGTCGGTCACGCCCGAACCAATGCAGCGCTCCTCTTGTCCCGAGTGGCCAGTGCCCGCTGGGGAACGCGAGAAGCCCGACACCTCAGATGGGTGCGGGCTCGTCGTTGCAATCTGCTCGCGAGATGGGTAGTGGAGCGTCAGCCCCTCTGGCCGCCCGCATGGCGGCCAGCTCGATTGGTCCGGGGTCTGTCACGACGACCGGGGGCCCGGCGTTCAGAAGAGGTAGCTCCACTTCCGCAGGGCCTGCTCCAGCTCGTCGAGTGCCGCGTCCTGGTCGGGAGTACCGACTGCAGCCTCGAGGGCGTCGGCGAGTACACCCAACCGGACGGCGTCGTCGGAGGAGACCATCGGCGCGACCTTGACCCGGGCCCGTTCGAGCGCAGTCGCCACCGACGGCGGAAGGTCGGGGGTCGTCGGCGAATCCGCGGCGGTGGAGGCCAGCGAATCGGGGTCGACCTCGGTCCGGAGACCCTCGACGGTCGAGTGCATCCCAACCAGGTCTTCTGGGGTCCGACCGGTGATCGACCCCACGTCGGCCCGGTACATGACCTGTCCGGTCTGCTCGTCGGTCGCGGAGACGTGGAGGATCCCGTCGGTGTCGTACTCGAAGGCCAGCTCGAAGGACACCTCGCCGACCGGACCGGGGTTCGGCACCGGCACCTCCCAGGTCGCCAGGACGACGTTGACCTCGTCGTCGAGCGGCCGGGTCTCGTCGCCCTCCACCACGACGATCAACACCGACTCCTGGTGGTCGTGGACGGGGACGTACGAGTTCACCTCCCGTGCGGGGAGCGTCGAGGTCTTGGGGATGATCACCGAGAACGACGTGCCGAAATCCGGATCCTTGACGGTCGTTCCGAGGGAGTGCTCGGTCGTGACGAAGAACGACGCGTCGTACTCGCCGCGGATGATCGCCGCAGCGACGGCTGCCCCTTCGGCGACGGCGGTCATCGGGTCGACACCCACCGCTGGATCACGGCGGACGAGGTCGACCACCCGGTCGCGCACGGCCGGCATCTTGCACGAGCCACCGATCAGCAGCAGGTGGTCGACGTCTGCCAGGTGCATCCCTGCCCGATTCAGCGCCTCCCGGACCGGCTCGTCGAGTCGGGACACGAGTGGTTCGAGCCAGCCGGCGACCTGCGCACGCGTCAGGGTCCGGGACCCGCCGCCCGGAAGGGGCAGCGCCACCTCGGTCCGGGTCGTGAGCCTGATCTTCGCCAGTTCCACGTCCAGCAGGAACTCCTGCTTCATCTCCTTGGACCAGCCGCTCGACCCGGGCACCTCGTCCATCACGTATCGGGCGATCTCCTGGTCCAGATCGATCCCGCCGAGCCGCTGGACTCCGGCCGAGGCCTGCTCCATGAACACGCCACCGATCGCGTGGAGCACGGTGACGTCCAGCGTGCCCCCGCCCAGATCGACCACCAGGATCCGCTCGTCGTCGCCCACCTGCGCGCCGAACGCCATGGCGGCTGCGGTCGGCTCGTTGATGAGCGCGAGGGTCTCGATGCCCGCCAACCCCGCGCAGATCCGGGTCCGGTGCCGCGCCAGGCCCCGGGAGTTGGCCGGAATCGTGATGACGGCCTGGTCGAACTCGACGCCCGCGGCCCGACCGCCGTCGCGGATCCGACCGAACAGGGCGCCGGCGGCCTCTTCGACGAACAGCGTCTCTGTCCCGACCTGGACGGTGTCCTCCGTCGCCAGGAGGCGCTTGGCGGCGTCGAGCCGTCGGCGTCCGGGCTGCTTGGCGTTCCAGCCGAACGACCACGATCCGCTTGGGTCGACGCCGATGACCGACGGCAGGACCCTGTCGAAGCCCTCGGTCCGCCACTCGCCAGGAGGGGAGTCGATCGGGATGACGGTGGTCGTGCCGGCAGAGCAGCTGGCCAGCGCCGAGTTGGTGGTGCCGAAGTCGATGCCGTAGGTCGTCACCGCCCTCCTCCTCGTCCGGTTCGTCCGTCGTCATCGCCTTCCCGAGCACCTCCGTCAGTACCAGCAGCACGGCCGGAACGACGCTCCTCGGTCCGGTCACCGTCGCCACCGTCAGCGGCTCCGTCTCCTGCCTCGGCCACCTCGACGGAGCCATCGGAGGATGGGGGTGTTTCTGGTCGGTTCCCGGATGCCGCAACCTCGTGGCGCACCCGACCCGACCGCACGACCGCACCCGTCTCCGCGTGGACGTAGGCCGGCTCCAGAACCACCGCCACCGTCCCGGGCGAGGACTCACCGAAGACGTCGAAGACCCCGGGGTCCGGACGCGGCCCGGGTTCGTCGACTCGATCGACTCCGGCGGCGACGAGCAGCTCGTCGAGGACCGCCGAAGCGTCACCGCCGCCGTCGGACCGACGCAGGCTGGCATCGATCCGGGCCAGGTCGACCAGACGGGCCATGCGGTCCTCCCGGGCCAGGATCAGGCTCCGACGCAGACCCTCGTAGGCGTCAGCGCCCGCCGGGATGCTCGGATCCTTCATGAGGAACATGAGCTCGATCCGCTGCAGCGCGTGCTGGATCTCCTCGACGGCCCTCTCGAGCCGCTCCAGCCGCAGCCGATCCTCGTCCTTGCGTCGCATCAGGGCCTCCCTCCCGACGTGGGCGCGGGAACCTCGCCGGTCCCGTCTCCCGGTGGATCACCGTAGGGTGCCCGAGGCACGGCGTCGAACGTCCGGAGCAACTCGATGAGCGCCGCTCGGAGCACCTCGGACCGCATCGCCCCGTAGGCCTCCTCGTCGACGGGCGGAGTTCGTCGGGGAAGTGGTTCGGGTGCCGGTCTGAAGAGGGTCCCCTCGGGCACCTCCGGACGGACGGCCGAACCGATCGGCACCCGCAGGAACTCGAGGGACCCCTGGAGCTCCTCAGGGCGACGGAACTGGCTCTGCGCCCAGTTCAGGTCCTCCTGACTGAGCGACACCTCGCCGGCCGCGACCTGCTTGACCCGGCGGGCGAATGCCCGGTTCGCCTCGGCCGGCGTCGCTCCCACGTCGACCCCGAGGATCAGGTACGGACTGAGACGGACCTCCCTGCCGCTCACTGGAGCTGCCTCCGGAGCGTCTGCTCGATCGATCCGACCGATCGCCGCAGATCGGGCAGACGATCGCGCAGCTCCTCGTCCAGGGCGAGGCCACTGCTGCGATCGTCGATCTGCGAACGCAGGTCGACGACCTCGTCGAGCAGCTCGCGCAGGATCCCGTTCATGATCCGGTTCACCTCGACGATCTCCTGCCTGGATCGGGTGGCTCCCATCCGGTTGCGGTACTGGACCATGACCTCCTGGTGGTGGTCGACGACGGCGTCGTGCCGTCGGGCCCAGACGATGAACCACGCCCGACCCACCGTCCGTCGGGCCTCGTCGACCGACTCCCGGGCGGACGCCCGCCGGTCGGGGTCCACGAGGTGCACGGCGGACGCTGCCTGGTCGAGATGGCGCTGCCAGTCCTCGAGCGGTGGCGAGGCCTGCTCGAGGCCTGCGGCGTACCAGCAGAGCTCCTGAACGCAACACGCTCGGAAGACGGACGCCACCCACGGATCCGCTGGCAGTCCCCGGTCGAACAGGTCGAGCCCCACGAGCGCCGGTCCGGGAGCCGGGTCCTCGCTGGCACTCATCAGACCGAACGCCATCCTCGCCAGCCGGTCGACCTCCCGACCGACCGCAGCGAGGTCGTCACCGGAGGTGGTGGCGTCGGTCAGGAGGTCGAGGAGCGTTTCCAGACCGTCGGCGGCATTGGCGACGGCGATCCGGTGCTCCATCGAACCGGCGTGCGGCGACGAGGCGGTGTTGGCCGGATCGGCCAGCCAGTCCCCGTCGAGGGCGGCGACGACGTCGAGGACCTCCAGGTGCTCGGGCAGCTCGAGTTGTGCGACGCACGCCCGACGGAGGAGCTCCCGGTGGGCGGTCGTCGGCGACCAGTCCTCGTCGGCCTGACGGCCGACCCACGCTGCGCGCATCGCCGCCCTGGCGGCCAGTCCGGAGTCGGGCGTCTGCTGCGCCAGCCGGAGGAGCGACTGCACCGCCAGGTCGGGGTCCTCGTCGGCTGCGAGCAGCGCCAGGTTCACCAGCAGCGAGTCGGAGGCGTCACCCTGCGCTGCCTCCTCCAGGTGGACCACGGCTCGGTGCCGGTCCTCCTCCATCAGGGCTGCGGCCGCCTTGATCGCGGTGGCCTCGTCGGCCCGAGCCTCGTCGGCGACGGCGAGCATGCACCCCGTGGCCGCCGACACTGCCTCGGGCCATCGCCAGTCGAACAACTCGCGCTTGGCCAGGTCGAGTAGCGCCCAGCCGGCGGCATCCCGGGCGGCAGGGGTCATGGCCGTGGGGTCCTCCTGCAGCTCCCTCAGGAACACGGGGACGAGGACGTCCCACGTCGACGGGTCGGCGACGGCATCCGGATGGAGCCGACCGGTGTGCAGCGACGAGCCGACCGCGATCGCCACCGGCGCCTGCTCTGGCGGCAGCATGGGGACCAGGTCGCCGAGCACACGCTGGTCGCCACGTCGGAGCCGGTCCAACAACTCGTAGCGACCGTCGGAGCCGACCACAGGGTTGCCCGAGGCGACGAAGGCCCGGCGGTCCAACTCGGCGTCGTGTCCCAGTGAACGGAGCTCGTCGTCGGAGAGGCGACCGGGTGCGAGGCGAGCGGTCAGGTATCGCCGGGCGCCTTCAGGGAGCCTCCCCCCGCAGGCATCCAGCGCCTGCAGCGTGAGGGTGCCACCGTCCACGGCGTCGTCGAGGACGGCCATGTCGAGCTCGGCCAGGTCGGGCAGGGCGGAGCCGGGGACTGCCGAACGGACAGCGACGGTCCGCACGGCCAGGCCCGAGACGTAGCGGCTCCCGCTGGCAACGCCGATCGGACGGTCGGATGCGACCAGCCCGGCGGCGGCGACGGTGCGCTCGCTGACCGCGACGCCCGGAGCTGAGGCAGCGAGCAGAGCGTCCATCGCTGTGGTGACGTCGGGTACTGGATCCACCAGGACCGCCCGCAGGACGTCGGCGAGCGGCTCACCAGGACAGTTCCCGCAGAGTTGGTGCACCAGTCCACGGACGGTGTCGTCGGTGATCCACCAGTCGACCGACGCAGCGAACACGCCCAACCGGTCGGGGTAGGTGCTCGGACCGAGCGAGACGGCCTCGGCGATCGCCCCAGCCCGGTCCCCTGCGCCGTGGCGCGCCCACACCCGCAGCCACGCCTGCTCCCGGGGCGAGAGGCCGCTGACGGCAATGCCGTCCAGATCGGCCGACGCGACGGCGCATGCAGCGAACGCCCTGCGGTCGCCGAGCGTCACCTGCCCGACCCTGTGACCGAGCCCGGCCCGGTGGAGTCGGTACCAGCCGGAGGGGTGCGACTGTTCGTCGACCACACGAATCTTGGTCGTCGGCACTTCCTCGTCCGAGGTCCCGTCGGTCACGACGACCGTGTCGTGACGGACCGCCACGACCGTCGCAACCCGCCGACTCAGCCGGACCCGGTACTCGACACGCCGACCGGTCGGCGAGGTCGGGTCCCACGCCGGCAGGTCGCGCCCGGTGCCACAAACGGGGCACGGGGGGCCGATCGGAGGGCCGACCAATGAACCACACGACCAGCAGAACGCGTCACGACGAGCCGCGGCGGTCACTGGTGCACCAGCCAGTCGCCTGCCTTCACCGCCGATCCTTCCCCCACGACACCTCTCGATCGACATCGTCGCGCAGTGACGGGCGCTGCGAAAGCGGCCGGGTACGACGGCCAGTTGTCGGCAGAGCCGTTGCTCGTCGGTCTGATCGAGCAACTCGACCAGCACGTGTTCCCGGAGGCTGGCGACCGAGTTGGTCGGGTAGGGGCGAGTCGTCGCCGAGCGG
>CAIYGQ010000310.1 GCA_903925745.1 uncultured Actinomycetes bacterium | reverse complement strand
GCTCGCGCACTATCTGAAGGCACTCGGTATCCTCCGGCTGGTGTCAGAGTCAGAGGACGGAGACCCCGCTGCTACGGCGTATTGGAAAGGAAACGACTTCATTTTGAGTTCGCGCTTTGACCGCGAGGCGCTCGCTCAGTTTTTCCTTAACAGCTATGAGCCGACGCCCCTCGTGGTGCCTTGGAGCGGCGGAGACTTCTTTGCAGTGAACCGAGACAAACCGGCAACGTCTTTCGAGAAAACGCCGACATCCTGGCGTGTCATTGAAGCGATCCTCGGCACTGACTCGCCCGGTCGACGGCGAGCAGGTCGCGGTGCTCGAGGGTGACCGCGCCCGGGTCCTGCCGGACCCGGGCGGTTGAGCGTCGATCGACCTCAGCCGAGCGACAGCCGTCCGGTCGCCGGCACGTCGGTCACGGAGGCCCGACCGACGCTGACCGTGGCCGTGGTCCCGGCCACCCCGGACGGACGGAGCTCGGCACGGAGGATCCCCAGGGACGGGAGCAGTGTCGAGGTCACCAGCACGTCGACCCGCAGCCGGACGCCACCGCACGACCCGGGCAGCAGCGTGGCCACGTTGTCGGAGGTCAGGACGTTGGTCGAGAACCGCTCGACCACGCCGGTCCGGGGGTTGCGCAGCGAACCCGAGACCCGACCGTTCCAGTACTGGACCGAGTCGAACAGGCCCCGACGCCGCTCCAGGTTGACGTCCAGCGAGCCACCGCTCGACAGCACGACCCGGCCGCTGACCCGGGTCAGCGTCGGCGGCACCTGGCAGCTCGGGTCGGTGTAGGTGTAGGTGACACCCGGTCGGGGCGCCGACGTTCCGGCGGCGTTGCGGACAACGACCGAGACGGTCCCCGCAGCACCGGCGGGCACACGGGCCCGCAGGGTGGAGTCCGACACCGGGACGACCAGGGGCGACGCAACCGAGCCGAATCGCACCTCGAGTGCACCCGCCAGGTTGGTGCCCTGGACGGTCACCTCGCCACCGCCGGCGACGGGACCGGACGACGGGGTCACGGCGAACACGAACGGCGCCGTCGGGGGCGGCGGCACGGTCGTGGTCGTCGTGGTCGACGTGGACGAGGGCGGCGGCACCGTCGTCGTGGTCGACGTCGTGGTCGACGTGGACGAGGGCGGCGGCACAGTCGTCGTGGTCGAGGTGGTCGACGTCGTGGTCGATGTGGTCGTCGTGGTCGACGTCGTGGTCGAGGTGGTCGACGTCGTGGTCGACGTGGTCGAGGTGGTCGACGTCGTGGTCGAGGTGGTCGTGGTCTGCTCGTAGGCGAACCGCGCCGCCGGGCTCGGGACCGAGTCGCCTGCCTCGTTGCGGACGATCACGTCGACCTGGGAACCGGGCACACCGGGCGGGGTGGTGGCCCGCACCGATGCCTCAGGCTGGTCGACGGTGCCCGGCACCTTGACGGCGGGGACAGTGACGTCGCCGAACCGAACCGACACGGCGGAGTCCAGGTTGCTGCCGGTGATCGTGACCTCGGTGCCGCCCGTCGCCGGTCCGGTGGACGGCGTCACGGACGTCACGGTCGGCAGTTCGCCGAAGTTGAGCTCGATGACCGAGCCGCAGGTCGTCAGGCTGACCGTCGTCGAGTTGCTGTAGAAGCCAGTCGCCACGGCGGACACCGAGAGCGACTTGGGCGCGTTCTCGGCGGCCAGCAACAGGTTGTCGATGCGGAACCGACCGGACTCGTCGGTCGTCACCGAGCGGGGGGCCGTGGTGGGCGTCACCGACCCGTTGGGGACGCTCACGGTCGCCCCGACGATGGGCTCCTGGGTGCGGGCGTTGCGCACCACGCCCCGGACCGTCGCCGTGCACTGCTTCCGCAGCGCGGCGTCGACCGTCGCCTGCTCGCCCGCCCTGGCCTGGAACCCGACGCTCCTCGTCCAGTAGCCGGCCTTGCTGAGCACGACCGTCCGCGAGACCGTGGCGTTGCGGTTGCCCGGTGGGACGTCGACGATCGAGTAGGTGCCGTCGGTGGGCGTCGTGCACTGGGCCCCGGCGGTGGCGCTGCCCTCGCACCGGGCTTCGGTCACGCCGGCGGTGGCTCCAGCCAGGGGGCCGATCGGCTCGGTCACCGACGGCGTGGGCGGCAACTCGGTCACCGTCCCCCGGACCCTGGACGGCTTCCGCTGGAGCATCTGCAGGTCGGGTGCGGGCACGGTGGCGCCGGACTGCAGCGAGACGTTCACGGTTCCCGTCCAGAACCCCGCGAGCGACCCCTGGATCGACACGCTGACCGTCGGCGGCACCAGCGTCGTGGTGGTGGTCGGCGACGGTGGGGTCGCCGGCAGCTGGAACGGGACCTGGGTCAGGGTGTACCGGCCGTCGGCCCCGGTGACCACCGGGGTGCACTCGTCGGGCTCGGGCAGCGAGCACGTCGAGCTGGTGATGCCGACCCCGGCGAGGGGCTGACCCGTGTCCTGGTCCACGGCCCGGCCGGTCACCGTGGCCCGGAGCAGCCCGGGGACCTGGTTGCGGACCAGTTGCACGTCGGAGGTCAGCGACGCACCGCAGGTGGCCGACGCCGTCGTGACCTTCCGCGCGGTGAACCCGGCCTTGGACACGTTCACGTCGAGCGGGCCCGAGACGTTGTTCGTGTTGAACATCACCGCCGGGACGGTGTAGCGACCCTCGGCGTCGGTGGTCACGCTGACCGCGTCGACGTTGGTGGGGGGCGACACGCGCACGGTCGCTGCGGCGACGGGCGCGTCGGTCACGCTGTCGACGACGCGTCCGGACACCTGCGCCGAACACTGCCGAACCAGCAGGGCCTGCGGAGCGACGACCGTGGCCGCCGGGGCGACCCCGGGAGCGACGACCGTGCTCGCCCAGAAGCCCTGTCGGACTGGACTGCCGGACGGACCGCTCACCGCGATCGAGTAGTCGATCGGCACGTTCCGGGCGCCCGCCTGGACGCCCTCCCGCGTGGCCGACTCCCGGAACGTGTAGCGCCCGTCGGCACCGGCGGTCGCCGAGGCGACGTTGGTGATGTTGGCCCGGGCCCCGACCACGGGCACCGGGGGCACCTTGGGCTGGACGGTCACGCCGTCGGTGCCCAGCTCACCCTCCAGCACCAGACCACCGAGCTGGGCCGGGACGACCTCGACCATCTGGAGGTCGACCGTGGGCACGCGCCCGCACACCAGGTCCGTGGCGGCGGTGGCGTCCCAGAAGGTCCCGATCCGGTTGAGCGACGGCGGGTTCTTGGACGCCCGGAGCGGGAACGCCACCAAGGGCG
This sequence comes from uncultured Actinomycetes bacterium, assembly GCA_903925745.1. GTDB lineage: Bacteria > Actinomycetota > Acidimicrobiia > Acidimicrobiales > Microtrichaceae > SXMI01. The sequence goes on along the minus strand of CAIYGQ010000310.1, from coordinate 9,332 downwards.
CGTTGTTCTGCCCGAGCGGGACGCCGGTGAGCTCGTAGCGTCCGTCGGCCCCGGTGGTGGCGGTCCGGACCGGGCCCTGCGCGGTGGTGACCGTGACCCCCTCGATCGGTGGGTTGCCGGCGGCGGCGGACCGAACGGTGCCCCGGACGGTGACGAGACACTGCTCCACCAGACCGATGTCGGCCGAGGCGGTGATCCCGGCGGTCCGCACCAGCGACCCACTGGTGCCGGTGATGCGCAGCGCCAGCGAACCACCTGTGTAGCTGGCGGCAGCCGAGACGCGCAGCCGGCTGGGTGTCCCCGGGGTGACCGACGCTGGGGTGAAGGTGACGCTGAGACCCGCGGGCAGGGCCGCGCCGTCGGACTGGCTCGCCGCCAGCGCCACCGTGCCGGTGAACCCCCCCGTCGCAGCGATGTCGACCAGGTACTCGGCGTTGCCCCCGGGTGCGAGGAACTGGATCGGCGGCGCCACCGACACGGCGAAGTCGCCGGTCGTCTCGGCACGGGCCACCGACTCGAGACCGAACACCGACGCCAGCACGGCCACGGCGGCCAGCACGGCCACCAGCGCACGCCTGCTCGGACGTGCGCGGTCAACGGGAACAACCAACTGATCCATCTCTCCCACCTTCACCTCGCCTCGGTGCATTGTTACCACGGGGCGGGAGTCGGCATCCACCCGACGGGAGCCGACCGCGGGCGCCCGTGCTAGCGGTCGGCGACCACGGCGGCGAACGCCTCGGCGCACGCCGGGTCGGTGGTGCCCGGCACGAGGATGAACTCGTCCACCCCGGCGGCCTCGGCGTCGTCGAGCGCCCGCCGCAGGCGGTCGACGGTCCACACCGGGGCGTCGTCGGCGAGCGACCGGGCCAGACGAGTCCCGAAGATCGCCAGGTAGTCGTAGGTGAACGCCTGCAGCACACCCCGGTCGTCGGCGGTGCCGAGCACCGAGAAGCAGCCCGAGACCAACCGGGGCGGCTCGGTGCGACCGGCGTCGTCCCACGCGGCTCGGGCGGCGGTCACGGCGGCAGCCATCTCGTCGCCGTCGGCGGTCAACGCGAACCCCGACACGCCGTCGGCCCACGCAGCGGCGCGGGCCAGACCCTTGGGCCCCATGGCCCCGGCCAGGATGGGCGGACCGCCGTGCTGCACGGGCACCGGCCCCACCGGGTCGCCGCCGTCGAACGGCGCGCCGCCGGCCCAGATGCGCCGCAGCTCGGCCACACCCTCGTCCAGGCGCTCGTGGCGACGCTCGAACGCCGAGCCGGCGGCCAGGTAGTCGTGCTCGCGGCCACCGACGCCGACGCCGACGGTCAACCGTCCGCCGCTCAGCACGTCGAGGGTGGCCAGCTGCTTGGCGACCAGCGGGACCGGGTGGAACGGCAGGACGACCAGGTTGACGAACACGCGCACCCGCTCGGTCAGCGCCGCCGCGGCGGCGTTGACGACCAGCACCTCCTGGTTGCGGAAGGTGATGCGCTCACCGCACGAGATGCTGGAGAACGGACCGTCGTCGATGCGACGGGCCCACTCGATGGTGGTCGACCGGCTGTAGTCGGCCGCCATGGTGGGCAGGGCCACGCCGACGTCCATGGGACGAGGCTACGCCCCGGGCTCCCCCTCCACCGCAGTGGGGTCGTCGGTCGAGTAGTCAGTCGGTGACTGACGGACCCCGGACGGGCGGCGGCCCGGAGCCGTGACCGGTCGGGAAGGGCTCGTGCACCGTCGGCACCATGTCCTCCGGCAGCGCCGGCAGCGGCGTCCGACCGGAGACCGGACCGGTGAGCGGTCCGCCGCCGTGCACGGCGGCCCGGATGGGGACGACCACGAACGTGCCCGGGTGGCGCACGTCGACCTGCGCCGCGGTGTCGATGGGCGCCGCCAGGTCGACCGGGTGCGAGGAGTACGGCGGTGGCGTGCGGAGCACTGGTGCGTCGACGAGTGGACCGTCGTGCTCGACGAGCCAGTGACGGCGTTCCGGTACGGAACGCGTCCCGGTGGCCTCGGCGACCGCACCCTGCGGGCCCCAACCGCCGACCAGTTCGGCGCCGATCGCGTCAGGCGCCGCGCTGAAGCGGCGCTCCCGACGACGGGGTGTGCGGCGGCTGCGTACCGGTTCGTGGATGCGGCGGAGCGCCACGGGCTCGTGCCGACGTTCGGCGGTCGAGAGGAGGAGCGCCAGGCCGCCGACGATCGACATCAGCGACACCCCGAGGGACAGGACGAGCGGGTCGGCAACCATGGGCCGCGTCACGGAATCCGACCCACGGTGCGAGCGGGTGCGGGCGGTGCGGCCGGGCCCACGTCACCCGTCACGCGGTCCACGCGTCGCGGGTTCGCCTGGTCGGTCCCGATTCCCATCGCTGGCAAGCCTACGGCGGGGAGCACCATCCTGCACACAGGGTTTGGTATCGGGCGGCCGCCCGGAACCCCTGAGCAAAAACCCCTACCGGGCCCTCGACCGTTCCCGGCTACGGGCTCTGGGGTCGGCGGGGACCGCAGGCGCTGGCCCCGCAGAAGCGCCAGTCCAGGATCCGGACCTCCCGGGGCACGGTGGCGGTGCCGTCGATCGAGTCGACCTCGACGAGCGTCTCGGCCCACGGCGTCCCGTCGATCACGGCCTGCAGCCGGCCCTGCCGGGGGTTGGGCAGGTAGCAGCACACGGTGCCGACCGACGCGCCGGCGTCGACGGCGCTCTTCAGGCGGCCGACCTGCAGGTTCCCGACCACGAGCGGCGACGACAGCGACTGACCGGCTCCCGGCGCCCCGCCGGACCAGCGCAGGTTCAGGTCGGACCCGCCCAGCAGGACGTCGCCGAAGATGGTCGCAGCGGCCAGCGGGCCACCGCTGCCGTCGGCGTCCACGGTCAGCTCCGACGCCGGGGGTGGCACGGTCACCACGTCGGTGGTCGCCTCGAGTCCGACGAACCCCAGGTCGGGGACGCGCACGGTCAGGCAGTTGCCGGCCTGGTCGAAGACCGGCTGGGGGGTGCCGTTGGGGTTGAGCGCCGGGGTGAACCTGGCGCAGCCGAGCGTGTAGGTGAAGGACACGTCGAGCCCGGTGAGGTCGCCGGAACGGAGCAACGCGGCGGCGCACCCCGGCTGGTCGAACAGGTCGATCCGGACGGGCCGGCTGGAGCGGCCGTAGCCGGCCAGGTCGAAGCTGCACACAGGCGTGCCGGCCCGGGTCAACTGGACGGCCAGCTTGGACCCGTCGCCGGCATCGGACACGGCGCTGGCGGTCGGGTACGCCTCCACCGCCACGGTCGGCTGCTGACTCGCCAGCACCAGGTCGAGCGAGGACAGCTCCACATTGCGGTCGCGCACGTCGGCGTCGACCAGCTGGAGGTCGGTGACGCTGGCGGTGCGGGTGGAGTTGGGGACGGCCCACGAGCCGTACTTGAGGGCATCGGCGGGCACCGCGCCGGTGGCCGCCGTGAACGGCGTGACCAGCGTGTCGGCGTAGACGAGCGCACCCGACGGGTCGCCGCCCCACCCGGTGACCGTCGCCGCGGACCCCTGGGCCTGCTCGGGGTTGACCTGCAGACGCAGGTCCCAGATCCCCAGCCGCACCTGCGGGCCCAGGACGACGGCCGTGGCCGTGCCCACCCGGACCGTGACACTGAAGCGCGCCCCCTCCAGCACCGACGCCGGCTTGCCCACCAGCGACGGTGCGCACGCGCCCAGGTCGATCGCCGTGCCCAGCCCTGGGGTGCGGCCGAGCGCGGAGTAGGCACAGGTGACGTTGGACCCGGGGGCGCGCACGTTGGTCACCTGGACCAGCACGTTGCGGTCCTGGGGTTGGGTCTTGGGCGTCTCGACGGAATTGAACCTCAGGTCGAGCTGCTCGATCGTGGTGTCCGGCAGGTTGGTGGTCGTGAACTGCACGTTGCGGGTGCGGCACGCGCCGGCGGGGTTGTTGAACAGGCAGGTCTGCGGGAACGTCCCGTAGGCGGGCGTGCCGGGGCTGGTCACGGCCGCGGTCGGCGTGAACTGCGACGAGGTGACCGTCACGACCGGGGCGAGTGCCGCGTTGGGGATCTGGGTGACGGCGGCCAGTCCGTTGGCGGGGCAGACGGCGAGCCGGCCCGCCCGGTGGCGCAGCGCCGTCCGGCCGGTCAGCTCGACGCTGGAGCCGGACGCGGACCGGTCGCACAGCGGCGCACCAGCGCCGCCGGAGGCGGCGACGCCGAACACGACCGTCACGCCGGGGTTGTCCAGGACCAGCGCGCTGCGGTCGGCGCCGGCGTCGGGGTCGTTGGCGTCGAACTGGTAGACGCTGTCGACCGGCGTGGCACCGGGCGCGAAGACGAACGTCGCACCGGCGCAGTCCCGGAACAGCTGGTTGAGCTTCCGCACGGCCGCCGGGTCGTAGTAGCCGGGGGTGAAGTCGGTGGCGCACGTGGCGGAGGTGATGTTCACGCTGGTGCGCAGCGGCGAGCGGAGCTGGTCCCGCGGGAGGGGCGCGTCGAGGAGCGGGGTGCCGTCGGGCTGGACGACCCCGCACTCGGGCGTGTCGTTCCGGTCGGCGACCCGCTGGGGACCGTCGGCCGTGACGAGCGGTCCGCAGTCGGTCGAGGCCTGGTTCGCCACGCCCACCCCGGCCAGGCCCTGCCGGTACTGGCCGAGCATCCGGTAGGCCGGCCCGGCGCCGGTGGCGTTGGACGTCGCCCCGCCACGGACCGACACGTCGGCGTCGAAGCGCAGCGGCGGACCCTCGCCGTGGCGGAGCGCCCCCTGGGACCGGTCGGCCACGAATACGTCGTCGCCACCGAAGTCGGCGTCGGGGTCGTCGACCAGGTCGGCCCCGGTGCCGGTGACGCACTCGACGGTCACGTCGACGGGGTCGCCGCCGGCGTCGAAGGAGAGCTGCGACCCGGTCGGCACGCTCTCGCAGGGTTCGTCCACGCCGTCGGCGACCGCGACCAGCGCCGCCTCCAGCGCACCGTCGGCGGCCCGGTTGCGGGTGTTGGCCTCCCGCTGGACCGTCGTCACGCGGGAGGTGGTGAGCGCCAGGCCGAGCAGGGCGATGATCGTCAGGAACGTCAGCGCGATCACCCCCAAGGCGATCATGAGCGCGTAGCCGTCCTGGGTGCGGCGCGCCGCCGCCCGGCGGCGCAGCACCTCCAGGGCGCGGGCCGGGCTCACGGTCCCGCCACCTGCACGACCGTGGAGGAGGTGCTGACCAGCCCGTCGGTGTCGGTCACCGTGAGGGTGACGGTGAAGGTGCCCGGGCTCTGGAAGGTGTGGACGGGCGCCACGTCGGCCGAGGTGCACGACGGGTTGCCGCAGCCGAAGTCCCAGCGGCGGGAGACGATGATGCCGTCGGGGTCGGTCGAGTCGGCCGAGGTGAAGGTGACGACCTTCGGCACGGTGCCACCGGTGGCCGTGATCCGGACGACGGCGGTCGGCACCCGGCCGACCCGGAACCGGTACCGCTCCCGCTCGACGGGCGCGCCCTCGGGGGTGGTCGAGTAGGCGACCAGGTCGAAGTCGCCGGAGTCGCCGGCCAGGAACTCCAGCGGGCACGACGGTCCGGTGCCCGGGCAGTTGGCCAGCGGCGAGGGCTGGCCGGCACGGAACAGCGCCACCCGGTTCACGTCGGGCGGGGCGTCGGCCCGGAGCCCGAGCGTGGCCGAGATGGTCCGGCCCGGCCCCACGCCGCCCAGCAGCGGCCGCGGGTTGCCGCCGACCAGCACCGGTGCGGGGCTCACCACGAGCACCGGCAGGTCCACGCCGCCGCCGTCGGCGGGGGCGATGGTCACCGAGGCGAACACGGTGTCGGAGCCACCCCGGTCGTCGGACACGGTGAGGCGCACCTGGCGGTCGCCCAGCTCGACCCCCGCCGGCACGACCACCTGCGCCTCCGGACCCTGGACCGGCGTGAACCCGTCGCCCAGGTCCCAGGTGAAGGTGAGCGGGTCCGGGTCCGGGTCGGTGGATCCCAGGTCGCGCAGGGTGACGGTCTCCCCCACCCGGACCGACAGCGGGGTCACCTCGGGGTCGGCGGCCTGGGGCGAGCGGTTGAGGACCTCCACGTTGACGGTGGCGTTGCCGGTGCTGCGACCGTCGCCGGCGCTCAGGCCGACCCCCACCACGCCGACGGCGTCGAAGGTGCAGGCGCGCACGGCCGGGTCACCGTCGACCGGGTTGCACACGGCGCCGGGCGGGTCGGTCCAGGTGAAGGTGAGCGGGTCGCCGCTGGTCTGGTTGATCGACGATCGGGCGTCGATGGTGAACACGGTGTCGCGGTAGCCCTTGAACGGCGTGACGACCGCCTTGGCGATGGGTGGACGCTGCCCGGGTCGGGTCGGGTCGTCGGCACCGCCGGAGGCGTCGGTCGCCCGGCGGGTGCCCCGGACGACCACCGGGGTCCCGGTGACGGCGGGCGTGGCCGACAGTTCGACCTGGGTCACCCCGGGGCCGCAGCCGGCGGCGACCGAGCCCGGGCACGACGCCGCCGTGGCGCCGGTGGTCAGGTTCCGGAACAGCTCGGTGGTGGAGGTGACCGTGCCGTCGGTGGGGTCGCAGGTTCGCCGCCACAGGCTGGAGGACGCGGCCGACGCCGACCCGGGGGCCTCGGTGTAGACGATCCGCTGCGGGTCGTTCCCGGCGCTGATGAGCACGAGCGCCACCCGGCCGCCCGAGCCCGGTCCGGCACCGCAGTCCTCGAGCGTGGAGATCTGGCTGGCCGAGGTGACCGAGCGGGCACCGGCGACGTCGCGCGGGAAGTAGGTGTTGAGCAGTCCGACCTCGTTGGACCGACCCAGCTGGTCGGTCACCGTGGCGGTCGACCGGATCGTCGTGTTGACCCAGCTGAGCATGGGCACGCCGACCAGGATCCCGATGGCCGAGGCCAGCAGGACCTCCAGCAGGGTGGCGCCCCGCTGACCGCGGCGGCCCCGCCGGGCCCCGGTGCCGGTCACGGCCCGTATCCGTCGGGTCGGCGCAGCACGATCTGGGCGTCGACGCTGGTGCCGTCGGCGGTGACCTGCACGGTCAGTCGCTGGACGCCGGTGTCGGTGGTGCAGGCCGGCCCGGCGGCCACGAACGACCCGAACCCGGCCTGGCCGGGCTGCCAGTGCTCGACGGCGGTGACCCGGGCGGTCCCGGTGGTGGGCACGGCCCAGCCGACCGGCGGCGCGGACAGGTCGTAGGCGGCGGCGGTGGCGCAGTCCTGGTACGGGACCACCTTGAGCGCCTCGGTCCAGGCGGTGACGGCGCTCTGGAGCTTCTGGGTCTCGGCGTTGGCCCGGCTGGTGCCGAGCAGCGAGAGCATCCCGGTGGCGAGCGCCAGGATCACGGTGGACAGCAGGGCCACGGCCACGATCGACTCGACCAGCCCGACGCCGGCCTGGCCGCCCCGGTCGGGGACGCGACGGGACCACCGGCGGTCGGTCCCCAGCTGCGTGTGACGACGCAGCACCATCCGTGTTGTCGCTCCCTGTGCGGCGGGGGGTCGGCGGGCCGTGCGGCCCGGCCCCTGCGGGTCGTGGACCCGACCAGCCTCACGGACCCCCGGTCGGAGTGTCAACGACAGCCTAGGGGCAGATGCCCCTGTTCCCAAGGGGCTGCTCAGGCTCCGGTGGCGGTCGCGCCGAAGCCCGACAGGATCGGGCCGGCGAACAGGATCGTCAGGTAGGCGCCGAGCACGATGGAGGGCCCGAACGGCACCTGCGCCCTCCGGCCACGGGCCCCCAGGGCCCCGATGCCGATGACCACGCCCAGGACGGCCGAGAGGAACAGGGCGACGGCGGTCAGCAGCAGGGCGCCGCCGACCGAGCCGTCGGCGTAGAAGCCGGTGGTCCACCCCACCAGGACGGCCAGGCGCACGTCGCCGAAGCCCATCCCCCGGGGGTGGATGAACCAGATGGCGAACAGCGGCCCGGCGAACACGGCCAGCCCGACGGCGCAGCCGACCAGCAGGTCCCAGCGGCCCAGCAGGCCTGCGGCCAGCGCGCACGCCGCGACCTCCACGAAGAACGTGGGCCAGATGATGCGGGTGGGGACGATGAGCGTCCGCAGGTCGATCACGGCGAGCGCCACCGCCGGTGGGATCAGGACGGCTACGGGCAGGAGCGCCCAGCTCCACCCCAGGCGCCAGAACGCCAGGGCGAACAGCGTCGGCACCGCCAGCTCGACGAGCAGGACGACCACCGGGATGCGCTCGCCGCAGCTCCGGCAACGGCCGCGCAGAACCAGGTACGACGCGACCGGGACGTTGTCGACGCTGCGGACCGGCGCCTCGCAGGCGTCGCAGCGGCTGCGACCACCGGCCACCTCCCGCCAGGTGCGGGCGCCCCAGAGGTCGCCGAACTGGTCGGGTTCGTCCCGCCGGTAGGGCATGCGGTCGATCACCACGCCGGTGAACGAGCCGACGAGCGCGGCCAGGAGCAGCGCGGCCACGAACAGGACCCAGCCGGTGGCGCTCACGGTTGCATCACAGCAGACGCCGTGCCCCGGGTCGGTGATCCTGCCCTCACGGCGGGCCCAGCGGCGGGCAGTCCTGGGCGTTCACGTCGGCGAGCGTGTCGGGGAGGCGCTGGCCGTCCGGCTGGAAGAACAGCAGCGGACCGGCCAGGTAGTCCGCCTGGGTGTCGGCGGGGTCCGGGGTCACCGCCGCCGCCGAGCGGGCGGTCTCCAGCGTGTCCCGCTCGACCCGGCAGGCGTCCGGTGTGGCGTCGGTGGCCAGGTCCTGCGTGGCGAACACACCGACCCCGAGGAGCACCCCGAGCAGGACCAGGACGCCGAGGATCGACAGGACGATCGCCAGGACGATCGCCACGACCCTGCCGGTGGACCGACCGCGGGGCGGTGGTGCGGCCCGCGGGACGCCCAGGGAGGGCGGCACGCCCGCAGCCGGGGCGTCGGTCCAGCCTCCGGTCGGAGCGGCGGTGGGCGGCGGCCCGGACGGCGGGACCGCCGCGCCGGTCGGCGACCACCCCGGCGGCACGACCGGCGCCACGACCGGCGGGGGCTCCGGCGGCGGCGGTTCCGGGTCCGGCCGGTGGTCGGGGTGCATCTCCGGCGGGTACCACCGTCCGTCGGTCGCGTACCACCACCCCGGTCCCTGCGGTTCGTCGCTCACGTAGACCCCCCTCGTGGTCGTCGGCCCTCCACCCGGCCGACGGCCGGGGCGGCCTAGCGGGCGCTGGCGGCCAGGCCGGCGATGTCCTCGGGGTGCACCGAGGAGTTCACGGCGTCCTCGTAGGTGATGGTGCCGGCGGCGACGAGCGAGGCCAGGTGCTGCTCGAGCACCATCATCCCGGCCTCCTGGCCGGTGGCCAGGATGTTGCGCAGCTGCCGGACCTTGTTCTCCCGGATCAGGTTGGT
>CAIYGQ010000309.1 GCA_903925745.1 uncultured Actinomycetes bacterium | reverse complement strand
CGCCGGGCGGGTAGTGGTCGAGGTGGTGGACGCAGAACAGGAAGGGATCGACCGTGGGCCAGGGAGTCCCCAACGTGGCGACCTCGAGCACGGGGTCGATCGCCGGGTCGTCGGTGGGACCGGGCACCGGGTCAGGCACCGGCGTCGCCGTCCCCGTACTCGTCGACGACGTCGGGCACCGCCGGCGCCACCCCGGCGGCCCGCGCCGCCCGGCCGAGCATGTGGCTGCCGGCAGGGATCGCCCAGAACTGGAAGACCAGTGCGACCACGAGCTGGAGGGTACGCGCCCCGAAGGGCACCTGGAGCATCGCCGCCGTCAGCGTGAGCGCCACGCCGAGGGTGGCCGGCTTGGTCGCGACGTGGATCCGGCCGTAGAGGTCGCGCATCCGGAACAGTCCGACCGCGGCGATCGCCGTGAACGCGGTCCCGACGACCAGCAGCGACGCGGCCACGACGTCGAGGACCGTCCCCGTCACCGTCGCCGTCGCCATCACCGGTCCTCCTCGGTGAGCCGGTTCCCCCGTCGCTCGACGAACCGCGACACGGTGACGGTCCCGACGAAGCCGAGCACCGCGACGAGGACGGCCAGGACCACGAGGTCGGGGTCGGCGGTGATCACGATCGTGGCCGCGACGCCGTTGAGGGCGACCGCGAGCATCACGTCGAGCCCGAGGGCCCGCTCCACCAGACCGCGGGAACGGAGCACGAACGCCACCACCAGCAGCAGCGACCCGGCCAGGACCGCCAGGCACCCGGAGGTGACGACCTCGAGGAACCCGGTCGCCGCCGTCACGCTCACCGGTCCACCTCCGGCGTCCCCGACCGGGCGTCGGCATCGGGCGCGGCGGGCCCGGGGATCACCGCCCGCAGCACCCGCCGCTCCAGGTCCTGCACCGACGCCCGGACCGCGTCGGGGTCGGCCCCCAGCGCGTGCACGAAGCAGTCGGCGGGGTCGCGGCGCACGTCGAGCGTGAGCGTGCCGGGCGTGAGGGTGATGAGGTCGGCCACGATCGTGTGCACCAGCTCGGAGTCCGAGGCTAGGCGCACGCGGACCACGGCCGTGCGCAGGCGGGCCGGCGTGGGGCGGAGGACCGCGAGCGCCACCTGCGTGCTCGACACGACGAGGTCGACCGCGAGCCGGGCGAGGAGCCGGACCACCCCCCACGGGGCGATGCGGTGGGCCACCGGGGCCCGACGGTGCGGGAACGCGACGACGAGCACAGCCCCCACCACGAGGCCGGCGACGACGTTGGCCACGCTGACCTCGCCGAACAGCGCGACCCACAGGGCGGCCAGCGCCACCGCGCCGGTCACGCGCCGCATCGGGACCCTCACCGGTCACCGCCCCGCTCGGGCGCCGACGCGACGAGGTCGGCGGCGGTGCGCTCGCAGAACCGCCAGATCGGCCCGGCCGCCACCGCGACGGCGAGGCCGAGCGCCACCGTCACCGCCGTGACCGCGCCCATCAGCCGGTGGTGACGGACGATCCCGACCCGACCACGCGGGTGGGGCTGGGGATCCCCCCAGAACACCCCGGTCCAGATCTTCACCATCGACAGCAACGTCAGCAGCGAGGCGGCCACGGCCACCCCGACGATCGCCCACTCGGCCAACCCGAAGCCGGCTTCGACGAGGCCCAGCTTCGCGACGAACCCCGAGAACGGGGGGATCCCGGCGAGGCTCAGGGCGGGCAGGAGGAACAGCAACCCGAAGAAGCCGGACCGGCGGGCCAGCCCCCCGACCCGGTCGAGCGCGGAGGTCCCGGTGTCCTGCTCGACCACGCCCTCCACGAGGAACAGCGCGGTCTTCGTGGGGATCTG
>CAIYGQ010000308.1 GCA_903925745.1 uncultured Actinomycetes bacterium | reverse complement strand
TGTCGGTCGTGTTGCTCATCAGATCTTCACCATCACATGCTTCAGCTCGGTGTAGTGCTCGAGCGCGTACAGGGACATGTCCTTGCCGTAGCCGGACTGCTTGAAGCCGCCGTGGGGCAGCTCCGACACGATCGGGATGTGGTCGTTCACCCAGACCGTGCCGAACATGAGGCGGCTCGCCATCCGCATGGCGCGGCCCACGTCCTGGGTCCACACCGAGGCCGCCAGGCCGTAGTCGACGCCGTTGGCCCACGCGAGTGCCTGGTCCTCGTCGGCGAAGCGTTGCACCGAGACGACCGGGCCGAACACCTCCCGCTGGACGATCTCCGCGTCCTGCGACGGGTTGGCCACCACCGTCGGTGCGTAGAAGAAGCCGGGTCGGTCGAGCACGTTGCCCCCGACGACCGCCTCGGCGCCCGCCTCGACGGCCCGGGCGACCATGCCCGCCACCCGTTGCTGCTGGTCGGCGGAGACGACCGGCCCAACGGCCGTGGCCGCATCCGACGGGTCCCCGGCGACCAGGTCGCCCACGGCGGCCGCCAGGTCGCCGACCACCCGGACGTAGACACCCGGGCCGGCGATCACCCGGCAGGGGGCGGTGCAGTCCTGGCCGGAGTTGTAGTACGAGGCCTCGGCCAGGGTGCCGACGAGCGCCTCGACGTCGGCGTCGTCGAAGACCACCACGGGCGCCTTGCCGCCGAGTTCCAGATGGACCCGCTTGAGCGTGTCGGCGGCGTTCCGGGCGATGAGCTTGCCGGTGTGCACGTCCCCGGTGATCGACACCATGGCGACCTGCGGATGGCGCACCAGTGCGTCGCCGGCCGTCTCTCCCTGGCCGGTCACGACGTTGAAGACGCCCTCGGGGAAGATGTCCGCGGAGATCTCGGCGAGCTTCAACGCGGTGAGCGGGGTCAGCTCACTCGGCTTCAGGATGAACGTGTTGCCGGTCGCGAGGGCCGGGCCCAGCTTCCAGACCGCCATGTTGAGCGGGTAGTTCCACGGCGCGATGCCGACGCAGACGCCGAGCGGGTCACGTCGCAGCATGGAGGTGTGGTCCTCCAGGTACTCGCCGGCGGCCTGGGCCTGCATGGTGCGGGCGGCCCCGGCGAAGAACCGCAGGTTGTCGACGGTCAGGTCGAACTCGAAGTCGATGATCGACACGGGCTTGCCGACGTTCACCATCTCGAGTCGCTTCAACTCGTCCAGGTTCGCCTCGACGGCGTCGGCCAGCGCGAGCAGCTTCTCGGAGCGCTCGCGGGGCGTGGTCCGACTCCAGGTGTCGAACGCCCGGGCGGCGGCCGAGACGGCGGCGTCGACGTCGGTCGCATCGCTCGAGGCGACCTGATCGATGACCTGACCCGTCGCCGGGTCGACCACGTCGTCGGTCGCCCCGCCGGCGGCGTCCCGCCACTGCCCCCCGATGAAGTTCCGTCCTGCCACGTTCCCTCCGTCAATCATGGTGGGCCGGTCCCGTGCACGTCCTGTGCCGGTCCTGCCGTCCGGTGTTGTGCGTCCCGGGGCTCCTCCGCCGTCGGGCGCCCGGCCCCGAGGCCGGCCCGGGTGGCGTCCGTCACCGTGGACGGGGGCAGTCTGCCACGGAATCCATCGCTCGTGCATCCCGGATCGCACAATTCCGTTTCAGGAGTGTGAACTCACCACGGAATCGCTTGCAGACACTCCGTGACCGGTGTCAGGATCCCCGGACTGCTAGGAAGGTCGTGTCGAGCGTCACCCGTCCGGCCCACCCACCGGGTGTGCGGCACGGGTGCCCGGATCCGGGGGAGTTGGTACCAGCCAGTGGCCGGCCAGGGTGTGAACACGATCGAGCTGGACGGTGTCACCAAGCACTTCGGTGACTACGTGGCCGTGGAGCGGGCCGACTTCTCGATCGCCTCGGGGGAGTTCTTCTCGATGCTCGGACCGTCGGGGTGTGGCAAGACCACCACCCTTCGCATGATCGCCGGGTTCGAGACGCCGACCTCCGGTCGGATCCTGCTCGAGGGTGCAGACGTGTCGAACACGCCGCCGTACAAGCGGGACGTGAACACCGTCTTCCAGAACTACGCCCTGTTCCCGCACATGAGCATCTTCGACAACGTCGCGTTCGGCCTGCGGACGGCCAAGGTGCCGGCCGACCAGGTCCGCACCCGGGTCATGGAGATGCTGGAGGTCGTCCGACTCCCGGACATGGCGGAGCGTCGGCCCAACCAGCTCTCGGGCGGCCAGCAGCAGCGCATCGCGCTCGCCCGCGCCCTGGTCAACCATCCGGCGGCCCTGCTGCTCGACGAGCCGCTCGGTGCCCTGGACCTGAAGCTCCGCCAGGTGATGCAGCTGGAGCTCAAGCGCATCCAGGGCCGTCTGGCGGACGGCGGCCTGCGTCGCATCGTCGAGATGGCTGGGCAGGTCACCG
>CAIYGQ010000307.1 GCA_903925745.1 uncultured Actinomycetes bacterium | reverse complement strand
CCTTGTCCTGCGGCTTGGCCTTGACGTCCTGGATGGAGCCGGACTTGACGACGGTCAGGAGCCGCTGGGTGTGACCCCCGGGTCCGGCGGCCAGCGGCGGGCCGCCTGCGGTGGCCACGGCGCCGCCGGCAGCAGGGACGGTCGCGACGGCCGTGCCGCCACCGGTCTCGGCCGGGGCGTCGACGCTGGCGCCGGCCTTCTTGGCCTTCGCCGACTTGGACCGCTCCAGGAGGTGGGCGGGGATACGGCTGTCACTCGCCCCCTCGGACGCGGCCTCGGCCGGCGCCTCGGCCGCAGGCGCGGACTCGGCGGCCTTGGCGGCCGCCTTCTCCTTGGCCGCCTGGGCCCGCTTCAGGAGGTGTTCTGGTACCTCGGTCATGGTGGTTGCTCGCTCTGTGTCGCGCGGGGACGTGAACTAACGAAGGGTCACAGGGGACCGGAGATGCCGCCGTCCTTCCGGACACGCCAGAAGTGGATGGCCATGAAGATGACGGTGATGAACGGGAAGAAGAGCACATGGAGCACGTACCACCTCAAGAGGGTGTTCGTGCCGATCTCGGCGCCGCCGAGGAGGACGAACCGCACCTGGCCACCGAAGACGGGGGTGTACCCCATCATGTTGGTGCCCACGGTCACGGCCCAGAGCGCCAGCTGGTCCCACGGGAGCAGGTAGCCGGTGAACGAGAGCAGCAGGGTCAGCGTGAGGAGCACCACGCCGATGACCCAGTTTAACTCTCGAGGTGCCTTGTAGGCACCGTGGTAGAAGACCCGCGCCATGTGCAGGAAGACGGACAGCACCATGAGGTGCGCCCCCCACCTGTGCATGTTGCGGACCAGCAGGCCGAAGGTGACCGAGGTCTGGAGCGCGTAGATGTCGTCCCAGGCCTGCGCCGCCGTCGGGCGGTAGAAGAACATCAGGAAGATGCCCGTCACCGTCAGGATGATGAACAGGAAGAAGCTGAGGCCGCCCAGGCACAGCGTGTAGCTGACCTTGACGGCGTGGCGCTTCACCTTGACCGGGTGCAGGTGGTACAGCACCGAGTTCATGATCACGTAGGACCGGTTCCGGGGGCTGTCGGAGTAGCCCTTGCGGAAGATCGAGCCCGGCCGGAAGATCGAGTTCCAGGCCTGTGAGCTCTGGGTCGCGTCGACCACGTCGTTCACGCGGTCCTGCAACTTCTTGCCGGGTGAGCCCTGCATCGTCTTGGCCACGGGGTACTCCTACTCCTCTGTGTCCTGAGCCGTCGAATCTCTGAACTTGCGCTGCGTTGAACTGCTTAGGCGAGCCGCATGCCGTAGCCGTAGCCGTGGCTGGAGGTCCGCTGATGGGCGTCGCCGGCGGCCGCGGGGTCGCCGATCTTGCCGAGGATGATCACGCCCGTCGGGCACCGGTCCACGCAGAGCGCGCACCGGGTACACACGTCGTCGTCGATGAGGAAGACGGTGTGGTCAGAGGGGTCCAGGCCGGGCCGGTCGACGCCGACGGACTCCTCGATGGCGGACGGCTGCACCATGTGGATGCACTTCCACGGGCCGATGTCCACGCAGCCCTCGCACATGATGCACTCGGACTGGTCGATGTGGATGAACTGCTTCGGCTTGACGGCCTTCGCCAGGTAGTCGGCGTCGACCTCCTGGAGGACGTAGTCGTCCCGGAACTCCGGGAGCGGCGGGTTGGCGTCGGTGACACCCATGGTCCAGAGCTCCTCAGGCCCGCTTCATCAGCGGACGGCCGTACGACGTGACGGGCTCGATGGCCTTCTGGGCCGAGGCGCGCTCGCCGCGCTTCTGCCACCAGGCCCACATCCAGATCTGCCCGCCCAGGAACACCACGTAGATGACGGTGGCGATGATGTCCCGGAAGATCTGCGCCGAGACCGTCATCGGGAACCACGGGGTCTGGAGCGACCAGCCGACGACCGGCAGGGTGATCTGGCCGCCGGGGCCGAACCAGATGCGGTCGGGGCGCCAGCTCAGCTCGGAGTCGGCCCAGGTCAGGAACTGGTGGGGCACGACGCCGTAGATCCAGAAGAGGACGAAGAAGATGAACGTACCGGCGACCGCCGCCTCGCCCCAGGTGACCGGCGTGCCGACAGGGCGACGCTTGGCGTACGGGAAGATGGGTGCGATGAGCGCCGCTGTGACGATCAGCGACACCAGGAATGCGACCACCGACGACCTCCGTCGACCTTCACGATGATGATTGTCCGAACCTAACGACTTGTGAAACTACTCACAAGGCACCGGGGACCCGGGAACGGGCACTCGGCGACAGGGCAAGGTCTACCACGCCCGGCGGCGAGGTGGCACATTCACCCTGGTTCGTCGGGAGCGGGTCGGAATGCATAGAGTGGCGTCCGTTCGTCCCCCCTGGGACCACTTGAACCGAAGTCGCGAAGTTCGTCGTCGCGGAGGCAGCGTTGACCGAGATCCCCGAGCACCTTCTGGCCCGCAGCAAGGCCCGCCGCGAGGGCGGCGCCGGCGGCGG